>JAFGDG010000017.1 GCA_016932245.1 Thermoplasmatota archaeon
AATGTTATTAGAACGCTCCGGGAACACTTTTCAGATAAAACGATTGTTGCTGATATGAAAACCATGGATGTGGGTGCGCTGGAAACGGAGATGGCTGCAAAAGCAGGAGCAACGGTCGTATGTCTGCTTGCTGCTGCCGATGATAGTACGATTACGGACGCCGTCAAATCAGCACGCAAGTACGGCGTAAAAGTGATGCTCGATCTGATTGGAGTACCTGATGCGGTTTCACGCGCCAAAGAGGTAGAACAGCTTGGTGTCGATTATTTGTGTATTCATGTAGGGATTGACCAACAAATGCACGGCAAAACACCCACTGCTCTTCTGAAATCAGTCGTACAGGCAACCTCGATTCCGGTTGCCGTCGCTGGTGGTCTGAATACGGAAACGGTTGCAGCGGTCGTCAAGGCAGGTGCCCAGATTATCATTGTTGGAGGGGCGGTTACCAAAGCCCATGATGTCACCAAGGCGACCAAACAGATAAAACAAGCCATCGTTACAAAACAAGCGTTGGATACCACGTTATTTAAAAAATATGATAAAACTGAACTCAAAAAGGCCTTTTCGTTAGTTTCCACTCCCAACATTTCTGATGCAATGCATAAGCAGGGTGCGATGGAGGGCATCCGGCCTATTAAACTTGGCTTTCATATGGTTGGTCAGGCTCTTACGGTACGAACGATGGATGGGGATTGGGCAAAGCCAATCGAAGCCATTGAGCAGGCGAAGGGCAAAGTGATCGTCGTTGATGTTCATGGTGGTACAACAGCAATCTGGGGCGAGCTTGCTACCTGGAGTGCAAAGCAACAAGGCGTTGCAGGTGTGGTCATTGATGGCGCTGTACGAGATTTGGATGATTTGGTAAAGATGGAAGTTCCCATTTTTTCTCGTCATATTTCCTCTAATGCTGGAGAGCCCAAAGGATTAGGAGAGATTGGTGCTGAAGTTCGCTGTGGAAATCAATCGGTGCGCACTGATGATTGGATTATCGGTGATGACTCAGGAGTTGTAGTGGTTCCTCAAGAAATCGCCCAAGAAATTGCCAATCGTGCACTTGATGTGAAGGAACATGAAAATCGCATTCGCGAGGAAATTAAAGGTGGCGGCTCACTGGGCACGGTGCTCAATGTTAAAAAATGGGAGAAGAAGATAGGGTGAAAAAAGTCGTTCATATCACTGACCTTTCTCAGCTTGATACGGCCTTAGGCTTTTTTAATCTTCAGAGTTTTGTAGGAAATGAGGTGTTGTTCAAACTCCACATGGGGGAAATAGGAAACAAATACTATCCAAAACCCTCGCTTGTGCGCCCCGTTGTCGATCATTTGAAGTCCATGGGTATGTCTCCTTTTTTCTATGACACAACGGTTGCCTATCCTGGTCTTCGTCATACAAAACGAGGATATGAGAACGTGGCGAAAATGCATGGATACACCAAACTGGGGTGTAACGTCATTATTGATGATACGGGTGTTGGGGTGACGGTCGAAGGGCGCACGTATGAGGTGGGCACAACGTTACATGCCTCATCACATCTTGTTGCTTTTTCTCATGTGAAAGGCCATACGGCAACCGGCATGGGTGGTGCTATTAAAAACCTTGGCATGGGCGGGGTAACAAAAGAAACAAAGAGATGGATGCATAACGGAAGTAAACCAATCTATAATGAAAAAAATTGTACCTATTGTGGGGTGTGTGCTGACGTCTGTCCATTTGATGCAATTACGGTCAATAAAAAAAAGTGGAAGGTAAGTAAACGCAAATGTTTCGGCTGCGGCGTTTGTGTCGATAATTGTAAACAACAGGCATTAACTAACAAGGATAAAAATTTACAGTATCTTCTTGCATGCTCTGCAAAAGCTTGTGTGCACCAGAAGGATGTTCTCTATATTAACGATGTAAATCGTATTTCAAGAAGCTGCGATTGCGATCCCATAGCTGGTCCTCTTGTCTGTCCCGACCTTGGGTTTCTCGTTGCCGATGATATGGTAGCAATTGATAAGGCGTCACTTGATCTTGTCAATAACGCAAAACCAGATGTCTTTCAGAAAGTCAACAACGTCGACCCCGAAAAACAAATAAAATATGGCGAGGAGATCGGATTAGGATCTGCCTCGTATACCTTAATTGAACCGTAGACGATTATTTTATGGTTGGTCCGCCGATAGGCAGGATAACTTTTCCATAGGTCTCATTCATGACTTCAGCCATCGCTAAATAGATGGCGCTGAGACCACAGATGATTCCTTCATATCCTGCAATCGTGGTAATAGTTGCATTGTTGGTAAAATCACCTAAGGCAAGTAACCAAAACAAAATCGTCAACGACAGGAAAACAAACTGCAGTGCTTTATTTTTCTTTAACGTGGAGATAAACATCATAAAGGTAAACAATCCCCACATAAACAAATAGGCGCCTTTTGCCTGTAATCCTGGTGCGGTTACTCCCGGGATCAAGTTGGGCAATACCACTAATCCTACAAAGCTTAGCCAGAATAAGCCATAGGAGCAAAAGGCAGTGACTCCAAAGGTGTTTCCTTTTCGATATTCAAGAATTCCTGCAATGATTTGCGCCAGGCCACCATAGAAGAGCCCCATGGCAAGAATCATTGATCCCAATGCAAAAAACCCTGCGTTATGAATATTTAGCAACACCGTAGTCATCCCAAAACCCATGAGACCCAAAGGTGCTGGATTTGCCAATAGTTCTTTTTCAGCCATAAACTTATCACGAGGGGGCTGAATAAACATCCTCTTTAAATATCTATCGAGAAAATTAATGCTTTATTGTGAAAACATGACTACAAATCCCGTAAGAATCATGGCCACGACGATGAACAGCACCAGTAGTTTTATCAGCCACTGTTTGATCGTTGATTTTTTTATCTTTTTCATGGAGTTCTCTCCAAGGAAACATAGATGTTATCAAAGTGTAGCATGGTGGTATTCTTTTCTCCTCTTATGCCGGTGGTTTTTATCACCTGAAGATATCCGTTATTAATGAGCTTCTCCTTTTGATTGGCTGCTTCTTTTGCAGGAGGAATGTCGGACCAGGAAACATCGCCCTTTTTCTGAATTTTGGAAATCAGTTTATCTTGATTCTTTGTTATCCATGAAGTGATGGCCTTACTTTCTTTTTTAAACAGGGGACCGATTTTAGCATGATTGGGGCGTACTTCTTGGATGGTTTCTTCGATGGTTGGCTTTCCTGCGATAAAGGTGTGAGTGTCAGGATATTTTAGGGTGGATTTGATAATGTCTGCACTGGGCTGTAATTGCTTGATAATGGCAGCAGGCGCATAGGTTGCAGAAGAAGGCAACGGTGCATTGAGGGCCATGCCTTGCTCACTTTTCCAGGAACGAACCTGAGCAATATAGGTTTTGACCAGTTCCCCTGCTCGTTCTTTTACGTCATCACTGCACTCCGGTTCTGGCCAAGAAGAAAGATGAACGCTCTCGTTGTGTTCACCTCTTTTGTAGTGAAGATGATACAACTCTTCAGTGATATGCGGAAAAAACGGAGCAAAAAGCTTGAGTATGCCCAGCCCAATTGTATGGAGTGTATAGCAGATGCTTTCGGCATGGTTGTTCTGTTTCAGCGATTCTTTCACCATCTCTAAATAGTGATCTGCCAGTTCATGCCACAGGAAGTACTCGATATCTTTCATGGTTTGTGAATAGTCAAATCGATCCATCTGTTCCGTGCATTTGTTCACGAGTTTGCTATATTTTGATAACATCCAGATGTCAATGTCTTGTAATGCTGGTTTTTGCGGCTTCTTCTCCTTAAGAATCATACTGATGAATTGTTCCACATTCCATATTTTTCGTAGTAGGCGCACGCCACGAATCACATCTTTTGTTCGAAAGGGATTGTCTTCGCCAAGCGCACAGCTTGCGGCATAACAGCGGAATGCATCAGAGCCGTACTCATCAATGACGTTGAGCGGGTCAATAACGTTTTCCAAACTTGCATGCATAGGTGTCCCATCTTCTGAGAGAATAAATCCACCCATCATGATGTTGTCAAAGGGTTTTTGATCTGTTAGAAGCGTACATCGCAAGATAGTATAAAACGCCCAGGTACGAATAATGTCATGTGCTTGAGGGCGTAGAGACATAGGATATAATTGTTTGAATTTCTCATCATCTCGGTACCAAAAGGTATTGTAAAGGGGAGAGATTGAGGAATCCATCCAGGTATCAAACACATCCTCACACCCCGTCAGCTTTCCGCCACATTGCGGGCATTTCTCAACAGGTGGTTTGTCTATGGTTGGGTCCACGTAACAATCTTCAATCTTGGCAAGAACCACTTCGTTACACTTTTTGCATTCCCATAATGGAATGGGGGTAGCAAAGTACCGCTGACGCGAGATAACCCAGTCCCACTCAAGACTGTTGACCCAATCCTCCAATCTGATTTTCATAAATTCTGGAAACCAGTTCATCTCATTGCTGGCCTTGAGCACCAGCTCTTTAAACTCGGTTGTTTTCAAAAACCATTGTTCCGCATTGATAAACTCAACAGGGGTTTTACACCGCCAACAGGCACCAACATTTTGCTCGAGAGGCTCTTGTTTAATAAGAAGACCTTCTGCGTTCATGTCTTGGATAATTTCTTTTCGTGCCTCTTCGATTGACTTCCCTTGATATTTTCCACAAATAGCGGTCATACAGCCTTCTTCATCAATGCTCATTTCAAGGGGAAGCTTGTATTTGAACACCCAGTTCAAGTCTTCCTTGTCTCCCACGGTACAAATCATGACAATGCCAGAGCCAAACTCAGGGTCGACAGCCTCGTCTTCAACGATTTTTACTTCTTTCTCAAATACCGGAACCACCAACACTTGATTTACAAGCCACGGGGTACGCTCATCGGTCGGGTGAACAGCAACAATTTGACATGACGGAAGCATCTCGGGCCGAGTAGTAGCAATTTCTACATAGATGCCCTTGTTATCTTTTCCGATCCCATGGAATTTGAGCAGGTGCTCGGACGGCTGTTCTTTAAAATAAAATTTGATGGTGTTGAGTTTGGTTGTTCTATCTTTATAGGTCACTTCAGCATCGGCCATCGCGGTCATACATCGGGGACACCAATTAACCGGAAATTCTCCTTTATAAATCAACCCTTTTTTGAATAATTTAATAAACGAAATTTGCGTGAGACGGCGATAATACTTTGCATCCGTCTGATAGTAGATGCTGGGATCCATGCTTTCTCCAAGCATGATAAACTGGTCCGTCATGGTTTTGATATTTTTTTCTGCAAACTCCGAACACAATTTGGTAAATTTATGCCGGTCAATGTCCTTACGGGTAATGCCAAGCTGTCGTTCTACTCGTTCTTCAATGGGAATGCCATTAACATCAAAACACAAGGGGAAAAAGACATTGTATCCTTGCATGCGCTTGTACCGGGCGGCAAAATCAATGTGGGTGTAATGCACCGCATGACCTGCATGCAGCGGGCCTGATGCGTATCGTGGTGGTACATCGATGCTATAGGGTTCTTTTGTGCTTTTTTGGTCAAAATGGTAAATCTTTGACTGTTGCCACTGCTGTTGCCATTTTTTCTCTAGCGCTTGTTGATCATATGACGCCATGGGTTTTTCTCCACAAAGTTCAGTGTAATCCTGTAGTGGTCAAAGAATTTTTCCTTATAAAGATTGAGGTTATCTCAAGTACGGGCAACCAGACAGCTCGTTTATGAAAAGAAAGGTACGCGTATTGTTTTTGTTTTTTCCCATCGTAGCCATGTTGCAGATTTAGTAATATCAATGTTTTCTGGTGAAGGTGATATTTCGTGCCAGTGATGATAATTCCAATCTAAATACTCGGAGGAACCACCTCCAACAGAAAAGATAAAGAGGTTGTTGTTATCAGATCCAAAGTTCGCATATTTAAACAGTTTTGTATAGTCATCATACGTCACATCGATGGGTACCCATCCATATGATGGGAGATATATCTCGGCAATTCTGTGGTACACCCGATCTTCGTAAGGGGCCTCTTTCTTACAAATGGTCCCTCCTTTATATCGCGCAGGGATGTCAGCGGCACGACATAATGCAATGTATGCAGAACAATATTCTGAACATGATCCGTTGCCTCGTTTGAGCACTGTTGGAGCATCATCCCAGACGTCATCTAAAACATACTCTAAGTGATTAATGACATAGTTGTGCAACTTTTTTGCCTTACGTAATAGGTTTTGTTCCTTTCCTATAACCTCTTTTGTTATGTTTTGGATGTAGGGGTCGTTGATCTTGTAAAACTCATCGTCAACCGTGTATTGATCGATGATTTCTTGAGGTATCTCTCCTCGCACTCTCCAGGGAAAAAGAATATATTGTACCGCATAGAGCGTAGCATTGAGCTCCCAAGATATCGTCACAGACTCATTAGGTGCAAGTATGTGATTGTAATGGGCGGCTACTTGCCCCCATCTATCGGTTTTGAATCCATCTGGCGTTGGAGAATAGACGATTGGACCATGGATCTCCTGCTTATACAGAGTTTGTGGCTGGGCAAGATATGTGGTGACATTTTTTGTTATATTTCCGTTGTTGGTAATATGTTCTGTAAATTGAATGGTGATCTCTCGGGCGTTCCATCGAAAACGCAATGGAGCCCTTTCCCTGCTTCTAAGGAGACAGTCTTCAGTCTTGCCCTCTGGTAATGATTGCGAAAGCACAGTTGGAATCATACTAATAACGAGTAAAAAAATGACACTAATCACCATACTTCTTTTGGCAGCTACTTTTTTTGTCATGCGTTTCCCTTTCTTTGCTTTATGTCATACTACTTTGTTCATAAAGAGGCAGTAATAAATATTCTCTTATATTATATATAATTCTTTCTATTTTCCATCTTTCATCGTTAGTATGGATAA
>JAFGDG010000123.1 GCA_016932245.1 Thermoplasmatota archaeon
AGATGAGCTGAGATCATCGTCCGTTATCAGTAATCTTGAGGCGCTTGACTTTGATTACGTACCACAAGAGCTTGTTCATCGAGATGATCAACTTCGATTTTTGGCCCAGATGTTCAAACCCCTGCTCTCAAATATCCCTCAAAACGTTGTTATCAAAGGGCCTGTTGGAACAGGAAAAACGGTCATGGCAAAAACATTCTGCCGGTCGCTTACCGCGACTGCGAGAAGGCAGGGCACCATAATCGAATACGTGCATATCAATTGTCGCAAACGATCGTCTGATGCTATGACGCTACTTGGCATTCTCAATCATTTTGATCCTCGGTTCCCCGACCGCGGCTTTTCTGTCCAAGAAATGATGGAAGTACTCCGAAAGCAACTTCGTAAACGAAATGCACAATTGTTGCTTGTCTTAGATGAAGCTGATGCATTGTTAAAGAAAAGTGGTTCAAATCTTATCTATATGCTTACTCGTTTCTCGGATGAAGGGCAGCAAGAAAAATGTTCCATTTCTTTACTTTTAATTTCACAGAAAGATATCGTATCTATGCTTGACGCCTCAGCATTAAGCACGTTCAAACGAAACAACGTCTTGCCACTGGACAAATATGCCAGAAATGAACTCTATGATATTGTTTCTCAACGAGTACAGCTTGCGTTTCATGCAAACACTGTTGATGAGGAGTGTCTTGATTTGATTGCAGACATTGCGTCAGAATGGGGCGATGCACGATTTGCTATTGAGCTATTGTGGAATGCAGGTATTGCTGCGGATCATCAGCATGTACAATTGGTAACTCCCGAACATGTACGGGCGGCAAAAGCAGAAACGTATTCAGTGGTGACCGAATCAAAATTACGCAATCTTGATCGTCATCAATTATTGACGCTGCATGCCATTGCAAAGCGGTTAAAAAAAGATGGGACTGCCTATGTCAATACCGGCGATGTCGAGAAAACATATGCAATTACTTGTGAAGAGTATGCCGAAAAACCACGGTCCCATACGATGTTTTGGAACTATCTCAAAGATGTTGAAAGTGCAGGGTTCATCACCATGAAATTGTCGGGCAAAGGACAACTGGGTAAGACACAACTGATTTCTCTTCCTGACATTCCTGCAGAAGTAGTCAGTCAAAAAGTGACTGAGTTGCTCAAGTAGTTATGGACCAAAGGCACAGTGCATTTTTAACGGACAAGGTTCACAGACTGGTTTTTTCCTGCAATGCTGTTTTGCCAAGGTTACAATGAGAGCATGAAGCTCGTTGTATATCGATGAGAGTTGATGGGCAGGATAGTGCGTTTGGAGATTTTTTTCAAAGTACTGCTGAATTTCATCATAGGTAAGCGGTATCGGCAACGGTAACCGGGCGCATAATCGTTTTGTGTACGCATCAACAACAAAAATAGGAAGATTGCCTGCGTACAAGAGAATAGAATCAGCGGTCTCAGGACCGATACCAGATAAGAAAAGCAATTCCGCTCTGATTTCATGAAGGTCTCTGGCAAAAAAGACATCGAGGTCCCCCTGATAGGTTGTGGAGAGATATGCTGAGAGCTTGCCGAGGCGTTCTGCTTTTTGATTGAAAAACCCTGATGGTTTGATTAAGAGACAGAGTTCTTCCCGGTCCATGGTTGCCAGATTCTCTACATCAAGAACGCGGCTTTGTTTAAGATTGTCAAGTGCCTTTTCTACATTTGGCCATGCCGTATTTTGTGTCAAAATGGCACCGACTACAACCTCAAAGCGAGGGTCTGTGTGGTGACGCCGGTGATAGGATTTATCCATGGGCCACCAGTGCTGATTGCCAAATGCCTCATGGAGCAGTTTATAGAGAGTATGTGGTCTTATCATGCTCTGCATCCTTATGTGTGCGGTTGATGCAATCGATGGAGTTATTTTATATGTTTTGACATACTCTTTTAAAGGGAAAGCCATTATGGTATTGGAGAGTATTGTATGCTACCAGACGAATCTCCCAATCGCACCCTTGCAGAATATAAAGCCCTTGAAGCAGATCTCCATCGAGATTTGATGAATGTATGTCGCCGGTATATCCACGAGATTGGTATTGTTTCGATTATGGGCATGCTTGATATCGTGAAACAGGAGGCGACTGAACTTGAGCGTGCCACCAGAAAGATGGTGGAAGAAAAACTATCAGAGGAAAATGAGTTTTCTTCTTCGGATCAGTCCTCAAATATCTCACGTTTTTAAGGCCCCACTGTGCTTCTAATCAAGGTTCAACAAGAGTTGCATGAACTTATTTTACAGTAAAGTACTAAAATACACAGTGTATTGTGCATGCCCACGGGGCCAGTGGTCTAGTGGTTATGACGTCGCGCTTACAACGCGGAGATCGCCTGTTCAATTCAGGCCTGGCCCATTGTATTTTCTATTGCTAGATCTATCAAGATTGCCAGAAAATTAAGCTTTTTTTATATTTTAAATGCTTTTTAATTTATCATACTGCCAGCTCTTTGATTTTCTACAATCTCTATCGTCAGTCCCGCTAAGGAATGACACCCAAGGTTACACAACAAAAATAATATTTATAATAACAAAATTATTTAAATAATGGTAAATCATTAATATAGAACAGTAAAAAGTGAAACGCACATGAAATATTCAGAGTTTATCTGGAATGAATTTATCTACGGTGGTCATTGGGGTTCATTAAATGCTCTAGCAA
>JAFGDG010000124.1 GCA_016932245.1 Thermoplasmatota archaeon
CAGCATCCTGACGGTAATATCCTTATACCGTTCATCCGCCATTGTGAAATCCGGCAGGTAGTGGGTGACCGGGGTATCCAGCGCCACGTTGCCTTCATCCACCAGTATCATGATGGCCGCAGCCACGTACACTTTACTGATGGACCCAATGTTGAACAGCGTGTTGTTGTCCACCGGGACGCTTTTAGCGCGGTCGGCCATGCCGAAGCCTTCAACGTAGACGATTTTCCCGCCGTCCATGATCGCCGCCGCACCGCTGCTGGCGGTTCCCTGGTTGATGCCCTTCCATAGCTCCGTACGGGCAGTCGCAATCGCCTCTTCATAACTGGCCTGGGCACCCGTTATCACGTCGCAGCCGCCGGTAAAGACAGCCAGCGATAATAACGTGATAAGCAGGGCGGCAAAGAACAGTTTCTTGAGCGTGAAGATGTTCATGGGCGGTTACCTTCCTTATTCAGTCAGCCATACAGTATTGTACTGTGTTTTGCCGTTGGAATGCATGTGCCGCAGCACGTACGCAACCGGTTTCACCCACCGCGAGTCTGCTCCTGTCTTGACGTGGTGCGCGGGGATGAAATCCCCGCGCATCTTTACAAATTCGTCTTTCCAGCGCAGGCTGGAATCCATCATGGTGTACTACTATGATGGCCTTGCCGCAAGACTGATGAATTATGACCTCAACCCCTAACCCCTTCTCCGCTGGCAGAGAAGGGGAACTTGAAGCAACAATCAACGAAAGCACCATTCAATCGTCTCCTCGACGATATCTTTGCTGCAAGAGCCAAAAAATCGCGACCTCAACCCCTAACCCTCCCGTATCAATCCCGTATCCAGTACGGGACAGGGCACGGGACAGGCTTTCTCCGCTGGCAGAGAAGGGGAACGTGAAGCGATAATCAACTAAAGCACCAATCAATCGTCTCCTCTCAGTCGACGGCCGCAGGTTCCGCATGGAGCCGGAATAATCCGGCGGAATCGGAAAAAGGAGACCGAGAGGTGAGGTCGTCTGCGCCTTTTCCCCTCTCCGCCCCCGCCCGCAGGTCCGTATGAACGGAGTAAATCGGAAACGGTCACTCCTTTTCCCTTCTCCCCTTGAGGGAGAAGGATAGGATGAGGGGTAGACTATACTGATGAGTAAAACGGAACTCGAAATGCCAGCGGAATTGGAAAGTCGAAGATTCCGCATGAACGTAGAGAATCGGAAACGAGAGGTGAGGTCGTTCTCCCCCAACGGACTTCCGCCACAACCAGTTTGGCAGAACAGGGGAGGGGGTGAGAAACACTATTTGTCAGTTTATGTCATATTTCCCACGGGGTTAATGAAAACAGATGGATCTTCTATATTCACACTAATGTCTGAAAGCAGTACACTATTTCTCTTTTGCTCAAGTATACTTGCTACAGAGGTTTGCTCATAGTACTTGTATATCTGGCTTGCCTTATACGCATAAAATACTTTAGATGACACTGACTTGAAGGAATTATCATTTATCGAGGCAAACTTAAGTGTGATATTTAACCCAAAATCAATGCTTGTTTTTTTTGTGACCTTTTGGATATCCGGAATGTCTGTTATTCCTTGAAAAAACACTATTACTTCTAAGCCATTATCAGGTTGATCAAGTGCGAGTGTTATCGTGGATACATTTGGTATTTCATTTGCTGCTAGTTTCCCCAGCTTTATACCAGCTTTTATTTTTCTTAGCCTTTGGTTCAAAGAACGAAACTGGTTGAGTTTATTTTGTTCGTTACTAATTTCTACAACCCTATTTTCCCAATGGTGTTTTGCTCCAACACGTACCTTAGATTCATAACTATCTTTATATTTTTGGCTGATATCAAACCCTATTCCATTTCTCCCCATTTGCTCTGCCATAGCTAAAACGGAACCTGATCCTGCAAATGGATCTAGTACATAGTCTCCTTCATCTGATGATAATAAGAGTATTCTTTCAACCAAAGGAAAAGGAAAAGGGCACAAGTGTTGTTGGTATCCATTACCCCACCCGCGAGTTGGTATCATGAATTCCCAGATATTGGAAGGTGGTTTACCACCAGAACTGTATCTTTCCGGATAAGACTTCCACCATTCACTGTTGTATCCGTTTTGTCTTAATCTATCAAGATAGTACTTGTATTCATTGTCTTTAGAAAACATCAAGATATATTCAAATTCATGTTTTAGATGGCCTTTCCAATTCCAAGGGATGTTTTTTGTTCTGTTCCATATTATTACGTCTCGTAGAACCCAAGTATGAAGGTGTTCTACGAGAGCTTTTTCTGAAAGCTTATTATTGATGTCAAACGGAATAGGGAGTAAGCTATGGTTTCTTTGTATTGTGTCTACCACTAGCCACATGGTCGCATGCTGACTAGATACATTGTAGCATTGCTGAATAACGGAAACTGTATCTGTAAGGTATTCCTCGTAAGTTTGCTTGTATCCTATTTGCCCATCGGTCTGATCATAACGCTTAACATCGAAATATGGAGGCGATGTAACAATTACATCAGCGTTAAGTAATTGTCTCGCGTGATACTCAGCTTCAAGGTTTCTCGAATCAGCTATTATGTATTGTGTTGACATTACTATAGGATGCCTTCATAATATTGCGGATAGTACTTGTAATATTCAAGATAACTCTTCAGATCAACACAATCAATCTCAAAACCTAATTGTTTAGCTGCTAACTTTTCCATTTCGTCCTCGTTGTTATTCAAAATCTGGTCCGATAGTTTAACGATTTGTTGGTCAAGGTGCAGCTTCTCTTTATATGTTAGAATCGGGGCATCGATATTAGTAATGTTTTCCTCATTGGTTGATATGAATCTATTTCTGAAGTTTGGTGGTGACATATTGTTTTCTAGATATATTCCTCCAAGTGTATACATCACACTACCATCTTGGTAACTGAATGAAAACAACTTGTGGAATTTGACTCTATTTCCTACTTCGCTATTTTTTATATGATTTAAAATGATATTTTGTAATATTCTAGTAAAGCAGCTGATGTCAATGTTCCCAGGTAGCTTATAGTGATTAGACAGAACATTGTTAAAGTATCTAATAAACCTGGACTTTTCATCTGCATTTATCAACGCATTACTTGCAGTATGAGCATTAATCGTGATAATAAAGATGTCAAAAGGTTTACTGCTTTTGGTGACCAGTTTTAGATCATCAAAAATAATATTATTCCTAACGAACTTTTTTTGGGGAAATATGTAGTTAAGCAGAGGTTTATCGTAATCAAACCAAACTAGATTGTGTTTATCTTTGGATAATCCGATTTTGAGTAAAAAATCTGTAGTCTTTTTGTTTTCAAAGTTAATAAAATCGAATGGTTTGTTGAACATAAAACGGTTTACGCATGGGGCGTTATCTATTGAGGTCATGTCAGAAATATTTAAGTACTTATGGAACAGAATAAAGTCATAGTAATGAATCGAACCTAAACCTGTATAAGTGTAATCAGATATCCCGATACCATTTACACGAGGCATATTTTGAAGAATATCAACAATGATTTTTCTCTCTATTTGTTTTCTCGGTCTTAACGCATAGTGTATTTTTTTAAAGCTAGGTGCTGAGCTAGAGTCTATAGCAACACTACTCATCTAGTCCCTCGCTATTCCAAAAATATTCAAATGTCTCGGAACCCACATCACTATTTGAAGATAAATCAAGATATTCCTTCACGATATCTACTCTTGTTTTAGGCTTTTTATATTGTATCGACACCTCTTTTTTGTTCGTTCTTCTTGTTCTTGGCGGAGCATTAAAGGTGACTTCATATTTTGCTTCTGAGAGGCTGGTCTCTTTATATGAGTTTTCCGTAGAAGCGTCAACTTTCATCTTTTCTTCTAAGGATTCTTCAATATCCTCCGACATTTCTTTCGATTTATTGTACTTATTGGCTAAATAATCGATAAATGGTCTGCCGGTTTCGCACATCTTCAATAGCAAATTGCTGTATATCATGCTTTCTTTGTTGAAACCATTCTTCGATGTGTTCATCGGTAACAACAAAGGTTGGTTGGTCTCTAAGAACACAATTCCGCGGAATTGATTATATATGGAGTGATATTTAGGGAAATATGGTTTTTCTCCAATCCAGCCAGTGTCTCTCGATGTGTCATCAAATATTACCAATCGTTTGTTCATATAGACATTCCACCCGGAAGGAAGTGTTTTTACATCTTTATCTCCAATGTGCAACCAACAAATGATTGTTATATCTACTCCTTCAAATGAGTATTGGTGTTTGACAGGTTTATTTGTATCATTTGTCCTAATTGTGATTTCATGGCCTGAGATATGGTTATCATTGACGTAAAACACTAATTGCTTTTCAGTAATGAAGAGAGAATAATAATGAGAGATATCCTCTGATATATCCCGTTGGAAATCTATTGTTCTAAAGACATCTCTAGCAGTGTAATGTAGATCAGTGATATTAATGATTGTATATGGAAGCCTGCCTTCAAGTGAAGATTCTTTCACTACGTCCAGGTCTAATACCCAACTATCTTTATCTTTTAGCCATTTATCCACAGGAATTGTGAGTTTGCAGTAATTGATTCCATCGTCTGTCTCAACGACAATGGTTTTTCCTAATTTAAAGATAGCTCTCTTTAGTCCAATACCATATACACCAATAGTGCTTGTTTTTGGTGATTCTTCGGTCAAGCCTAACCTGAACGCTTCATTTTCAAGTTCATCTTTTGAGATGCCGCCACATGTATCATATATTTGAAAATATTCATCATTAAATGAGAGCTTGATATCTCTTGGTTCTTCAATACCGTGATTGGTATATGCATCAACGGAATTATCGAGTAGATCTAAGATACAATCCCTGATTGAAATGTCTCTTGTAAGAACATCGATAAAAAGTTGTTTTGTAGGATGGAAGTTTACTTCTCCGGTTGACATAGCGCCTCCCACATTACCATTTCATTTACTATACAATGTCGTCATCGTTCTTGTCACGTCAATTTAATTTCTTCGATGACTATTTAACATAGATGTGGCTTTTTCTCTAGCTGTGACCAACTCAACAAATAAGCCCTGTATTCTCACTATTACATTGTTTTTTATGCTATGAATATTTACCAGGAAAAATAAATTGTTTGCTTATACAGTATTCCGGCATGACCCGTAATCAGAAGAAAAGCATTTCTCGCCACCTCCAGCCGTTTCTTCCCAATGCGTCCGCTTAGAATTCCATGCATAATCCTGTATGCCACCCTTGCCAAATCATGGTACAATAAGAAATAAATGGCAGGATATTGAAATGAAGACAACAATACGTGAAGGTGGCAGGCTGGTCATCCCCGCCGC
>JAFGDG010000125.1 GCA_016932245.1 Thermoplasmatota archaeon
ATATAAACTAACATTTATTGTTAGTCATAGATGTATAAAAGGTGAACAGTATGGACAATACAAAAAAGAAAGTGATTATAGCAAGTCTTTTTGCAATATTAATGCTGATGGTACCATTTTCTGCTGTTGCCGGTGAAGGAGATGTTCTCGAGGAATTATCTTCACGTGAAGAAACAGATGCTTGTTCATTGGCAGCCAATTTAGAAGAGAGACTCAATGTATTATATGACAGGTTAGAAGAAGTTGAAGAAAAAGAACTTCGAGATACCATAAGATCGACTATCGATGCAATGTTGGAAGGTGATTTGGAAACTTCGATAGTAAACATGAGGGAAGTTTTTGAATCTCAGGATGGAGATATTCTTTATGGATCCCAGCAGATGATGGAGGAGCTTTCATCCATACCAGCAAATGGTGGGGGAGGAGGAGATTTGCCTGATAATCTATTCGAACTCATCGTATGGATATTGGAAGCAATAGTTGAATATTTAATAACGGGTGTCCAAACATTGATTTACCAAATTTATGATGCAGTTGCCACACTAGTGGAGGGTGTAAAACAAGCCATCAATGTGACAGGAGATATTGTTGACACGATATTCAACCCAGGACCTATTGCCGATCTTATAAAATTGACTGCTGGTTGCGGGGCGTCATTAATTGTTATGATACTGTTGCGTCCAAATATTCCTGTTATGATAAAAGATGGGATAAAAGCGTTGATCATTGGAACGTTCACTTTGACATTTCAAAAACTCTATGAGTTTTCGGAACCGCGATTAGGCTATGTCGGTGATTTTGTCCCATACACACTAGACGTCCTCATGCAATACGAGACTTTAAGACTAGATATAGACACAAAAATCCAAAGAGTGAAAATCGTTTTCATTGATTTTCCAAAAGCACTTTTAGACTTCATATATGCCCAAAATCTCATAGATAGAGCACAAAAACTTCTAGTTGCCATCACTGCAATAGGCGGTGCAGCTGTTGCTGCGCAAGAATGGCTTGCTGATGTAATGGACGGGGATCCAGAAATTATTAACGGCGTCATGGCATTGCTAAGTGATTTAACGTGGTTAAAAGATTATGTTGAATCAGAACCATGGAAAGCTCCCATTCATATCTTTGGTACAGTTACTGGATGGACAGAAGGTGATGTAACATTCTCCTGCGGTCAAGGAGATTGGAAAGATACCTGTACAACAAGCGGCGATGAGGGGAATTTCAGCATTAATTATTCAACAGTTGATGCCGCGCAATTTCCATGTAAACTTCACATGCCCGAAGTAACAATATATGATGACGAAGATCACCGCATCGGAACTATTATTAGAGCTGCGTTCTCCAAAGGAGAGATGCAATTATCAATTGACTTTGATGGAGGGAGTGGCGGTGGCATTGTCTTTGGCCAGTCGGTTAATATGAACAGTCAATCTGCCGCAATGGGTAAAGAAACGGTACAACAATCACAACAAAGCACGACATACTAAAATCCCCTCCTTTTCTTTTTTTATATTTTTTTGCTTAATTTAAAAAAGTAGCAAGTAGTGCAGGGGTCGAGATTCGAACTCGAGGACCTCTACAGGACAAGGCCCTCAACCTTGCGCCGTTGACCATGCTTGGCTACCCCTGCAATAAAGAATAAACACTTTTAGAAAACAATGTCTACACAATTATAGCGTTATTGCTTCCGCTGGGCATTCGTCAACACACGTACCACAGTCGATACAAGTTTCTGCATCAACTGTTGCCACATCGTCAACAGTTATTGCTTCAACAGGGCACACGTCAGCACATGCGCCGCACCCTGTGCACGTATCTTTATCTATTGTTACTGCCATATTCTGTCTTCCTCCATAGCATATGATAGTGTGGGTTACATCCAAGAAATCCTATTTATGGTTTTCTAGCAATTGACTTCAAACAGAGTCGAGATCGATACCACACAAATCGCTTAATTCTTTATGCAATGCAATAAGTCGGGCGGCATATTCTTTATGACCGCCCCGAAGTGCTCGATCCACCTCGTTTTCAATAGGTTGTCTGTGGCAATTATCTATCAGGTTATCTGCATGACATACGATTTTTTCTTCCAACGTCTGAGGAATGTATTCTTTTTCCGGTAAGCCTAATCTTTTGGCTTCTTCTTTCGGCAATCCTGCGCCAATATGGCGTTCAATAATGAGAGCAAGGACTTCTGGCAATTCTAATTCTCGTGCGATTTGTGCCCCCTCTACTGCATGAAAGATTCCGTGTGTCTTAGAACGACCGATATCATGGAGAAGTGCCCCCGCTTCCACGAGTTTTTTATTTGCCTTTGTGCGTTTCGCAATGGCAAGGGCAACGTCTCGTACTGCCTGACAATGAGAAATAACTTTTTGAGAACATCCCTGCTGTCGCAACAACATAAGACAGGTTTTTTCGTCCGGGATACTCATCGTGGTGTCACGCTCTTTCATTCTCTTCTGATACAACATGTTTTCCTTGGTTATTGGGGATGATCCGTAATGCTCCATTAAACTGCTTCTTTTGCCAAGAACCTTCAGTAAATCTGTCTAAAAATATCGCTAATGCAGCAACTTCAGAGTGTGGTTGATTTCCAATGGAAACATTATACTCTGCCATCTCATAGATATAACGGGGGACTTTTTCTGCGCCAACAATAAGAAGCACGTCCTTTGTTTTATCAATAATATCAATTACTTTCTCCACCGCCTCTCCATACATGGTTAGATGAATAATGGTACCATTCCACTGCTTGAGTATCTTTTTTGCGTTTACTCCTGTTATAATATCAAAATTTCCTCCAAAACGCTGACATGTAGAGCGAATAGTTTGTTCAAGTTTTACATCTTTAGTAGGGATGAAAATTGCATCGGCACCAAACGATCGCGCAACAAGCGCTACATGAGTGGTAATCCGTTTATCTCGGCTTATTCGATGCCCAAGGCGAAGAACAGCAATCATAATATCGTTCTCTCGTTTGAGACATATGCATCCAGGTATTATGCATGAGCAACTATCAGAAACATCATACCTAAAAATAGACAATAAAAGAATGCTTATTAATACTCTTATTTGCGCTTTCGCTTTTGCAGGAGTCGATCAACAGTTCTGTCGATTTCTGAGGACGATGCAGCAGTCTTTTTTTCGTGTATATAATCAACATTTTCTTCAATAGCGTTGACATCTCTCCAGATTCGTTGGTCTCCCGTAGATGACTTTGTTTTCTGAGATGATGATTTTTTTGAACCTGACCCTTTTGCATACAATGTTTCAGCATGCTGTGCTAAGGGTTCTTTTTCTTCTTCGGCTGTTTCATCATCTGGTCCTTCTTGAATATCTTCCTCTGGCCTTTGCTCTTCCTGTTTTTGTTTCGATTTATTGAATAGGCTCCATCTTACCATAGAGTTATTTCCCCCATGAAATGATTATCTGATATGAAGGTTAACATTGTTGTTATTGATAAGTCTTTTCATTCTTTTTTCCCCTGTCGAAAAACATATATCCTGCACATCTATTCCAAAAGGCCACGAGTATTGGGCTTATGGTCTAGTGGTTATGACGTCGCCTTCACACGGCGGAGGTCGCCGGTTCAAATCCGGCTAAGCCCATA
>JAFGDG010000126.1 GCA_016932245.1 Thermoplasmatota archaeon
AAAGGCGTTTCTTTTATGGAAAATAACGTTGATTTCCACGGTGTTGCACCAAACGAAATGGAGCATAAACTTGCCATGGATGAGTTGACACTTATGGAAAAGAAATTGGAGGCGTTGGCGTGAGTACCAAAGTCATGATAAATCCACGAAATGCCTATGGGGAGACTTTGGTTGCGTTAGGTAAGAAATATCCTAACCTTGTCGTCCTCGATGCCGACCTTTCAAAGTCGACAAAAACGATTATGTTTGCTAAAGCGTATCCCGAGCGATTTTTCGAGATGGGTATCGCAGAAGCAAATATGATTTCTACCGCCGCAGGACTGGCGTCGTGTGGCAAAATTCCATTCGTCAGTACCTTTGCAGTGTTTGCTACCGGTAGGGTATATGATCAGATACGGATGGACATTGCCTATTCAAAAGCAAACGTGAAGATTTTTGCCACCCATGGCGGTATTAGTGTTGGCAAAGATGGTGCAAGTCATCAGATGATTGAAGATATTGCTTTAATGAGAGTCTTACCGAACATGACGGTACTTGCACCAAGTGACGCACCACAGACTGGGAGAATTGTCGAGTTGATGGCTGCAACTATGGGGGGCATGTATGCGCGAGTGGGTCGCGCAAATGCACCGGTAATTTATGATAAAAAAGATCTTCGCAGCCTCAAGCTAGGAAAGGGAATTGTAGTCAATGATGGCTCGGATGTTACGGTGATTGCCTGTGGTACGATGGTTGAACCTGCACTTGAGGCGGCGCGAATGTTGAAAGCAAAAGGTGTGAGCGCACGCGTTGTTGATATGCATACAATCAAACCCCTTGATACCAACCTTGTCTTGCAATCTGCAAGAGACACACATGCCATCATTACTGCTGAAGAGCATTCAATTATTGGTGGTTTAGGCAGTGCTGTTGCAGAAGTTCTTGCTGAGAATCGGATAGCACTTCCCTTTGTTCGTATGGGTCTCAAAGATCAATTTTCTGAAAGTGGCGATCCTTCCGATTTGTTAGAAAAATACAAACTCAATGCAAAACATATTGTTAATAATTTGTTACAATTATTGAAGTAACTATGTATTCATTTCCAGACTACGATGGTTAAAACATCGCCATCTTGTAAGTGGTGATCCAATCCTACTTTTTGTATCGTATGTTTTGCTGAGGGGCCAGTGACTGCCGCATAGCGGAATTTTCGTTTGAATTCACGATGCAGTTTTCGGCACGCATCTTCGATAGTATTTCCTTCTTTGAGAATCAATGGCTCATTGTAATCAGTTTGTTTCCCCACGGGTTTCATATACACACGAATAAACTTTAGTTCAGTAAAGATTGCTTCACGCAATTCGGGGATTCCTGCACCCGTTTTTGCAGAAATTGAAATCACTTTCCATCCTTGCTGGTCGATAGTGTGAATTTTTTTCTTTAAAATTTCCTTACTT
Source organism: Thermoplasmatota archaeon (assembly GCA_016932245.1). Classification (GTDB taxonomy): domain Archaea; phylum Thermoplasmatota; class E2; order DHVEG-1; family DHVEG-1; genus JAFGDG01. The sequence continues at coordinate 1,437 of JAFGDG010000126.1, forward strand.
ACTACATCTTCTTTATTGATAATTACTATTGCAGGCACATAGACTCGATTCTCAACAAAGACATCAATCAGTTGATCTTCAGTAATGTCTTCCCGTACAATAATATCAGCATTAATTACATACTCGGAGGCAATTGATTTTATTAGGTCTTCGTCAAGATGATTGAGGGATATTGTTGAGGCAACAGTAATACCGCCTTGTCCCGTTTTTTTTACAATCACATCAGGCTTGTGCTGATTTAATCGAAGACCTGCCATCTGCAATTCTTGTGCCATCAGCTGGAGTTGTCTCTCATGCTGTGCATCAATCATAAATAAAATCAAATCGACATTTCTTACGGCAGAAAGAATCTCACGGCCTCGCCCCTTTCCTTTTGACGCTCCGGTGATTAACCCCGGCAAATCCAATAGTTGAATCTGAGCGCCATTATATTTCATCATGCCAGGGATGACATCAAGCGTGGTAAATTCGTAGTCGCCAATTCTGCTTTTAGCATCAGTCAATTGATTGAGCAAGGTACTTTTGCCGATACTGGGAAAGCCTATAAGGCTAACAGTGGCATCTCCCGTTTTTTTAACAGAAAACCCTTTGCCTTTGCCACCCGCACTTTTGCGTTTGTCAACTTCTTCACGCAGGCGGGCAAGCTTTGCCTTGAGTTTACCAATGTGGTGCTCTGTTGCCTTATTTTTTTGAGTATTGAATATTTCCTCTTCGATATCTTTGATTTGCTGTTCGATTAATGAAGCGTCCATAGTTAAAAAGGCGATATACATAAGGGTTTAATAAAAACACGGTTAGGTAATATGGGTTCCTGTTTTGCCTTGAAATGCATCCCAGCCCTTTTTGACACTGGAGATAATAACTCGTTCTCCTCCTTGTTCTAAAAATCGAATGGCTGCAAGAATTTTTGGTCCCATGCTCCCTAATGGGAACTGTTCTTGCTCGTAGTATGTTTTTATTTGCTTGAGAGATACGTCTGTTAGTGCTTGTTGCTGTGGTGTGTTGTAATGAATATACACATAGTCTACATTGGTTAATATCATCAAGAGTTTAGCATCAATTGCTTCAGCAATACGTTCAGATGCCAAATCTTTATCAATGACTCCCTCCAAACCATTTAATCCCCACCCCTCTTCCTCGATAACTGGCATGCCTCCTCCCCCAGAGGCAATGACTACGGTACCATCCTCAAGTAAATTTTTGATGATATCTCCCTCGACAATTGATTTAGGATCGGGGGAGGGAACAACAATCCGCCACCCGTCTTGTTGTTGGGTAACTTGATATCCTTCTTCCACCACTTCTTTTACCTCCTCATCGTCGTAGTAGGGCCCGATGGGCTTGGTAGGGTGTATGATGGAAGGATCATCTTTATCGACTAATACTTGAGTAATCAGGGCAACGACTGGTTTTTCTACCCGTGCTTTTTTTAATTTATTTGATAAGCATTGCTGAATCATATATCCAATATATCCTTCACTTTCGGCAACACAAATACCCAGAGGCATGGGCGGCGTGATGTCCCTTGCTAAATCATTTTGCAGGAGAATGGCACCGACTTGTGGGCCATTTCCGTGAGTGACAACTATTTCCCACCCTTTTTTTATCATGTGTACGATGGAGTCGCAGGCTTCTCTGGTGTTGTCAAATTGATCATAAATGTTGCCATCTTGGCCTCTTTTGATTAAGGCATTTCCTCCAAGGGCAACAACTGCTCGTTTCTTCATACTATAACGCAGGAAACAACTGACGATATAAAAACTATACTTGTAAATCGAGAGGGGCACATTGTTATATAGTGAATGATATTTGTGATACGACCGCATGTATCGAGATAGACGAGAGCGTTTAGTATCAACCTTGAAACACCAGGGAAGAATTACCTTGCCTGCAGTAGAACAGGCGTTTTTATCTGTTCCTCGAGAGGTCTTTTTGCCAGACGCGCTCAAAGATCAAGCATATGTAGATACGCCCTTGGAAATTGGTCATGGACAAACCATCTCTGCACCGCACATGGTGGCGATTATGTGCGAAGCACTTGACATCCACTTTCATCAGACTATTTTAGAAATTGGCGCGGGATCAGGATATCATGCCGCAATCGTTGCACACATGGTTGAAACTACTGGTCGTGTGTACACGATTGAACGTCATGCATCCCTTGCCAACCAAGCAAAAGAAAACCTCAAAAGAGCAGGGGTTACTAATGTGCTGGTTGAGCAGGGCGATGGATCAGAAGGATTGCCACAATATGCCCCCTATGATCGTATCTATGTTACCTGTGCCTCACCAGATATTCCACAACCCCTTATAGATCAACTTGTTGATGGGGGAAAGCTTCTCATACCTGTTGGGAGAATGGTTTGCACGCTCAAACGCATCGAAAAAAAAGGGGCCGCTATTGCCGAAACAGATCTAGGCGGTTGTGCCTTTGTACCGCTTGTCGGCAAACATGGTTTTTAACGTTTATAGCCTATATTGCGCAGAAACGACTTTCTCCAAGCAATATCTTCCTTATTCTCTAATCCTTTAGGCGTATATCCATCAATTACTCCAATAATGCCTCGTCCCTTTTCATTGCCAAATGCTCCTTCTGCAACAACAACCTTTGTGGGATTTGCCGTTGCACAATAGATTGAGCACACCTCAGGAACTGCCTTGATAGCGTTAAGCACATTGAGAGGAAAACATTCCTTCATAAAGATGACGAATGAATGTCCAGCGCCAATTGAGAGAGCATTTTTCTCAGCGAGTTTCTGTAATCCCTGATCGTTTCCTTCACTGCGCACCTTACAAGCGCCACTGGCTTCACAAAACGCAATGCCAAATTTTGCTTGAGGTACGGCATTTACCATGACCTCATACAAATCCTCAACGGATTTGATGAAATGGCTTTGCCCCAGTATAAAATTCATATCTTCAGGTTTTTCAATCTCAATCGTTTTAATGGTAATGTCCCCCATACTTGTTCCTCCATTACTTTCTAGTACTATGTGGCATAGTGTACAAATTATATAAATTATAGTTTGCTCTTGAGTAACACTCTAAGAAACATCTTGACACGGTACTTGCTACTTACTTTTTGAATAGTGCTTGCTCCACTCAGTTCGTCGAGGTATGCGCTTGAGATCGAGCATGTTCTTCTGGCATTTATTTTTGCAAAAATAGAGCACCGTTCCATCTTTTTTCACATACATTTTTCCTGTACCCGGTTCGATACCTGTTCCACAGAATGAGCATGACCTTCGTTCGACCATATCTATTACCTCTACCGCGGTCCACCAAGACGTCTTGCTTCTCGTTGTGTTTCACTAAGCATTAGAATATCGCCAAGCTGAACAGGGCCGATGACATTTCTCGTGATAATCTTTCCCTTGTCAATACCATCAAGAACTCGTACTTTTACTTGGGACGCCTCACCAGCCATACCGGTACGATCGATAATTTCTACCACTTCACAAGGAGTTCCTTCTATCATGTGTCTAACCCTGTTTTTTCAAGCCTTCAATTTTTTTCACAATATTTTCGATTCCTGCCTTGTCTTTTCCCATATTGACAATAGCTATGGAAGCAGTTGGCACATGCAATCCTGCAGCGTTACCAAGTTCTTCCTTGCTAGGAACATAGGCATAAGGAATGTTTTTTTCTTCGCAGAGAATCGGCATATGGGCAAGAACCTCTTCTGGCGAAACATCTTCAGCCATGACCACAAGTTTTGCTTGTCCACGTTCAACTTGCTTTGTTGTTTCATTTGCGCCTTTGCTGATTTTTCCGTTATCTCGTGCTTTCTCAACAAGATCATAGGCTAAATCTTGTACCTCTTTTGGTGTTTGAAATCTTACATACATCGCCATATTTTAGCCTCCTTTCGAAGCATTCATCGATAGATTTCTCTAAGGAATGTAAACGTTGGAATGTGGGGCACCTATAAAAAGCTTTTTCAGCAGCAAGTACCTCCGAAAGTAGATACAGAAACGACCACTTCGTAGCGAATTCTACTATCAACATGTTTTTACAGAAGTAGATCAATAATAAAAATATAGAAAATTGATAAATTACTCCTTAAAATCAGTAAAAAAATTGTGATATACTTCTGTTCAAAACTAAACAAAAAGACTGAATAATAGACCAGATAACATACTTGTTACCCTCCTCCAGGATCAATGGTATATAGTATTGTCCCAAAGAGTTTCGAGGTAACCAGATGATCTTCCTTTACAACACCAAACAAAGCAAGCCATATCAAAATATCAGCTAAAATCCACAAATTATATAATAATACTGAGAACATAAAGTAAAAAAACCGTATCAAATAGTTCTTTGACGTTGTCTTTGGTAGATAAGAATGTTTCTTTATCCTACATGTAGTTTCTATTCCCCATCTTCTTCCGGGAGACTGTACCAAAAGCAATTGTTAGTTTTCTTAAACTAAGTGAAGGGGATACTATCAAATGGGAAATAGAGATGAAAGATGGGGATAGGATCGCTATTGTTATACCATTGAAAAAGGAAAAGTAGATCATATTTTTTAAAAATCAATTATTGAGAAATAAATTTATATTGTCAAAATATTGATATACACTTGAAATTATCATACGTGATTAGAATTCAATCATTTATCTGATATGAGTAGAAATGATTTACATTACAAACCTAACACAAAAAGTGATAACCCTATCACCAGTGCAAAAGCAAGATTAAATATTTTTATCAGAATAGAATCTTTGATAGTATAAGATAGCAAAGGCAACATCCCATGACCATCCTGAGA
>JAFGDG010000127.1 GCA_016932245.1 Thermoplasmatota archaeon
ATCGAAGTTTGTTTCGCTCGACGTGCTTGATTTCTACGTTCAGCGTTCCTGGATGCGGTTTAAATCCTAACTTGTTCTGGAATTGTTCAACATATCCTTGTTGTTCTGTGTAATATCGCCCCTCGCCCATGCCAGAAACAAGATGTCCTTTAAACTGAATTTTATCGGTCAGTTCAAAAATTTGTTGATACTGGCTGTATTCTTGACGGATGGCATCAGCCCCCGCCTCGGTGAGTTGTATGAGTTGCTTTTTTATACCTAGCTCTCTGGTGATCATTCCTTCAGTGTCAAGCTCAAGCAGATATCGGGAGGCTGTTTGCTGGCTAGATTGGAGTTGTTTTGCCAGTTCAAAGGAGGAAAGTTCAATTTTATTTTTCATTGCTCCAAGTAACGCCAGCTCTTTGAGTGTTTGTAATAAATATGGCTTCATGATGATGATCTCCCCCTTTGTTTTAGATCTTTGTTGCTAATTTTTCTCCTTCTTCCGTAAGATAAAATAAACTGCCTTTTTTGGTGACGATGCCACCCGATATAAATTCATCGATAATATGTTGGGCGACTCTCTTGATAAGGCGATGCTTTTTGATGATGTGTTGCAAGTCTTTTTCTCCTGAAGATAGTTCGTCAAAGATGACGCGTCTGAATTTATTTGACAAAATGTATCCTTCGTCAATAATGGTGCTCAACATCCTACCTATTTATTGGTAGCTGGAATGGCAATTACTTATTTATGAGTATCGATTCAATGAAAGAATAGTGAGTGACAGTTTAGCGACAGCTTAATTTATGGCAAGCACATAAAGCTCTTCAGTTTCTATGTTTAGAAAACTCCCTACAATCGATCTAGCAGATGAACTCATAGACCGAGCATTCAAGAGGTCGAAAAAGATTCAAATGATGGATAGAGACGCCACGTACAGAATGAAAAAGACCATTATTGCACGAACGGAGTCGTTTGTCGCTACCATAGTTTCTCCGTTAGAAACTTACGTTAAAAAATTTCCATCTATTGATACTCTTCATCCCTTCTATCGCGATCTAATCGATATTAAAATTGATAGCAATAAACTGAAAAAAGCACTTGGTGCGGTGGATTGGGCACGAAAAACATGCCAACGCATTCAAACCTCACAACTAAAATCTCTTACAAAATCAAAAAACATTGACTTTCTCAAACAGAAGCAATATGAAATCCAGGGAAGAATTTCAAGCGTCGTCAAACAAGTTAATGCTGAATTACAGATTCTTGCGGAGGCACAAAAAATCTTGAAAACATTTCCAACCGTTCAAGACATTCCTACAGTGGTAATTGCGGGATATCCTAATGTGGGAAAATCTTCACTGTTGCGGCGTCTTTCTTCTGCCAAACCGGCAGTTGCTCAATATCCCTTTACAACAAAGGATATTTACGTCGGTCACATGAAACAGACCGATCATTATGTCATCAAACAGTTTCAACTCATCGATACACCCGGTCTGTTTGATCGCCCTCTCGAAAAACGAAATGATATTGAAAAACAGGCAATAGCAGCATTGTCGCACCTTGCTGACATTATCTTGCTTGTCTTAGATCCCTCAGAAACCTGCGGGTACTCATTAAACGATCAACACCAACTTCTCGCTCAAGTTCATCATCTTTTTCCTAAAGCGTCTGTACTTGTTGTCGAAAATAAGGGCGACATTAAAAACAGCTCTTCTGGTAATTTGAGCATTTCTTGTGATGACGGTACAGGTATTGATATTCTTATCAAAGAATTATTTGCACGATATCCTGCCCATCAAGCAGATGACAAGAACACCTAGGTTGTTTTCTTTCTAATAGCAGTGATGCAGTAGACGCTGACAATCAATAAGATCATTGCCAGCACCACGGCTACAATAAGTTGCACCATGGGGAATAACGTAACCTCAACAAGCTCAGGTGCTGATTCTCCGACATTTCCTGCGGTATCTTCAACCATGGTTTTAAATTGATAATATCCACTTCCTTCTTCTGCGACAAAGTCCCAGGTAAATGGTGCATGAAGACGGTCGCCACCGTATTGTTGCCATGCGCTCCAATCTTGGTTATTCGATGAATATCGATAGTATAATCCGACAAGCTCAACATCGTCATCGGAGACATCTGCAGAGATGCTGAATGATTGGTCCCAATGAAATTCTTCAAAGTCAGAGAGGTCTAGGTATGAAGATGATGCAGTAAGATCTTTAATAATAATGAGTGCTTCTTCTTCCGTGCTGATGTATTCGTTACCTGCAACATCAGTCACTTTAAAGTATAGCAGATATTCTTCATCTTCTATCATCACATCAAAATCATCTTGAGTCAATTCCCACGATTTTTTGTATGTTTTACTATTGATATCCTCCTCTACAAGTGTCCAGTTGTTGATACTATGGAAATTCAGGCGATATTCGATTGTCTGGAGACTATAATCATCACTAAATGAAATGCTCCGGTCACCAGAGAACTGCGGTACATCACTAAAGCGGTATAATGACTTGTTTCCAAATACTGGTTCATTTGGTTTTTTATGGTCATACAAAAATTCAAGTTCTCCAGTAGTTGGCAAGGCTTCTACATTTCCCGCACGGTCGGTTGCAGCAGTACAAAATTCATATGTTGTACTCAGGTCACTTGAAAATAACCAGCCATATGGCAATGAAACTGCTTCATATAACATCCAGTCTCCGCCGTTCATGCGATAATATAATCCTACGGTTTTTACGCCGCTTTGATTGGTGCCTGTGTCACTTGCATTTGCAGTTATGACAACGGGTTCATGATACTTTGCTGAGAAGCTTTCTGTATCATAGAGGGATGATGATGGCTTTTTGGTATCCATCTTAAAGTCGTCTTCAGGTGCAAAGATTGCTGTGTTTCCTGCAAGATCTTCGATATAAATTTCAATAGTTTTCAATTGTTTAATATCTTTACTAATATTTAACGAAGAAATATTTGCTGTTACCGTTTCGTTTGTTTTCGATCCAACTATTCCAGTACAATTTGCTGCAATCCACTCAGTTGTCTCTTGTTTATTTGTTGTTGAAAGATACGTTATTTTATACTGTGCAGACTCAATATTTAATCCGGGCATGGAATCGTAGGCTTTGATGGAACACACTGGTGTATTGGTGTTAATCCATCCGCTTTTATCAGGGATAAAGCTATCCTCATCGAACACTGGCGGAGGGTTGTTTTTAAAGGAAATGCTCCATTCTTTCAGTGCAGGATGTTGGTCATCATCGTCACGCGAAAGATCGGCTAGTAGACGAATAGTATTGGTTGTGATATCAGCAAGATCGTCATCGTCTTCAACATCGGAAAGAAGAACATTATAGTCTTCATCAAGAATGCTAAACGTGATATCGCTCTCTGTTGTGGTGTAGACGCTAGCTGAAAAGCTCTCCCACCATCTATCTACCGGAGTGGCAATCGGTGCTGAAACAACTTTTGCTCGAAGGTTGGAAACATCTGTACCAAAAGCGACGAGCCGTCCGCTTAAACTGGCTGGATCATTAACAACCCCTTCAGTCACACTTACATAGAGCACACCATCAACAACAATAGGAGATGCTAAAACGCCAACAGGAGTAAAGGGGTCCTCTTCATTGATTTTGCAGGTTCCTTCCCACCGTGCTTTTCCAGAGGTGCTTACTGCGGTGACAACGCCATTGGGAGAAGCAACATAGACAGTATCATAGGTTGCGACAGGAGAGGTGCACGAATACGTAGGAATAATCCCATACATAGCTGAGGAGACCTCAGTTTCCCAGAGTTTATGGCCGTCCCCAACACGAAATGCATGCAGTGTTCCATCTGGCGAGGTTACAAAGAGCTTATTATCAAGAATGGCAGGAGTGGATGTGGCAATCAGATTATAGAGTCGTAGGCCCTTTGGTAGTTCTTCATAGGCAGGGATTTTTTCTGCAACGGTTTGATTCCAGATAAGAGAGCCGTCATACTGATCTAACGCATATAGATTTATATTGCCTCTCAATGAGAGCAGACTTTGTGCTTTTCCTACGACAAACACTTTATCATTGTAAATAACAGGTGATGCACCACCGACAAGACCAACTGTTGTATCCCACACTTTTATTCCGGTGTCTTCGTCATAGGCAAACAGACTCTTGCCAGAACTTTTATCACACCCTACCACCACCATGCCATCAGCAACAGCAGGGGTAGAAAAACTACCTGCGGGTAGATCAGCAGTCCACCGTTCGGTGCCATCTGCAAGATTTAATGCGATGATTTTGTTATTTCCTTGAATTAATTGAAACTCATATAAAAACGAAAGCAGTGGCGTTTCCCATGCCTGTCCGTTCCATGAGGTGATAAACACTTTGCCTTCTGAAACTACTGGTGCTGACGAAAAACAAATATCGCCACTAGTATAGGTGTAACTCCATACTTCATCCAAGGTGGTTTTGTCTAATGCATAGATTTTGTTTGAGGCGTTCAATTCACTTGTTGCAACGATGACCATATCACCAGCTACAGCAAGCGATGAGTCTACCACATATGTTCCACTGCTATTGTACGCGGGTGTCAGTTCATCGCCTTGTTGACTCGATGATACTTTTGCATCAAAGGCATGGATTTTGCCATCAACAGAAGAAGCAATAAACAGCATATCGTCATCGACAACAGGACTGCGTAATCCTCCACCAACACTCTCTTCAGCAGTATACCAGTACAGCTCATCATCTGCTGGCCCATATCCTGGATATGAACGGGTATTTGCTGATGTTAGTCCAGTAACTGGCCATCCACCTGACGAACTACTAATTTTAATTTGTCCGCCCGAACGTGTTGCGCCTGTCACTTGTTCAAGACGTAAATCACTGGTAAATAAGTCCTTGAACACATTGCTTTCTGTTTGCCATGTCGCCGCCCAGCTGTGTAGCGTTGGGGTAAAGGAGAGATCATTGGAATGCAGTGTTGCTTTCAGTTTTATCTCGTCGACAGAATTAAGAGAACGAACATTGATGAGGCCCGAGGTAAACCCTTCAGCGTTACCCGGAAGCTTGTCTTCATCAATAAGCGACCCTGATTTTGTTAACACTTGAATGGTAACATCTGTAGTATCAGTTACTCTTGAGCTGCTCCAAAGAATATTTTCCCACCGTCCGACGCTACTGGGTTTGATGGTTTCTGAGATAACGTACCCATCTTCGAGGTATCCAAATTTGTTCTTCACCGTTAGTTGTATGTAATCGGTTCGGAGAATACACGGCTCACCATATTCATCAGGGTCGGGGAGAGCAACAATTAAGAAATCTATGTACCCCTCGGCATTAATGTAGGCGTTGTTAGTACTAGTCAGTTTGATATCTCCATTGGGGTCTGAGCCAATGGCTGCGTATGAGCTCAGTGACCCTTTGTGATCCCAAGTACCCACACCAAAAAGTGCAGAATAATTCCACATGTATAGATGAAAACTTTCCACATTAGCACCACTTTTTTTGGGACCGTGCCACCAAGCAAACGTGAAATAATCAAGGTTATGTTTGCTCTGAGTGATTTTCATCCGAAAGTGATGAACGGGGGAAAAGGTATAGATTACATTGAGTGGCTCAATATGCACTGATCGGGCTCGCGTTTCAAAAACGGTACCATCGTTTGATGCAATTGCCGTGTAACTGCTCAAGGGACGTTGTCCAAGTAAATTTCTCATCCGTATTAATTGTTCATCTTCACCAAAGATTGATGAGACATTGGCATCCCACGCTTGATGACTTCCCCCACCGCTAAAATCATAGGTACTCATAACGATGCCTTTTTCTAGCTGTATACTGCCATCTACCAGCACGCATCCTTCATTTTGCGAAATACTACTAAGGTCATCAAAGGCATCAAGCCACCATCCATCAGTATTGTTTTGGTCTGCGCCAGAAGAGGCAATGAGAGTAAGATTAACACTTACAAGCAGTAAGAGTACAAAGAACGCAAGCACTTTACTTCTTGTACTATTTAGATACATATGACATCTCCTAATATAGCATATATAAGTATATGCAATATCGGTTATTTAGATTTATATAGTTTACGGTTTATATTTTTGCGTCATTATTTAAGTAGGAGCTGAACATCCATAACGTTGGTACCAGTGGCCCCGGTCATAAGAGCATCTTGTATCTCTTTAAAAAACTCATACGAGTTGTTTTCTTCGAGGAAGACACTCCTATCAAGATGTTTGTTTTTTGCTCGCTGTAACGAGTTACCATCTGCAATAGCACCAGCAGCATCACTCATTCCATCTTTTCCATCTGTTGCAAAGGACGCAAATACCATATCCGTATCGACCAATTCTGGAAGTGAGCCGAGGATAAGTTCTTGATTTCTTCCCCCTTTTCCCCCTCCGCTAACTGTTACAGTGGTTTCACCACTAGTTATAAAGATGGTCTGTTTTCCATGCGTTTCATATGCTTTCGCACGATTTGCCAGATATTTTCCTACCTCTTTTGCTTCGCCAGTAAGTGAAGTAGTAAGCACGATTGTTTCATACCCAAGATCTCTTGCCTTTTCTTCTGCAGCAGCACATGCACGTTTATTATTTGCAACAATGTAATTTGTTACCCGGTCAAACGCAGCATCTCCAGGTTTTGGTGTTTCTGGAATGTTTCCTTCAATTCCTGTTGCAATCACGGTTCGTACAGAATTAGGAACTTGCTCCCAGAGACCGTAACGATTCAAAATTCGTTTAGCATCTGCATAAGTTGTTGAATCTGGGCACGTAGGGCCAGAAGCAATAAACTCTGGGGGATCACCCACAATATCTGAAATAATCAATGATACAACGGTTGCGTTTGTTGCATGTGCAAGTTGCCCTCCTTTTACTTGTGAGAGGTGCTTTCGTATGGTATTCATCTCCGTAATTGTCGCACCAGAATGCAATAACAGCGTCGTTGTTTGTTGTAGGTCGTTAAGAGATACTCGAGGTTTGCACAATAACGCAGATCCACCGCCAGAAACTAAGACGAGAAGTAAATCGTTTTCAGTTGTTTTTTGTGCAAGTTCGAGGATGGCTGTTGCTCCTTCTAAGCTTCCGTTGGTTGGTAGAGGATGGCCCCCAACAATGGTCGTGACAACGGGATCATTAACCGTGCGTTCAGAATCAGTAGTAACAGCAATGCCCTTATGCACAGTGATGCTATCACAAACGGCCTGCGTCATACCAATGCTTGCTTTGCCGAATCCCACTGCATAGATATTTGTAAAGTCAGATAGGGCAATGCGGTTGTTTTGAATGCAGAGGGTATCATCATCAAAGAGCGAGTGCACAACATGATAGGGATCGACAGTGCTTACTGCTGCTGTCAAGATCTCCAAGACATCGGCTCGTTTTTTTCTTTGCTCATCGGTGTGCCCATTCTTGATGAGTTGTTGGTGATTTTTAAATAACATGGGAAAGATCTTCTACAGATTATTTTCCAAATTCTAGTTGCTTCATAAGATTTTTCCTCATCTTGCGATTTCCAGAAAAACCTTTCATCATCTTCTTAGTCATGTTATAATATTTCAAGAGCTCTTTGACATGTCTGTTTTCGACACCAGCACCCCGAGCAATTCGTTTAACACGAGAAGAACGTATAATGGTCGGATCATTCATTTCGTCATCGGTCATCGAATCCATGATGATGCGAAATCGTTGCAGCTTATTTTCGGTCCCATCGACATCAGTTTCTTTTAGCTTTCCTGCAAAGCCACCGGGAAGCATCTCCGCAACTTTATTTAGGGGACCCATGCCTGAAAGCATATCCATCTGATCATACATGTCGTGGAGGGTAAATTTACCTGACATAATGCGACGCGCAGTTTTTTCCGCATCTTTTCCTTTAAGACTTTCTTCCGCTTTTTCAAGTAGCGTTTTGATGTCACCCATCCCAAGTAAACGGGAGATAAAACGAGCGGGATCAAAGGATTCAAAATCGGCAGCATGCTCACCAGTACCAATAAAAACAATAGGGGCACCAACTTCGGCAGCAGCACTTAATGCGCCACCGCCTTTCGCCGTCCCATCAAGTTTTGTGAGGACAATTCCTGTAATGTCAACAGCATCGTCGAATGCTTTTGCTTGTGGTCCTGCTTGTTGGCCAACTGCTGCATCCATAACAAGGAGTTTCTCGTTGGGTTTTGTAGCCTTGAAGATGTCCTTCATTTCGTCGATGAGATCGTCTTCAAGTTTGTGTCGTCCCGAAGTATCTACAATGATGACGTCACTGGTTCGCTTGAACTTATTGAGTCCTTCTTTGACCACTTTTACCGCGTCTTTTTCTTTCTTATCACCATAAAAAGGAATTTTTACTTTGTTTGCAATTTGCTGTAATTGTTCATATGCTGCTGGTCGATGTACATCTCCTGCGATAACAGCTGGTCGCAGCCCCTTCTTTTTAAAATAGGTTGCTAACTTTCCGCAGGTGGTTGTTTTCCCCTGCCCGTACAACCCAACCATCATAATAATTTGCTTTTTGAGGGGTAGTTCTCTTGGGTCGCCAAGAATGTTTACCAGTTCATCATAAACAATTCTGATGACATGTTCCCGGTTACTCATTCCTGCAGGCGGCTTTTCAGAAAGTGCACGTTTTTCAATAGTTTTCGATAGTTCTAAGACAAGTTTAACGTTGACATCGGCTTGCAAGAGCGCTCGTTGGATATCTCTGACTACTTCCTTTATTAATTTTGAATCGACATGTACCGCATTGGCA
>JAFGDG010000003.1 GCA_016932245.1 Thermoplasmatota archaeon
GTTATTATAAAATTTAACCGTTTTTTATTAATATTTTATCGGTATTTTAGTGTTCACATCCCCTCCCCTGAGCGTAGAATATCATTATTTATCTCAAAGTTATGTTTTTGAGACAAAGCCAATGAATAGTTTCAGCAGACCGTTATCTTTCTTTAAATAGTTGTTTAATTATTTCAACGACAAGCATCACTGACCGGACGCTGCCTTTGATGCCAACGTGATCCCTTTTTCCCCTCCCGGAACGCCCGTCCGGTCCTCTCCTTACCCTTCTTGTGAAAGAGAGTAAGTATTATATGGACGAGGATAATAACGATTGTTAACAAATAGGTGTACATCATGACATGTGGAAAGATTACTGAAGACATGAACATCAGAGAAGTTATTGAAAAACACCCTGAAGTTGTACCTGTATTTCAAAAATATCATATGGGATGCATTGGATGCATTGCTGCTTCTTTTGAAAAAATAAAAGATATTGCTGCAGTGCATGGGGTTGACGTGAAACAATTTGTGAACGAACTTAATGAAGCAATAAATGAGTAAACATTAGAGAGAACTTTTTGTCATCACAAGTTCTCCATGCTTTATTCCTTTTAGTGATTTTATCTGATCTGCAAGTTTTTGTATGCGACCTGTTTTCCCTTGTAATATTAGAACTTCTAGACAGTTGTTATGATCAATATGAATGTGTGTAGTAGTCAAAATTTCGCTTGTATGATCGTGTTGAAGTGCTAGAAGCCGTTCGGTGAGGCTTCCTGTGTGGTGGTCATAGACCATAGTCAATGTTCCAATCGCTTTCTCTTCTGGATTTGTTTGCCGTTCGGCAATAATTTCCTTTCGAATTATGTCTCGGATTGCTTCAGATCTATTGGTGTATCCCTTCTTTCGTATCTGTTTATCAAATTTTTTCAGAAGATCTGGTTCGATAGACACACCAAATCGCGTAATTTTTTCTGTCATGGTAGCACGATCTACAGGTAAACGTAGCACGAATTTAAATTTTTTGTTACCAAAATTGTTATATAATAGTCGTATATTTCTGTGTTACGAAAGTATAAAAAATGGTACGGAGGAAAATTTATTATGTGGCTTGTGACGACACTCGTTGCGGCTATTGCTGTAACTGCAATATGGTATGTAAAACCTAAAATCTATAAGCTGGACATTCTCAGTTTGATGCTATGGGGAACGTCAATAATGATCCTTGTAGATCATATCCTTGGCTTTGAAGGAGGAGCATTTATCGAGATGGAAACAGACGGATTAATTACAAATGGAACCCTACTTGGAATTGTTATGTTAATACCGATCTTTGTTCTTTGGGAAGTTCTTTTAATAACCTCTAAACCAAAAGCAAAAAGCATAGGAGGAACATAAAATGGCATGTTTTATAGCACCAATGAGTTTGGCGATAGTAACTACCATTTTTAGAAAAAAAATACCTGAGTCATTGAAAATAGGCTGGTTGAATGTCATGATTTGGGGCGGGGTAGTAATGCTTGCAGTAGAGCATATTGCACATGGAGAAGTTGTTCCATTCCCTCCATTTCTCACTGCTATGCAAACTCCAGCAGAAATCCCTATGATGTTACAAGAAATGGCCACCGTCGGTGGAACGATGACCATTGCTATTGTATTCATATGGCTCGTAATGGTTGCTATCTCTCAGAAACTGCCTCGAACTCAAAAAACCACGAATTAAAAAAAGTTACAATCTTTCAACGATTGTAATCTTTTTATTTTTTTACTATTTTTCCCACGTAGACTCTAAGAAGACCAGGTTGTCCGCTCTCTATTTTACCTGCCCCGTATCCAATTTTTTTGATTTTCATGAGAGGCATTTTACCAAACCCATCAGCAATAGTAGTGATAATTGCTGCACCTGTTGGCGTAACCATTTCATGATTGGCATCTGACTGGTATACTGGAATATCTTTTAATAGCTCAATTGTTGCTGGTGCCGGTAGTGGAATAATTCCATGAGCGCATGTTACAAATCCCCTTCCGAGAGGTATATCTGAACAAAAACTATTTTTAATGTTAAGTTTTTTCAGCCCAATTGCCACTCCAACTATATCAACAATCGAATCAATTGCACCAACCTCATGAAAATGAACCTCATCGATTTTTACATTGTGAATTTTTCCTTCCACTTTTGCAAGTTTATAAAATATTTCTTTGCTTAGTTCTTTTACATCATTTTCTAACGCGCTGTTATCGATAATTTTATTGATATCTGCTAACGTTCGATGATGCTGCTCTTCTTTTATTGTTATATAAAAATCAGTTGCAGCAATATGATTTTTTTCAACCTTTTTAACATCAAACTCATAACCAGAAACACCTAATTTTTCCAATTCTTTTTTCAAATAATTGCTATCGAGTCCCAGATCAATAAGAGCCCCAAGAATCATATCTCCAGCTATTCCTGAGAAACAATCAAAATACGCTGTTGCCATTTCCCTTCACCTATTGATGAGGCTTGCAAAGTAACCTGCACCAAATCCATTATCAATATTTACTACTACCACTCCTTCCGCACATGTATTCATCATTGTTAAAAGAGGTGCTATGCCCTTAAAACTAGCACCATAACCCACACTAGTTGGAACAGCTATTACAGGACTAGCGGTTAAACCTCCAACAATACTTGCAAGGGCACCTTCCATACCAGCAACAACAATTATTACATTTGCATCAAAAATTCTATCTTTAATATCAAATAACCTATGAACACCAGCAACCCCAACATCATATGCCTTTTCAACAACATTTCCCATAACTTCGGCCGTTACAACAGCTTCCTCGGCAACAGGAATATCTGAAGTACCTGCGGTTATAACCAAAATCTTGCCTTTTTTAGAATTAATTTGGTCTTTTTGAATAACAATTGTTTTTGCAAGAGAGTTATACTCAGCATCGGGATACCTTTTTTTCACAGCAGTATATATTTTTTTATCAGCTTTGGTTGCAAGAATGTTATGATTGTTTTTTGACATTGTTTCGATGATCTTCAGAATCTGTTCAGTTGTTTTTCCTCGACAAAAAATAGTCTCGGGGAAGCCCTTACGTATATGTCGATGATTATCAACCTTGGCAAATTCTAAGTCTTCGTAGGGCAGATATTTTATTTTCTCTAGCACGTCAGAAAGCCCAATCTTCCCGTTTTTATAATCCTGTAACATTTTTTTCATTTTTGTAAACCCTCATTTAAACTCCCCCTTCGATATCCCTGAATATCGAGGGTAATGTACTTAAAACCAAGTTGTTTAAACTTTTTTGCTATGTCATCAGAGTGGTCAAGAACGGTCCGAAAATCGTCTTTCAACACTTCGATTCTGGCAATTTCATTATGAAATCGTACACGAAACTGCTTTACGCCCAACTCGTGGATAACCTCTTCTGCTTTTTCAATCATTTTTAACCTCGATTTCGTAATCTTTGTCCCATATGGAAACCTTGAAGCGAGACACGCAAAGGCAGGTTTATCCCAGATATCAAGGTTCATTTTCCGAGATAATTCCTTGATTTCTCTTTTTGTCAGTCCAACCTCTTTCAAAGGACTTAAGACACCGAATTCCTTCAGGGCTTTTTCACCGGGCCGGTAGTCTGTTTTGTCTTCAGCATTTGACCCATCAAGTATATAGTTGATTTTTTCCTCAGATGCACGTTGTTGTATTTTTGAGCATAGTTCTTTCTTGCAGTAATAGCATCGATTGGTAGGATTCTTTGAGAACTCATCTATTTCTGTTTGCTCTGGATAGATTATAACGTGTTTTATTCCTCTACTCCTTGTAAATTGTTTCACGTTCTTTAACTCTCTACGCGGGTATGTTGCCGAGCTAGCAGTAATTGCGAGTATATCTTTTCCTAGAACATCATGTGCAACTTTTAATAAAAATGTGCTATCTACTCCACCAGAATAAGCAATCGCAACAGCTTTCATCTCTCTAAGATTGTTTTTTAATCTCTCCAATTTAGCAGTAGATTCCCCATTCACAAAATAAGGAAAGATGATAGTAGATATATAATGGTTTTCAGGAAGAAAATCATTTGAAGAGTTGATTCAATCTTTTTGCTTTGCGCCCCTTCCAATTTCCTTTGTGGTATACGTAACTTGTAAGAAGAGGAAAGGTTACTGTTGCTTCTCCGTAGACCATTTGTTCATGACCCTGGTCAACCTTCCCCCATGAATTCGCTTCTTTTAATGTTGAGCCGGAAAGCGCGCCATCGCGCTCATCTGCAACCGTGAGTTGTATGGCGTACTTATGCATCGGTGCTTCCACTCCAAGGATATCGGCTGCAACGACGGTGTCTTGTACAAAATTCTTTGGCACACCACCACCAATCATTACTATGCCTGTTTCTTTTGCATGGACTTTCAGCTCAGTCAATTCACGAAAATCTTTCACCGAATCAATGGAAAGGTGGTGTTGTTTGTTGTCGACCTGATGAAAAACGAGACCAAATCCTGCACTTGAGTCGGAAAAGGCAGGACAGAAAATGGGCACTTCATATTGATACGCAGTTAGTACAAACGATTCGGCATTTTTTTTGTTTTCCTGAAGATATTTTCCCATTTCAATACTAAATTCCCTTGAGGAATAGACACCAGGTTTCATCTTGTCAGCAATTTCTTTTGTTGTCATATCACAGACGCGAAGATCCTCTTCATCAATGAACGTATCATAGATTCTATCAATCATCATCTCTCTGAGCTGATTGTCATCTGCTTGCACAAATCCTCGGTAGTGATGAAATCCTAATCCTTCAAAGAAATCCTGATCAACTACAATGGCACCGGTGGAAACAATAGCATCAACCATGTTATGTTTGATAAGATCAACGATACTCTTTTTCAAACCAGCACTTACCAATGAACCTGCAAGGCAAAGAATCGTTGTGCATTCCTTATCTTTCAGCATCATGTCATAAATCTTACATGCTTGTGCTAAGTTTCTCGATTGAAAGGCCATATGATCAAACGATTCAATCAGTGGTACACTGTTGAATGATGTTATATCAATATGCTTGATTTTCTGCGTTAAGAGTTTTTCTTTCTTGTATTTCATGATGAATGCGGTATTCCACTGTGCCTTTTTTATTTTTCTACAGCAACATTTAAAGTATATGTCTCTTTATCCGCCTCTTGCATGCACGAATGGGCACTTGCTGAATCCATCCTTACCGCAGCAGTTCAAGCAGCAGAAAAAGAGCATCTCAAAACGATAACAACCATCGTGGTGGGACTTGGTGAGCTTCAACAAATAGAGCAAGATATTTTTGAATTTGCGTTAGAAGAGATTATGAAGGATCAAGCAGGATTGCTGAAGCAGGCAAAGATTAAAATTAAAACCGAAGAAAGTAGCTTTGTATGTAATAATTGTCACCATCGTTGGACATTTTCTGACATGAAGAAAAAATTAAATGAAGATGAAGGAGAGGCCATTCATTTTATCCCTGAAGTTGCCTTAGTTCATGCACGATGTCCAAACTGTAGCAGCCCAGATTTTACTATTGAAAAAGGAAGAGGGGTCTCTATTCTCTCAATTAAAGGGGAAAAATAGCAATGGACCCACGAGTCAGCATTATTGACAAACGATTACAGTCCGTTAAGCGCATTATTGCTGTGGCTAGTGGAAAAGGGGGAGTTGGCAAGAGTCTTGTTGCGTCATCCCTTGCTCTTAGTCTCTCCAAGAAGGGATATGCTGTTGGGCTTCTTGATCTTGATTTGTATGGCCCCTCATCACATATTATTCTTGGAGTCCCAATAAATCGATTTCCAGAAGAGGAAAAAGGAATTATCCCTCCGGATGTACAGGGAATTAAGTTTATGTCTTTAGTGTATTTCACCGAAGATAAGCCATCTCCTTTCCGAGGACTTGATATTTCTAATATTATTATCGAGCTTCTTTCTATTACTCAGTGGGGAAACTTGGATTTTCTTATTATTGACATGCCACCCGGTATAGGAGACGAAACACTTGATGTCATCAATCTCATAAAAAAAGGAGAATTCCTCATCGTTACAACACCCTCTAAAGTGTCCATGGGTGCTGTTTCTAAACTTCTTATGATATTGAAAGAGTTGCAATTGCCAATCATCGGTATTGTCGAAAATATGATTATGACTCCCTCAAAGTATGTGAAACAGCACATTTCTTGTAGGGGAGTGCCGTATCTCACTGAGATTGCGTTTGATCAACACCTGGAAGAAACCATCGGAAATCCCACTCAGCTAATGAAAACAACGTTTATGAACGATTTAGATAAAATTATAGACCGCATCACATGAAAGGAAGCTATCTTTTGGTCTTTTCACTACCAAATGCTGCCAGGATTCAGGTTGGGAAACTTGGCAATTTCCCCCTCAAAAACGGTTGGTATGTCTACGTGGGCAGTGCTATGAATGGTTTAGAACAACGCATCCAACGACATCTTCGAACCCAGAAAAAAATACATTGGCACATTGATTATATTTTACCGGTTGCGGAAAATATTGAGGTTTTTTACAAAGAAAGTCCAACCAAAGAAGAATGCAATATTGCAAGAATATTAGAACAGCAATTGAACTCAATTCCCGGTTTTGGCTGTAGCGATTGTTTCTGCCACTCGCATCTTTTTTGGGGATCAAAACATGCAATTATGTCGTGTGTTCACCAACTCAACATGACTTCCTATCATGGTGATGCAAACGCTTAAAACCTTATTCCCTTATATGAAAAAAGGAGACCATGGTTGCTGTTGTGTATACAACTATTGATGATATTAATGATGCCCGACGCATTGCTCATACTCTTGTTGAGGAACAACTTGTTGCGTGCGTCAATATCATTCCTAAGTGTTTATCCCTCTATCGATGGAAGGGAAAGATTGAGACAGAGAATGAAAACATACTGATCGCAAAGACAGTTGATGACAACATTAAAAAAACCATCATCAGAATCAAAGAACTTCATAGCTATGACGTGCCTGATATCATTGTGTTGCCCATCATTGGCGGTCTGAAAGAATACCTTGATTATCTTACCAACGAGACAGCATGAACCTCGTATCTCTTCTCTCCAGTGGTATCGATTCTCCTGTTGCAACATATTTATTATCAAAACATGCAACACAAATCATTGCAGTACATGCTGACACTCAGCCCTTTACTGATAAGAGAGAACTTGCAAACTATCGAAAACTCATATCGTATTTACAGCAACAGCTCTCTCTCAACATAAAAGCATATATTATTCCCCATGGTGCTGCTCTTTCAGCCTTCAAACAGCACTGCAATCAACGATTTACGTGTGTGTTTTGTAAACGTATGCTTGTTCGGTACGCAGACGTAATTGCAAGAAAAGAACACGCCAGTGCACTTATTATGGGTGATTCTTTAGGGCAAGTTGCATCACAAACCTTACAGAATCTCAAAACGGTTGATCAGGCTACTTTCTTACCTATTTTGCGCCCTCTCATCGGCTTTGATAAAGAAGATATCATCAGCATAGCAAAGAAAATTGGTACATATGACCTATCGATTTTACCTGCTAATCCGTGCGGAGCTGTACCAAAACAACCTGCCACCCAGGCGACGGTTCAACAACTTCTTGAGGAAGAAGCAAAATTAGATATTGATCTATTGGTGAAAAACGCCATTACCAATCCAGTACTACTTTAAACGTAACATTGCGTTTGATAACCATCCTGATTTTGCGTCTACTTTGCTATCTATCTTCTTAACGTATGGTTTAATGTCAATGACGGGAGTACCTTCGATAGCATCTAACCCCTTTACCGTAAGGACGTTATCCTTATGGCCAATCAACATGGCGACCGCATGCCCGATAGGATTTGGCCGATGAGGAGAGCGTGTTGTAAAGAGCCCGTGAGGTGTGACATCCCACGGCGTTTGGACCATGAGCGAATATCCTTTTGACTGATGGAGCCAGTAAAGGATATGAAGGTGAGAAAAACCGTCGATATCCTCTAGTCCTTGGCTAAACTCTTTATAGAGTTCAATAGTCGAGACTTCATCCGACCCTTGGAAAGGAGTATCATGTGGTTTTTTATATGGTGCATGAACAATACCAATTGGTTGTAGATCCACCGATATCTTTTTCATATGATTACAGCTCCAATCTCCTTCGTTTAAGTAATTCTACTTTATCGAGCGGATCTGTTTTTGGCTTGGGACTATGGTATACTGAAATTGTCTGTAACCCAGAAAACTCCTGTTCAATGGCGTCTACTTCCTTTTCCGGCAATGGTGAAACATTACAAGGACGCAAAGGTGTATTTATTTGCACCTCGTCCGGCTTAATCTCTCGTGCAAGAGTGGCCATTTGACTAGCACATGCTTTATTTTCAGGCATAAACATCATTTGTAATGCAAACTTTCCCTTGAATTCATGGTTCATGGTTTTAATCCCTCTAACTACCTGATCAAATGATATTTCTGGTGCAGGCCGATTAATGGTGTTGAACACCTCTTCATTTGGAGCGTCAAGTTTTGCCACAATAATATCTATTTGTCGTAGAGCGTCCCGCACTTCTTTTTTATCCATAAAAGAGGAATTGGTCAGAATGGCAATAGGGATAGCAGTCATTTCTCTGATAGTCTTAATTGTTTCATCCAAGGTTGTCGCTAAGGTAGGCTCTCCCATCCCTGAGAGCGTAATCACATCTGGAGTGGTTTTGGATAATGCCTGTTGTAACTGCGTTTTCACTTCCGTAGAATCAACGAATGCTTGACGTTGCGCCGTGATACGGGCAGTATGTTGAAGCTGGCAATAAATACAATCAAAAGAACAAATCTTTTTTGGAGAACAAATTAAATCGATGCCTAGCGACCGGCCAAGCCGCCACGATGCCACAGGTCCATAAATTACTTTCATTGACCTCATGCCTCTCTTTTTATGCACAGACAACAGTTGTTTCTACTAAAATATTTGGAAAAACAGAAACCTTTAAAAAGCCAATCAATATACAATATAATGTAGAATCAAGTTTTTGAGATACAATATATTGTATCTTGTGGCTATCTGGTGAGAAGGAAATGGAATGTCCCTATTGTGAGCATCAAGAAACCAAAGTTACAGATTCTCGTGACACCGGAGTATATACTATTCGTCGCCGTCGAGAGTGTCTCCATTGCAATCGACGATTTACGACATATGAGTACATTGAGATGACGCCCGTGTATGTTATTAAGAAGGATGGCAGGCGAGAGAAATTTGATCGTACTAAGATTAAAAACGGCATATCAAAAGCGTTAGAGAAACGCCCAGTATCACATGAAAAAATTGAGGAATTACTTGATGCCATTGAAGAAAAAATCCGTCGAAGCGGATGTGAAGAAATTGAAACCTCTGCCATTGGAGAATATGTGATGGATTTGTTAAAACAAGTCGATCAAGTGGCCTACATACGATTCGCATCGGTCTATCGATCATTTACCGATGTATCGTCATTTGAACGTGAGGTGAAAAGTTTGATCGAACAAAGTACAGGAGAGATAAAACAATGATACGGAAAATTAGGAAACGAGATGGAAAAGTAGTGGATTTCAACCCCGTAAAAATAACCAATGCAATCTGGAAAGCTGCTGAAGCAGTGGGGGGAAAAGATTACAAAAAAGCAACAAAACTAACCGACGAAGTCCTCGATGTACTTGAAAAAGAACTCAAACGAGGAGAAATTCCTACTGTTGAGCGTGTTCAAGATCTTGTTGAAAAGATTCTTATCGAGGGAGGTCATGCAAAGACAGCAAAAGCCTATATTTTATATCGAAAACAACACCAAGACATCAGAGAAGTTGCCGGTCTTCTCAAAGACATCGACGTAGTTGACGGCTATTTATCAATGATGGATTGGAAAGTTAATGAAAACAGTAACATGAGCTACTCATTGCAAGGACTCAATGTCTATGCAACGGAAAACATTGTGTCTCATTACTGGCTCAATAAAATCTACCCGCCAGAAATAGGTGAAGCACATACCACTGGTGCATATCACATCCATGACTTAGGTACCCTTGGTGCCTACTGTGTTGGCTGGGATTTAAAAGACCTTATGCTTCTGGGGTTTCGTGGTGTTTCAGGAAAAATTGAGAGTAAACCGGCCAAACATTTTGGAACTGCCTTAATGCAAATTGTCAACTATTTGTATACCTTGCAAGGGGAAGCAGCAGGTGCACAAGCCCTATCAAATTTTGATACATTGCTGGCGCCATTCATTCAGCATGATGGATTACAGTACGATGCAGTCAAACAGGAGATGCAGAAATTTTTATTCAATATGAATGTGCCCACTCGAGTAGGTTTTCAAAGTCCATTTACCAACATCACGCTTGATCTTACGGTACCCAGCTACATGACTGATGAACCTGCCATCATTGGCGGCAATCTTATGGATGATAATTATAGCGAGTATCTTGATGAAATGGATATGATTAATCACGCGTTTGCAGACATTATGTATGAAGGAGATGCTAAGGGACGGCCCTTTACCTTTCCCATTCCTACCTATAATATTACGAAAGATTTCAATTGGGAGAACGATGGGCTTGAGCCCATTTGGGATATGACTGCGAAATACGGGATTCCATATTTCTCAAACTTCATCAACAGCGACATGAAACCTGATGATGCACGAAGTATGTGTTGCCGTCTCCGCCTCGATAACCGAGAGCTCCGCAAGCGAGGTGGCGGGTTATTTGGTGCCAACCCTAAGACAGGTTCTGTTGGTGTAGTGACCATCAATCTGCCACGTATTGGGTATCTTGCAAAAGATGATAACGACTTTTTTGAACAATTAGATAACCAGATGGATCTTGCTAAAGAAAGCCTTGAAATTAAACGAGAAGTCATCGAAAATCTTACGTATAGTGGATTGCACCCGTACTCACGATTCTATCTTGCGGATGTGAAAAAAACCTTTGGGGAATACTGGAAAAATCACTTTTCGACCATTGGAGTCATTGGTATGAATGATGCGTTGCTCAATTTTATGAACAAGAGCATCGGTGATAAGGAAGGAAAAGCCTTTGCAGAAAAAGTTATGGATCATATGCGCGAGCGAATTGCTGACTATCAAGAAGAAACTGGCAACATCTTCAATCTTGAGGCAACACCTGCAGAAGGAGCCAGCTACCGACTTGCCCGTGTCGATAAGGTGCAATACCCTGACATTCGCATTTATAATCAAGAGATTTATGGCAATAGCGGCAATAAAGGTGGTGCTGAGCCGTATTATACCAATTCAACTCAACTGCCTGTGGGATACACCACCGATATCTTTGAGGCACTTGACATCCAAGATTCCTTGCAATCAAAATATACGGGTGGTACGGTGATGCATATTTTCCTTGGAGAAGAAGAGCCTTCGCCAACGGCAACCAAAAAACTGGTGAGAAAGGTAGCAGAAAACTACTCCTTACCGTATTACACCATCACCCCTACCTTTAGCGTCTGTCCTGATCACGGATATGTTGCTGGTGAACATCAACACTGCCCAACATGTAAAACAGAGAAGAAAATAACAGAATGTGAGGTCTATTCTCGGGTTGTTGGATATCTTCGCCCAGTCAGCCAGTGGAATCGAGGCAAACGACAAGAATTTACCGACCGAAAGACCTTTGATATGATGGAAAAAGTATTGGTATCACAATGAAGATAGGCGGTTTGCAGCACACTTCTCTGCTTGATTATCCTGATTGCATCAGTGCTATTATTTGGACAGTGGATTGTAACTTCCGCTGTCCCTTTTGTTACAATAAAACGCTAGTGGAAGGAACGGCCCCTCTCATTGCTGAAGAAGATATCTTTGCTTTTCTTCGTAAACGAAAGGGCGTTCTTGAAGCATTAGTTATCTCCGGAGGGGAACCACTTCTACAGAAGGATATTGTGCCCTTTATACAAAAAGTAAAAAAGTTAGACTATTTAGTAAAAATTGATACCAATGGTTCCCGTCCAGATGTCCTTGAAGACCTGTTAAAACAAGATCTTGTAGATTACGTTTCGATGGATGTCAAAGCACCAAAGAATAAATATGAAAAGCTTACGGGAGTAAAAACAGATATTTCTGCCATTCAACGGTCCATTACTCTTATTATGGAGAAAGCCAAAGGATATGAATTTAAAACCACTTTTGTGCCAAACCTCCTCAAGAAAGAAGATATTGTCAGTATTGCCAAATGGTTGGAGGGTACACAAAACTATTATCTTCAGCAGGTTAAGACAGACGTACCGTTGCTTTCACCAACCTATATGTCTGTTGATCCTTATCCAAAGGAGTACCTCATAGAAACGTTAGAGGCTATACAACCATACTTTACAACCAGTGATTTGAGAGGGGCGTAGCATGGTTGATGAAGAAGTCATGAGAGATATCGAACTTGCACGACAAATCATCAATTCTGAGGACTGTTCTATTGTGGTGGTCAATTACGGCAAGATATGGCATAAGAAAAAAGGGGAAGGAGTACAACCGTTGCTTGAGGCCATTGAAGACTTAGGAGAAGATATTCACGGTTCCGTCATTGGCGACCGGATATTGGGTAAAGCATCTGCCATGCTTTGTCGGTATGCACGTGCTACTGGCGTTTATGCACCACAGGGGACAAAAACAGCTATTGCTACGCTTGTGGTGGGTGGCATTCCTTGTGAGGTTGATACCATGGTACCCTTTGTGCAGAATAAATTCAAGAATGGGATGTGCCCGTTTGAAACCATGCTTACTGATATCGACTCGCCTGAAGAGGCATATGCGCTTTTAAAGACAAAACTATTGTAATACTGTGACATTCCTTGTGGAGGATACGTATGGGTTATGAGCTAGCGATTATTGGTGCAGGGCCTGCAGGATATTCCGCGTCGATATATGCGGTTAGAGCAGGTATCAAGACCGTTGTCCTTGACAAAGGAATGGGGGGTGGACTTGCTAGCATCTCTCCAAAGATTGAAAACTATCTTGGTTTTGAATCGATTTCTGGTATGGATCTGACCGAAAAAATGAAACAACATGCTAGTAAGTATGCTGATATTCATTTCAATGAAGACGTCACCGCCATCAAGAAATCCGATGATGGGTTCGCTATCACGACAAGCAAACAGTCTTATGTTGTTAAAGCGGTGATGCTTTGTACGGGTACCGAATACCGAAAGCTAAACGCTCCTGGAGAACAGGACCTGCAAGGGAAAGGAGTATCCTACTGTGCCACCTGTGACGGCTTTTTTTTCAAAGGAAAAACCGTCGCCGTCATTGGCGGTGGCAACTCTGCTGTGATCGAAGCGATTTATCTAAAACAGCTTGGCTGCAAAGACGTATATCTTATTCATCGAAGAGATCGATTACGGGCTGAAAAGATATATCAAGAAAAAGCTCTTAAAAACAAAGTTACAATCGTCTATAATTCCCATGTCGAACAGATAAACGGTACCGACAAGGTTGAATCAGTCACGGTCGTGCATACTCAAACAAAGAAAAAGTCAACGTTTGAAGTCGACGGCGTCTTTATTTCTATTGGTGAAGAACCTCAGAACACACTGGCAAAGAATCTCGGTGTTGCACTTGATGAAAAAGGATATGTTATTGTTGACAAGCAACAACGAACAAATCTCAAGGGAGTCTATGCAGCTGGTGACATCACTGGTGGATTACGACAAGTAATCACTGCCTGTGCGGAAGGCGCTATCGCTGCGCTTACTTCGACAGAAGTTCTTGACAAACAATACCCGTATTAAAAATTTAGAAGTGTTTTTAAATAGATACCGAGTTTTAATTTTTCTAGTGGGGAGTCTATTATGAAAAAGCTTACAGTAGTAATTGCCATTGTAGTTATGTCCTATCTCCTTTCAGGATGTATGCAAGAAAGCACAAATGCACCACCAAACCAATCGACCTATGAAAATGGCGACACCATTCTGCTACGTTCTGAAGATATTGAACGATCAACACTAGATGCTGAGATTCTTTATCAACAATATTACTATGGGGGTAACTGGAGCAATTTTACTGCCATTTCATACGAGAAGCATGGCGAAACATACTATGGTGCATTTATGCCTGAAATTGTTGCGTCTCTAGACTGGCTTTATAACAATGCAGAAGAAAATGCAACCATTCTTTGTTGGTGGGACTATGGCAGTATGGTGGAAGGCTATGCCGAGAGAAATGTTATCACAACATTTGCCTCAGAGAATCTTGAAGAAACTATTGCTTCTTATAGTCATATGTCGGAAGAAAAAAAACAAGAAGATATTGCAAAACATGGTGGATGGGCACCAGAGGAATATTTGCAAGATATTGCCTCAGTCTTTACGTGTAGTAATATATCAGCAAATGAGACAAAAGCCATTATCGAAACGTATAACGTGAGTTATATTTTTACCCGCGGATATGATGAACAAATCGCGTTTATCTTTTTCAAATATTTCGATAAAGATACAGCCGACTACATCGACGATTACAATTTAACTGATCTTGCAAAACAATCTCTTATTTTCCAGATGTGGTCGGATGATGCTGTTCCATATGGTTTGGAATTAGTACACCATCTTTCTTCACCAGAGTTGTGGGAAACCTTTCACGTTAAAATTTTTAAAATTGTGCTGTAGCTCCCTCTACATTATTGTCAATTCTTTAATCTCTGTTACCTTTTCCTTTTTAATTATCTCTATGAGTTTCTCTCCACTTTTTTTTACAGTGTCTGTCAATTCTCCCGACATTGTTTTTGGTTGAATGCCTAATAATGACACCTTCTCAACAAAACGTTCAAGATACGTAATCAACACAGATAGCGGAATTCCATGGGTGCTAACATGCATTGTTCCAATGTTTTCTTTTGGAACGATGCGTACAGAGCCAGGTGTTAATCCCATGTCAATTGCATCAACAATAACAAGATGCTCTGGTTTTCTTTTCTTTACAACACCCGTATAATTTTCAGGAGTTGTTCCACAGTCAATAACATCAATATTTGTTGATTTGAGCCGATCGGCGATGTACGGCCCAATAGCATCATCGCCACCTTCCCTGTTGCCGATGCACATGACAAGCAAGCTCATTGAAGGTTCCAATAGTATACTATAAATAAATCTTATGCATCACTGTTGTCAGCGTGGCTATCAGATGAAAGATACGATTAAATTGAATCAAGGTGCCGGCGGCGAATTGATGGATGAATTCATCAAAAAAAAAATTCTCACTGCTTTTGGGAAACAATCTGCTGGTGAGGTCCCTCTATCGTCGTTAGATGATGCTGCGGTCATTGATGATATTGTATTTTCCACGGATTCGCATACGGTGCAGCCACTGATTTTTCCCGGTGGAGACCTAGGTTCTCTCGCAGTCTGTGGAACGATTAATGATGTTGCAGTGATGGGCGCACAACCGCTTGCGTTGTCTGCTGGCTTTATCATTGAGGAGGGTCTTGCTACAGAGACCTTTGAAACCATTGTGAATAGTATGGCTAGCATTTCAAAGAGCGCCAAGGTTCCTATTGTGACTGGCGATACTAAAGTCGTAGAAAAAGGAGCAATCCAAGAATTCATGATAAATACCAGCGGTATCGGTAGAAGAACCAAGATACTTGATGAAAATATCAAAGAAGTGAAGCGATACCGAATCTTTACACAACGATGGCTTCGTGACTCAAATTTAAAAAAAGGAGATGCCATTATTTTATCAGGCAATATTGGTGAGCATGGGATTGCATTGCTGTCGTTTCGCGAAGGATATGGTTTTGAAACCAAAATAAAGTCCGATGTTGCCCCCGTTAACGGATTGATGGAACGTGCGCTTGCCGAGGGTGGTCTTGTTGCGGCAAAAGATCCTACGCGTGGCGGTCTGGCAAATACTGTTAATGAATTTGCTGAGAAATCTCAGGTTGGCATCATTCTTCACGAAGAACACATACCCATTCCAACCGGAGTAAGGTCCGCCTGCGATATGTTGGGTATCGATCCTCTTGAAATAGGAAATGAAGGAAAGGTCGTCTTTGGCGTCGTCGAAGAAAAAGCAGAAGAAGTATTACGAACTCTCAAGAAGCACCCATTGGGCAAACATGCAGCAATTATTGGAGAAGCAACCACTGACGTTAAAGGAGTTGTGTTAGCGACAACGGTTGGTGGTAGACGAAATCTTCACAAACCACTTGGTGACCCCGTCCCTCGTATTTGCTGATTTATGCCGCAAATTTTTAAATAGTCTATAGGATTACCACAAGCAAGATAGTATACGCGCGTAGGTCTGCGGAGGCAGTGTTTTATGGCGAAGGGTCTTCCTAAATCATTTAAAAAAGCATTGTGGGTCTATCATTGCAATTCAGGGTCATGTAATGGCTGTGATATCGAAATTATTGCCGCGTTATGTCCACGGTATGACGCAGAGCGTTTCGGTATCAAGCTTGTTGGTACCCCGCGGCATGCCGATGTATTGCTTGTTACTGGGCCAGTAACTCGACAACTTGTCGACAAAGTAAAACGAGTATACGAACAGATGCCTGATCCCAAGGCAGTCATTTGTGTCGGTAATTGTGGGAACACTGGCGATGTCTTTTATGAGTCTTATAATCTGGTTGGTCCCATTGATAATGTTCTTCCTGTTGATGTTCATGTGATTGGGTGTCCACCACGACCTGAAAATATTATTTATGCGGTGGCAAAAGCGTGGACAAAACTAGAAACACTGGAGGCAAAAAAATGAGCGAAGGGGATCAATTAACGCCAAAAGAAATCGTTAAATCATTTAAAGACACGTTCAAAACAAAGATCAAAGATGACCGCATTGAAACTCATAAAGCAGGGTCAAAGAAAACACAGTTTACTCATATTTGGATGCGTGTTGATAAAAGCGTGTTTAAAGACGCAGTAAGGCATCTTATGACTATGGAGGAGTATCCTCATCTTGCGGTTGTCTCTGGGTATGATATGGGAAAAACCATCGACCTCGTCTATCATTTTTCCATTTGCTTTGGTGAGCGGGGAAAGGAACTTTCCCTCAATATGACCATAGAACTACCAAAAGCAAAACCTGAAATTGAAACACTTACTGATCTCATCCCGGGAGCCCTTATTACTGAACAAGAAAAACAAGAAATGCTTGGAATAAAAGTAAAAGGCATTCCTAAGGATAAACGAGCATTTATTTCCGATGACTTTCCTAAAGGAATGTATCCCTGGCGAAAAGATGAAACCGGTCCTGAAAAGATGGTGCGAAATCTTCACGAGGTGAAAAAATGAGCGAAAAGGCGCTTTCAAAGACCACCTATCAAATCCCTATTGGTCCCATTCATCCTGCATTAAAAGAACCCGTGCAATTTGAATTCACTATTGATGGGGAACGCATTGTTGATGTTGATGTCAGCCTCGGTCACGTTCATAGAGCTATCGAATGGACGGGCATGCACAGAAATCCGATTCAAATTTTATATCTGGCAGAAAGAATTTGTGGTATTTGTTCCTATTGTCATCCAATGGCGTTTGCCCTTGCTGTTGAGCGTGCTGCAGGCATTGACGTTCCTGAACGAGCAGATTACTTGCGAGTCATTCAAGCCGAGCTTGAGCGTATTTGTTCCCATGTTCTCTGGGCAGGCGTGGCTGCTCATGAAATAGGTTTTGATTCTGTCTTATTCTTTACCTGGCAAATTCGAGAAGAAGCCTTAGATCTTACCGAATATCTTACCGGAAATCGAGTCACCAAAGCAATTACCATGATCGGTGGTGTACGACGAGACATTACTCCAGAGATGATTCCCCGAATCAAGAAATCCTTAGATTATCTCAAAGCAAATTTCAATAAATTGCGAAAGATATATCTTGATGACAAGACGTTTAGAATGCGTAGTCAAGGATGTGGCATTCTTACTAAAGAAAACGCCTTAAAGCTTTGTGCGTGTGGACCAACAACTCGCGCATCTGGTGTAAAAAAGGACGTTCGTCTTGATCAACCCTATTTTGCCTTTGACGAACTTGATTTTGATTACGTCACTCCTGATATTCTTACCGGAAAAGTAAATGGGGATGTGTATGACAGAATTATCGTCCGATTATTGGAAGTGAAACAATCCATTGATCTCATTGAGCAGTGTCTTGAACGTATGCCTGAAGGCTCCATTGTCTCTGAACCAAAAATTCCTAAACTACTGGCAACCTTGAAAAAAGTAAACGGTGAGGCCATTGGTCGTATGGAGGCACCCCGAGGCGAAGTCATTCATTATGTCAAACTTACGGGGCAAGAGTTTCCATATTGTTGGAAAGTACGTGCGCCAACCTATAACAATATTCTGCCTTGGATTCCTATGCTTCTAGGCGAGCAAATTGCAGATATTCCTATTGTTGCAGCATCAACTGATCCGTGTATGTCCTGTACCAATCGTGTAGCAATTGTCAAGGACGATAACCGTTCATATTTGGATAAAGAAGCACTGCATACACTAAGCGTTGAAAAAACACGGAGGTTGATGCAATGAAGCTTTCTATGTTCCCCCAAGTCTTCTCTCAAATGTTCAAAAAACCATGGACCAACAAGTTCCCTGCAAAATATCAACCATCATCCACGACCAAATATCTTCAAGATGTACAGGCAGGGAAAGCAACCATCAGCCCTCCAGTGAAAACACCAACAGGATTTCGAGGAAAAATACAGTATGATAAGGAAAAATGCATCGGTTGTAAATTGTGCATCAACGTGTGTCCCTGTGGCGCTATTGAATTTAAGCCAGAGGAAAAGAAGGTAAAATTCTATCTAGCACGATGTTGTTTTTGTAGCCAATGTAATGATGTGTGTCCAGTAAACTGTCTCAGTATGAGCAATGAGTTTTTGCTTGCGGATACAGACAAGTACGCAAAGGACTTAATTGTCGAGTAGCTTGGTACGATTTGATGAAACTTATCTTTAAAGGCATCGTTCAAGGAGTAGGTTTTCGACCCACGATTTATCGGATAGCACAAGATATGAATCTTAAAGGGTATGTGCTGAACAAAGGGTCTGAAGTAGAAGTTGTCATTGATAAACATAAGGATGCCTTTATTGACAGGGTGTATAAGCAGCTACCATCCATTGCACATATCACAGAAATTATTGAGAAACCTGATAAGCGCACCTTTTCTGATTTTCAAATTCTTCATAGCAAAGAAGGAGAAAAACAATCACTCATTCCACCAGATGTTGGTATTTGTCAGAACTGTTTACGCGAACTTTTTGATCCGCAAGATAAGCGGTATCAGTTCCCCTTTACCAATTGTACCGTCTGTGGCGCTCGGTTCAGCTTGATTAAAGACGTGCCGTACGACAGAGAACGGACGTCCATGGATGCATTTCCCTTGTGTGAATCTTGTGAAAAAGAATACAAAAATCCCTTGCATCGACGCTACCATGCACAAACCATTTCTTGCCCGACATGTGGTCCCTCCTATCGCTTGTATGATAAACAGAAGAAAGATTTGGGTGATACACTTGCGATTAAACGATTTGCCACTCAACTCGATGCTGGAAAAATTGGAGTGATTAAGTCATGGGGCGGCATGCATCTCTGTTGCAAGATCGAAACGATTGATCTATTTCGAGAGTGGTACGGTCGCCCTCAAAAAGCGTTTGCAGTCATGGTACGAAATCTTGAAGCGGCAGCAACCTATGGAACGATAACGGAAGAAGAAAAGAAAGTCTTACTTTCTAAAAGTAAACCCATTGTGTTAGTCAAAAAGATCGGTGCAGAACAAGCATCTCCAGGTCTTGGCACTATTGGATTATTTTTGCCCTATACAGGCTTGCACTATCTGTTGTTTTCCCATCTTCAAACCGATGCACTTGTGATGACCTCCGCAAACATTCCTGGAGAAGCCATGATAACTACTGATAAAGAAGTGTTTTCTATCGATGCCGATTTTTATCTCTTACATAATCGATCCATTCCTAATAGAATCGATGATTCAGTGCTGAGATTGTGGAAGGGGCATACCTTTTTCTTACGAAAATCACGAGGATACATCCCTCGGCCTCTTGCGGTTATGTATGACAAAACCATTTTGAGCGTTGGTGCCGGTGAAAATATTACTGGTGCACTTTCGCATGATAACAACGTGTTTGCCACTCAGTATATTGGGAACTCGAAGCATTATTCGACCCTGACCTTTTTAGAAGAAAGTCTCAGACATCTGATGAAGTTGACAATAACCACTCCCTCGCTTGACGCCGTCGTTCAAGATATGCATCCTGCCTACGATTCACGCAGGGTTGCAAAGATTTTCTCGGATGAATTTTCAGTTCCCTTGTTTGACGTTCAGCATCATTGGGCGCATGCTGCATCACTCTTGGTGGATAACAAGCTTGATGAAAGTGTGGTGATTGCTGTTGATGGTCTTGGATATGGTTCAGATGGTGCTTTCTGGGGCGGGGAAGTGTTGGCTTCTCGCTTTACTGATTTTACTAGAGTGGGACATTTAGAACCCATCCCTCTTTTGGGTGGCGATCAGGCTACCAAAGACCCACGTAGACTCGTGTTCGCCATCTTTCATAAATTAGGAAGTGAAAAATTCTTTTCAGGTGATGAAGCGCACATTCTAAGTAAGTTGATGGATTCATCTCCAAAATCAACCAGTTTGGGTAGAGTATTGGATGCTCTTTCTTGTTATCTCAACATCTGCACCACCCGAACATATGATGGTGAGCCCGCGATGAAGCTTGAACCATACCTTGCTTTGGGTAAACCGACTTATGCATTTGATGTTAACGTGAATGGTGGAGTGATTGGTACCATTGACATTTTTAGACAGCTTGATGAACAGATACAAAGGCCCCTGAATGACCAAGAAAAAGCAGATTATGCTTGTTCGTTTGTCAAGGCTATTGTTAGCACTCTTTCACAACTCGCCATCGCACAAGCAGAGACCACTGGTATCGATACCGTAGGCATCACTGGTGGCGTTTCCTATAATATCCCTATTACTGAGATGGTTGAACGAGAAGTTCATAAGGCCGGGTTGCGATTTATTGTACATAATAAAGTTCCTAATGGAGACGGCGGTATCTCTATAGGCCAAAACGCTATTATCGGGCACCAACTTTCGGCATAAACAGAATATTTAAGAAGAAAAGAAGTATCGGTAGAGTAGTATGGCAAAAAACACAGATTTAGCTTTTATCCTGGCACTGGTCATTATCGGTATGTTCATTCCGTTTCTTGGTTCTATTACTTTGACGTATGGGTTTGAATTGGGAAAGATTGCTACTGCCTTCGGCTACTTTCTTCTTATTTTCGGTATAGAATTAGGGCTGGTCTACCTCTATTTCGCCATCAATGCAAAGATTGCAAAGAAGAAAATACAGAAGTATCGCCCAAAGTAATGCATGCTCTCCCGGTAAGTATTTAAGAAGTAACGTAGTTAAGAAAATAAAAAGCATGTGGGAGGTGACAGATACGCCTGGTTGTGCAACATGTTGTGTGTGTGGTAAAGAACACGGATTAGACGACATCCACCACATTGAAACGAAAACAGGAAGTCGTGACATTTGTAAAGAGTGTGTCATGGAAATTAAAGGGCTTGTCTAGTCCTTTTTCTTTTCCAATTTTCGTTGTACCTTTTCTCCGGTAAGTTCCCTAAGGGCGTCATTAGCAATCCATCGAGCTGATTTGGATTTACTTGCTTGCAGTTCTTTCGCTAGTTTTATCATTTTTTTATTGAGTGTCCTGTTTCGTTTACCGATGTTTCGGAGAGCCCAATTTACTGCTTTTTTTACGTAATTCCGTTCATCAATGGCATGTTTCTTGATGATTGTCTCCAATCGTTCAAACTGCTCGTCCCTTGCAGCTTTATCATGGACGGCAAGTCCAGCAATGGTTGAAAAGGCTGCCCGCTTTACAAATTCCTCATCCCGTTCTGCCCATTCAACAATCTTTTTCCATGCATGAGGAGTACCATCGAAAAGACTGGTACATGCTTGATCGCACACGTCCCATGAATCAAAATCCGCTGCCCAAGAATCCATCTGTTTTTCAGTTACTTTTGCAGGATCTTCAACAAACACCGCCAGGAGGCGTGCGTCATGAACGCCAGAGTCCCATAGCTTTAAGGCAAGAATATGATCTTTCCCGATTTCTTTAGCCAATGGTCGTAGTTGGTAAATGGAGATGCCTAGATTCTTGTTCGGATTAATCCCATATCGTGCCATTCCTTTGACTGCTTCAGGATTAGCCATTGATTGCAATCGTTTCATAATTTCTTCATAGTTCATTGTTGATGCACCTCAAAAATTCTTCAGCAACAACATGCGCGCCTGCACTGTTGAGATGAACGCCATCCAAGGTAAAATGCAACCCTCTTTCTTGTGATTTCTGGTCGACTTCTTCAGTATTCTTAAGAAAGAGTTCATCGAATACAGGAGCGATACTACCATTGATAATATAGGGGGAAATCTGTTTCTTTGCAAGTTTTTTTTCAAACGTTGTGCGAAGATCAACGTAATCTACCATGTTATATGACGTTGTAAGTGACCTAATACTTTTTGCCAGTTCTGCTAATTGTATGTTCCATCGATTATGCAAATCTTCGCCAATGAACACCGGCGATACGATAAAGATTTTTTTTATTTGAGGTACAATCATCTCAATGATTTTTTTGTAACAGGCAGTAAACGTTTCGCAGGTTTTTGTCCAGGGCTGAAGAAAGAAGGTTTTAACAATCGGATAACTCCAGGAAACATGAACTAACACATCATTTGTACCAACCCAGATAAAGGCTAGGTCGATATCATCAAAAGAAAGCCGTTTCATCCGACGATAGAGGCTGGTAACGGTATCGCCGTTTTTCCCATAATTAATCATCTGGTGTTGGGGAAGTTTTTCCTTTAAAATATCAACGTAAGATATTCCAATACTGCCCTGCGTTAAACTATCACCTAAAAATACGATGTTCACCGTTGCCTCCCCCTTCAGATTACTTATGTTATATCAAAGCTATCAACCATGTGGTTAACATCCTCTAAAAATCCTTCATATCGCTCTTGGTCGCACTGGAAGGCAACTAGGTAGAGCATACTGTTCTTGATAGTCCATATTTCTCTCTGTTTCCATGTGTAAATTTCATATTGATATGTAAATATCAACTCGTGCGCATCTTCACCAGCGAGGGTTGTGTTATGTTCGGAAACAATGGTAAAATTTGGCAATCCTTCGTCAATGCTGAGATTTTCGATGTGTGCTGTAAGAAAGTACATCATATCTACGTAATCTTCTAGTTGTTGTATGCTAATCATCACAGTTCCTATTTGAGTTGGTTCTTGAGATTGAGAAAGAAAACATGCATCAAGATTAAATTGTGTTGAAATATCCTCACGAATGTCCCACGTTACCGGGTACTCGATACTAAATCGTTCTTGTGGATCCTCATAGAGATAATATCCAGATGCTTGGTTCTGGTTGTTAGTATTTGTCTCAGATGTTTGTTGGGTACAGCCGCTTATCAATACAAGCATAACAATACCGACAGAACTCACTACAGTAATGGCAATCTTACGATTCATCCCATTCACCAGGTTACGTATAGCTCTAACTGATTTAACTCTTTCTTAAACAAACGTTTTATAGAGTAATGTAATGCCATCTTCATGATTGATATTTTAGTTCAGTCAGTTTTACCCTTCGTCCTTTCTGCGCTTATTGTCATCATCATTACTATAATGGCCGAAAAATTTGGCACAAAAGTTGGCGGAATTTGGGGAACTATCCCCTCTACCATTGTCATTGCCTTTGTTTTTATCGCGATTAATCAAGGAGAGCTATTTGCTTCACATGCAGCAGCTATCGTTCCTGCTGAGCTTGGTGTCAATGTTATTTTCCTCCTTTTATTTGCATTGCTTGTTCATAGATCGACGGTACTTGCACTTGTTGTATCTCTTGCATCATGGTCTTTCTTGTCTTTTTTATTGCTAGTATTTGACGTTACAAATATTTTCTTATCGATCATCATCTATGTACTTTGTTTTGTTCTATCGTTCACTCTCCTGGAAAAAGTAGTGCATGTTCCCTCAAAGGGTAAAGTAATTGTTCACTATACACCAATGAAGATTGTCTTGCGAGGTCTACTTGCCGGCATCATCATTACTATCTCTGTTCTCTTGTCAAACATTAGTGACATTCTCAGCGGCATCTTTTCAGTTTTTCCGGCCATTCTTTCCTCAACCATGGTAATTTCTGTTCGCGAACATGGGCCTGCATTTGCTACAGGTATGGCAAAATCAATGATCTTTGGCATTTCAAGTGTTGGCGTATATGCAACGGGTATACATTTTCTTTATCCAGCATATGGTATTGTTAGTGGCACTATTGTTTCGTTTTGCATTTCGGTTCTGTTCACTCTATTACTGTTCTCTGTGAGAAAAAAACTTCGATAGAACTAGTACATCATTAAAAAATAAGACTCACTTCTTTGCATATCGATATTCAATATTACAACTGCCTTCGATACTGACCATGCAAGGACCAATAGGTGTTTTTGGTGTACATTTGTTACCGAAGAGAGGACATTCTTGGGAATTAATTAATCCGCGCAACACTTCTCCACACCTGCATCCTTTCGGTTCGGTAAACGTTTTCTCTTTGAGGGGATTAAGATCACTGGCATATTTCTGTCGCGCATTATATGTTACGAATTCTTCTTTCAATGATAAGCCAGATCCAGGGATACAAGGAAATCCACGCCACTCGACATCAGTGGGTTCAAAGACGTTCTTCATTGCCTCTTGTGCTTTGAGATTACCCTCTTCGTTCACTGCCCGTACATATTCATTCTCAATACTAGCATTATTGCGTTGGATTTGTCGCACAAGCATCCATGTCGCCATGAGCATATCTATGGGCTCAAATCCTGCAACTACTTGTGGTACATGATATTGCGTAGAAATAAACTTATAGGGCTTCACTCCAATAATAGTTGAGACGTGGCCTGGTTCAATAAAACCATCAATATTGATCTCCCCCATATCAAGCACTGCTTGCAATGCTGGAGGAATAGTACGATGACAACACAAGACGGAAAAGTTTTTAGGAGGTTCTTTCAGCAACACAGCAGCAGTCGTTGGTGCTGTTGTTTCAAATCCCACAGCCATAAACACAACGTCTTTTTCCTTATCTTTTTCAGCGATATGAACTGCATCATCAATACCATAGACCGTTCGCACATCACAACCTTCCGCAGCCATACTCCTGAGTGATTGCTTTTCTCCTGGAACGTTCATCATGTCCCCAAACGTTGTCACGGTTTTTCCTTTACGAGCAAGAAGCAGCATCTCTTCAATTTCTCGAGGGGTTGTGACGCAGACAGGACATCCTGGTCCTTGCCCTATAGTAATACCGCACTCCTTAAGCATGGCGTCCAAGCCGTGTTTTACTAAGGTATCTTGATGGGTACCACATACGTGCATGAACCGCAGATTCACATCCAGCTCTGCGATTTTTGAAGTAATCTCTTTAGCAAGCTGCTTATCTTGTAATGAAAACACTACACTTCTTCCCCCATCGAGAGCATTTCACGAAATAGATTCAGCGTTTCTTGTGCTTCTTTTTCATCAACGACCTGAATGGCAAAGCCTGCATGCACTAAAACGTAATGACCAACGGTTACGTCAACAAGAGAAATGTTTGCCTTGCGTCGTGTTCCATCTCCATAATCGACGGTCGCATATTCCTTTGTATCGTCAATTTCTACGATTTTACCTGGTATTGCTAGACACACGGAACTGCGCCTATACAATCATATGTTATAAATATTGCCTTCTTAAGGAGATAGTTAAAGCTATAAATGACAAATTGTTAGGCCATAGCATCCATCAAAGGTCGGTGAACCATGAAAGAATTAGAAAAAATTGTTTCCGTCTGCCCCGGATGCTATCAGGAAGGAAAAATCCAAAAGATTGATGCACAGGTCATCGAGGATGATGGAAAGATATACATTACCAAAACCTGCGATAAACACGGGCCGTTTAAAGAGATATACTTTAGTGATGCCGCCCTCTATAAAAAATGGATAAAATATAAGGTTACGGGGTGTGGTGCACCTGATGTTAAAACAAAATTGTTTGATTACCCAGAACTATACCGTGTTCATCATTCTCAAAGTGTCCTCACAAATCTTTTAGTTACGAATCGCTGTAATTTACGCTGTAGCTATTGCTTTATGAACGCAGGTGCTTCTGGCGTTGTTTATGAACCAACCCTGGACCAGATCAAAGAATTAATGATCCAAGCAAGAAACGAACGGCCCATGGGCTCTAAGGCAATTCAGATCACTGGTGGGGAACCGACGGTGAGAGAGGATCTTTTTGACATCGTACGAATGGCGAAGGAAGTTGGATTTACGCATGTACAGGTTAATACGAATGGACTGAAACTTGCAGACAGCGCTGATTATTGCCAGCGACTTAAAGATGAAAAAGTGAACACCATATACATGAGCTTCGATGGAGTAACAAAGGAGACGAACCCATGGATAGAACAAAGCAAAAAAGTTATTAAAAATCTGCGAAAAGTCAATTTAAAAGTTGTCTTGGTGCCTGTGTTAATCGGCGGTAAAAATCTACACGAGACAGGTAAAATCGTTCGCTTTGCTCTGGACAACATGGATATCGTGAGGGGGGTGAATTTTCAGCCAATTTCCTTCTGCGGTAGAGTAACAAAGATAAAAGATGAAAAACGAGATCAGCAGCGGGTTGATTATGTCCAGATGATGGCAGAAATTGAAAAAGAATTTGATGGTCAAATTTCACGAGATGACTTCTATCCTGTTCCGTTTGTATTTCCCGTTTCCAAACTCATTGAATTACTCAAGGGAAAAACGCAGGTGGAATTTACTGCCCACCCTGGCTGTGGCGGTGCGACATACATCTTTTATGAAGATGGTAAACCTCTGCCCGTCACTCGGTTTATTGACGTCGAGGGGCTTCTTGCATTTATCGAGCAGCAAAGTCAAAAATCAGGGCCTTTCAAAAGACTTCGTATCGCATCAATTTTCTTACGTAAACTCAATACTTTTGTTGATGAGGAAAAGGCACCGCAGGGATTTGATCTTGTCAAACTGGTAAAGGATGCTGCTATCGGTGGAAGTTATGATTCTCTGCGAGGATTCCACTACAAGAGCCTCTTTGTAGGATCAATGTGGTTCCAGGATGCATGGAATCTGAATGTTGACCGTTTGGAACGCTGTGTTATCCATTATACTACTCTTGAAGGCATTATTCCCTTCTGTGCGTACAACGGCTTAGGCTACGGTGATAAGATACGAGAAAAACATTCTCTCCCCATTAAAGAATGGGAAAAGAAAACGGGGAGAAAAATAAAAGACGACCTACGAAAGGATGTACCCTTAACATAGCCAGATTTTTTCGTCATTTTCCTTTTGTTTATTCTAGATTTCGATTATTTTCCCTACACCACAGGCACTACTGATTTTTGGAAACAACTCATATATTTTCTTTTTATGCTTTGTGCAATGAGCTGGACCGACAAAGTCTAAATCTTCTAAGAGAGAAAACTCGTCAAAGTCATGTAGTCCGCCGAGTAATCCAACTACCTTGCCGATCTTCCTTGAGGCATCTACTATTTGTTTAACGCCGGGATGTGAACACCCTGCAAGCACATACCAGCCGTTTTTTCCGTTAAGAACCAATGACTGCTCATCTACTGGTGAGCCTTTGAGTCTGCCCGTGGTCCATACAGTTGTT
This sequence comes from Thermoplasmatota archaeon, assembly GCA_016932245.1. GTDB lineage: Archaea > Thermoplasmatota > E2 > DHVEG-1 > DHVEG-1 > JAFGDG01. Next base: position 27,700 of record JAFGDG010000003.1, read on the forward strand.
GTGATCTTCTGTGGTTTTTTAACCGTTGTCAGTTTTATTGTTTCACCTGGAGTTCCTCTCCCAAGCCGGTACAGCTCAGCATCTTCTACAACGGAAGCAAGAGCCACCAATCCGCCGCTATGGTCCTGGTGCTCATGTGATATTACTATTTTGTTAATGCGTCCTGGATCTATGCTAAGTTCGTTCATATTATTGAGGAGTACTCTGCCTTTCGTTCCTGTATCAAACAGAAGGGTGTCATCTCTTGTTTCTATGAGGCAGGAAAACCCCCAATCTTTCTCTACAGATGCCTCTTTGTTGTATATTTCATTGTCATACACAATCGTAAGTTTCATGTTATCATTGCCTCTAATATTTTGAACGATAGCATTTTTCAGTGATTTCTTCTAATGCACTAATAGATCGAACGCCAGTAATATCTAACAGCTTTTTTCCATGCTGGAAGAATATGAGATGAGGGATCCCTTGGATGCGGTACTGCTTTGCGATGGTTTCATATGTGTTGATATCAAGTTTTCCGAAGGCTATTTTCCCCTGATAAATCTTCGATAACCTTCTCAATTGTGGCCCCATCGTTTTACAGGGAGCACACCACGGTGCCCAGAAGTCAATAACAACAAAAGGATATCGATGGATAAACTCATCCATACTGTTTTCATTTAATGTCACTACAGAGTCTGGCCAATCATTTTTAGGACTCACCTTTTGAATCGTCTTCTTAACGTTTTGCCTTCTCTTGGGCCATTTCATAGAATCAAGCTATTCTTTATAGGGTATTAAACAGAGAAATTTTAAAGGTTGTTTTCCCGTATTCACAAATTGATGCCATTCCATGGAATGGACAAAAAAGACGTCACCGTGTTTAAAAGGTCGTTCGTTGGTTTTATCCTTTGCGACGCCTTCTCCTTCTACAATGAATACTTCATGTTCCCAATCATGTTGATGGAGTGGCGTATAGCCACCTGGTTGTAATTCAAAGAGGCGCATAGCAAAATTTTTTGCCCCATCTTTCTTTGAGATAAGCCACCGCACCTGTACATCTTTAATTCCTTGTTCTCGAGGCTGTTCTAATGCCACTTCCGTGTAATGAACATGTTTCATGATATTCCCCACGTGTTTTTTCTGTAATTGTTTCCTCTTATTTTATGCTTGGGATGGCAAAAGTATAA
>JAFGDG010000128.1 GCA_016932245.1 Thermoplasmatota archaeon
GCCTCAGCCAACAGAACTGGCTTCCGGTCCTCGAACTACCGACACATAACACCTGGCACGGTTTTCTGCATTCGCAGAAACCGCGTCACCGCTGAAGGGCGGTCGTGTTACCTCAGTTGCGATAGCCGGTAAACGACGAAATTAGCTGGTGTTCACCGGCGCATCTTTTATAGAGAAAGGTTCGCGTGTCATTACCCGCTTCCAGATTCTTTGGAAAGAGGCGGTGAACTTTGAAGAAATTACTAACTTCTACGTTTAACAGCGATTGTACGCTGCGTCGCTTTGCTCTTTGGCCTTTAATATATTTTGCTTTGTCATAGTTTTTGCCTGTGGTAAAATAGAAAAGAGATGAGATCAAAGCATGCAAAAAAATATACCAACTTTGGCGGGACGCAAAACGTCGTAAAACTGCCCCTCTTATGTACAACACCTAATTTTTTAAGTTGAAAAGACATTATGGATGGAATGAAAATGAAGCAAGATATTGTCCATATAGCATTGGTCGTCAAAGATTATGATGAAGCAATCGAATTTTATACAAAAAAATTACATTTCACTCTTATTGAGGATGCATATCAGCCGGAGCAAAATAAGCGTTGGGTCGTGATTTCACCTCCTGGCTCAACAGGTACAACTATTTTACTCGCAAAGGCATCCAAGCCAGAGCAAAAAGATTTTATTGGAGCGCAATCTGGCGGAAGAGTTTTTCTTTTTCTGAATACGGATGACTTTTGGAGAGACTACAATGATATGGTATCCAAAGGAATCGAATTTATCAGACCACCAAAAGAAGCTGATTATGGAATAGTTGCTGTTTTTAAAGATTTATATGGAAATCTCTGGGATTTGTTGGAGTTAAAAAAAGACCATCATATTAGTCAGAGGTTTAGTTAACGGTGTGAGAATTGGGTATAGCACGTAATGCGAGTATGTGGTTTCGCTTCGCTTTACACGATTTGCCTTTCGGGCAAATTCGCATATTCGAGGATGTTACAGGGAATAAGGTGATGAAATGATTCGCAAAGCAAAAATAGAAGATCTTCCAGACATTTTGTCACTTTATCAACAGCTTTTTCCAACAGAAGATTATCAGGATGTAAAATCATTTTCAAAAACGTGGTCAAAAATCATGAATGATGAAAAGATTCATTGTTTTATTGCTTACGAAAAAAATACACCTGTCGCAACATGTATGATTACAATAATACCAAATCTTACTAGAAAACAGAGGCCTTATGCAGTAATCGAAAATGTTGTTACGCATGAAAACTTCAGAAAAAAAGGTTATGGCAAATCCATAATTGAAAAAGTTGTTGAATATGCTAAATTAGAGCAATGTTATAAAATTATGCTGTTGAGCAGTTCAGTCAGAACTGGAGCTCATCAGTTTTATGAAAAAATTGGGTTCGATGGGAGTTCAAAAAAAGGATTTCAATTACGCATACCCTAAATTCCTGTAACAGTGAGTACTTGGACGCAATTAATCCCTTTTGGTCGCCAACTGTGGATACGCGCGGGACGTTATGTGAAATGCTTTGCTAGAGCTTACTCTTGTTCAGAAGATCACTGAACGTCCGTGCCTGGCGAGGAGGAATCCACAAAAAATCGTATATTCAAAGTTTTTAGGTGCACCTCTGCATAGGAAAATCGGATTCAGAATCATGAGGATTTTTTATGAATAATGGAACGCGAGAAGAAGTAGTCTCACAATTTAACAGGATTGCAAAGCTACCTGATTTTTGGGATCATAATCTACAGTATCATAAATACTTGCTGAAGCAGATTAAGGAAAAAAGAAGGATCGGGATAGATATTGGGTGTGGAACCGGTGAACTCACCAATACGATTGCTATGTATTGTGAAAGAGTTGTAGGAATAGATGTTGCAGCAGGAATGATACATGAAGCTCAAAAGCGTAAGACTCGGGAGAATGTCTATTTTCAAAATATGGATGTTCAAAGCTTTTTTACTGATTCCAAAGATACCTTTGATGTGATTATATCAGTTGCTACATTTCATCATTTAGATATGGAAGAGGTACTTGGGTTGTTGAAATCCAAATTAAGCAGAAATGGAATTATTTTAATTTTAGATCTGTATAAAACTGATTCTTTGTTTGAACATGGTTTATCTTTGTTGGCTGCAATATGTAATCCGTTTATTTACTTAGTTAAGCGCGGATCATTACGCAATACAAAAGAAGAGCGAGAAGCTTGGAATGATCATTTTCAATATGATTACTATAGTACAATCGAAGAAATCAGGGGAATAGCAAAAAGATCATTAGGGAAGGTGAAAACCAGAAGGCATCTATTCTGGAGATATTCACTAGTATATAAAAAATCGGGGGATATCTAACTACATGCTCGAGGTGTATGGGGTCAGAGCTTTTGCTTTTCGCTGTACTGTTCTGACGAACAAATCGGAAATCACTGCATTATTAAACCGAAGTGGAGAAATCAACCGAATGTTAGATTGGAAGTACCCGAAATTGTAATCGTGGTGAGTGAGACTTTAGTGTGTGCTCGTATGTTTCGCTTTCTCCGAGTCCGGGGCGAACCTATATCATGTTTGTAAGGAAAATTTTATCATGAACAAAAATATAGAAGTTACGCAGTACCTCGTTATTCAAAACCACACAAGTGAATATCCCGAACCGATTACCTTTGAAAAAGGGGCAACACTTGTCGTTGATGAAAAATATTCAGGTACTGAGGCTTGGGACAAGTGGTTTTTCTGTGAATCTCCAGGACAAAAGGAGGATGGGTTCCAGCACAAGTCATCGATAATATTAATGATAAAAATACTCGTGCTCTTGAGGCCTATACCGCCGGAATATGTCAACATAGATGACGCACGATCTTTGAAATATTTCATGCAGATTTCCGCATGAGCGATTGTCTGGTAACGGGATCC
>JAFGDG010000129.1 GCA_016932245.1 Thermoplasmatota archaeon
AAAATGGAAAAAAGATATATGGAAAGGCTGGTAGGCAAGTACTGTAAGATTGTCACGAAAGAGCCGGGAGAAAACAGAGCTAGTGTCGTTACAGGCACCCTTGAGGATGTAGATTATAAAGATGGTTTTGTTTTAGTCGATTCCGATCAGGGTTTAGGTTGCCTTAGAATAGATACTATTATCGCTATTAAACCAAAATCTAGAGTTAAAAATGCTCTAGGGAACACGCCAAAACACAAAAAATCATTGAAGAAAGACAACGAAGGTATGGTCGGAATTGGGACACTGATTGTATTTATTGCTATGATTTTAATTGCTGCTGTGGCGGCAAGTGTCTTGATTACCACAAGCGAAAATCTGCAACAGCGAGCTCGAAGTGTTGGAACCCAAACAATACATGAAGTTTCATCTGGCATGTGCATCGATGAAATCGCAGGATTAACTGATGAAAACAGAACAAAAGTTGAATATCTAGCAATGTTGGTTCGACCACGTGCTGGGTCAAGGGAAATTGACCTCGAACAAATAACGGTCTCTGTAGCAATCCTTGATGATCTCTGGACATTAAAATTCAACGAGTCGGTCATGTCCCCAGTTAACCTTGACAACAAAAGTGTCTTCGAAACACCAGTTAGCTCGGACAATATCAGCATACGGGAAAACTTCACAATTGCGGGTAACTTATCAAACACCAGTTTCGGCGTCATCATCGTCCATGACTACGACAATTCAGTCATGAACACTCATGGATTGAACAATGGAGACAGAATCTATCTCATTATCAACGTCAGCGCACTTGCACCTATCGACGGTGGACTTCCCGTAAGAGAATCAATGTCTGGAAAAATCCAACCTGAGTATGGGGCATCCGCAGTGTATGAAATAACTTCACCAGCGGTCCTGCCAACAAGAGTCGTCGATCTGTGGTAAACCAAGAAAGGGAGTTCATCTCCCTTTTTTATATCTTTTTATTGGTGTTCTTTCTTTTGCACAATAACAATATCTGCCTTTTCTCCCTTGAATAGAGTTGGTTTTATGGCGATGGTAGCAGGGATTTCTGTATTGTTTTTTGTGACAAATACAACATCATAACTACGACGATTTATCCCCCTTAGTTGGTTCAAATAATATTTGCCAAATCCTGCCAGCCCGTCAGGACCAATAAAATCAAGTATGTTTTTACCGATCAGATCACGTGCAGGATATCCCAATAACTGAGTGAAATCATCATTCATTTGTTTGAGAAATCCTCGTTGGATAACAGCCGCGCACTGATGAATTTCATCAAGAAGAGAGGTATTTTGTTGTGCTCTTTTTTCAGGTTGTATTGCCGGTGCAGAGGATGATTTTTTTTCACCAACAGATAAATGATGTGCATGAGACACTACTGCATGCGTTCTGAAGTGTTTTTCTTGTTCTACAAGATGCTTCCGTCGGTGTTCAATTTCATCTTCTAGTCGTTCTAATTTCTTCATCTTTTTATCAAGTTCTTGTAACCGAGCTTTTGAAATAGGTTCATATGGGCGTGTCATTGGTTCCTGTCGGCCGTGCAGTGGTCCATCCAGAGATGCCGCTAAGCGTACCGTCGGCTTCGCCTTTGTATGGAGTGTTTTTCCCTTTTCCGGTTTTGTGGAAGTATGTTTAAACAAGGAAAAGAAAGACTGCGTAAGAAAAAAAGGACTAGATGAACGTCTTACTTGGAGAAAAGAAGATGGCTTCTTCGTCGGCATCTTTGCCCAGAATGGTTCTTTTGACAGCGATGTCAACTCTGCTGGAAAGCTCAAGGTATGCCGATGATCGACGAGAAGAACGAAGAGTAGACTTCCAAAGAGGATATAGTGAACAACAATATCAATAGTGAATTCTGTTGTTGCAACTGATAGCCCCAAACCGCTAAGCATAAGGGCTGTCGGGAAAAATGAAATTAGGAGATTTTTTTTTGATGCATTGAGGTGTAAGTAAGTGTTAAAGAAGACAATAATAAGTGACAGTACAAGCAGTTGTGAACGATTAAATCCTACCAACATATGAAAGGGATTTAATTCAAAAAGAAAGGAAGGTTCGTATGCTGCCCTAAAGAAAAAAATAAAGACAAATTTTACAGAAAGAAACAGAGTGAGAAAAATGAAAAAGTATAATGGAAAAAACCGAATAATATGGTTACGTATGTTCATAAGCGACTCGTTCTGCTCTCTGTTTGTCTATCTTTCTTATCACAAGGAATGTGCCAACAACGGCCATTAGAAGAGCAAGAAGGTTTAAGAGATAAGGAGGCATCGTAACAGAAACAGGTTCATCGACACCAGGGATAACAATAATTTCACTATTTCTGATCATTTCATCAGCATTATAATCAATTGAAGCGGTAGCCGTTGCCCCTTCCCGATCGCTGGCCACGATATGTAGACGGGTGAAAAAATCAGTCTGAAATACAAAAAGAATCACAAGATTACACCGGTCTTCAACTGTTTCACGATCTCGGGAGGAATCATACGAGCATTTTGTTACTATAAGTAAGTCCTTCGATGATGTTTCGTTGAATTGATTAGTTTTAATCCAAGAAGTTCTATCACTATATTGTTGGTAGGTGAAGGTCGCAATGTCCAGCCCAGAATCTTCGAGTGTAACACTCGCTGAAAAGATATCTTCCCAGGAATTATAATCTGAAAGGGTAAGATAGATCCGGATAGTGTTATCTTGTTGCACAAGACGAATCATACGAAAGGTAGGGGGCACATTAAGTACGCCGACACCGGCCTTGCTTGCAGCCCCCACAGGAGAACCCACGATAAAACACCACAGGAAAAGGACAATGACTACTAAGGCTGTTACTCTCTGCTTCTTCATTTGATTAGATTACCCCCGATGGCGCAAATATGAAATAAGCATATAAACAACGACAAGAACAACACATAAGAGAATAATAATAGTGGCAAAGGGAAGAGCTGTGGTTGTTTCATCCCTCCCAGATTGTGGTACTTCAACAGTAATGGTTGTTGTAAATTCCCGAATGTTGCCATCAACATCTAACGTATAGTAAATAGTGCCAACCTTATTTTCTCTGAGGGCTTCCACGGTAATAGTAACTATCTGTTCAGAGGTGTTTGTTGACGTGATGCTTATCGGTGGTGTAACTTGGATTGTTCCAAGTTGAATATTTCGTATAGAGCTGTTCGTTTCATCACTCGAGATATTTAGTGTTGCTTCTCCATTACCAGAGAGATAGGCATGGATCTCTCTTACTTCTCCCTCATTCATGGTCAAACTCTTTTCATACTGGAAGATAATGCCATCTCCCAGATCAACAATCTCATGATTGGCATGACCAACGTTTATTTTTAAGGTAGATGCAGAGATAACGGGCGCTGAAAGAAAGGTAAGTTGATCAGTATAAATAACATACGGTGAGGGGATGGTGCCCTCTATGGTTCCTGTTACGGTTCCAATGCCGGCCATCCAAGAATCGGAATGTAAAATAATATTACAATGTTTGCCACTTTTTACAGAAAGTATTGTTTCAAAATGTTCACATTCAAGATATTTAGCATAGGTTGGATAATCAACGGATAACTCCAAGGGAACATTGCCTTTATTTTCTACTTTGAAATAATCATCTCCATCGGCATCCATTTCAGTAAACGGATCGACATAAAATTCGATGGTTTCGGCATGGCTTCGTGCAAGTGAAAGGGTTGGTTTTTCAATGACAATAACTTCAGAAAAAAGGTTATCTTGGCCGGCATAAATTTCTAAGGTCCAATTTTCATGATAAAATTCAATACTTGGAAACGTATCCTTAACACCTATAGCAAAACGATAAAGAGAGTTGCTCTGTGAGCAGTTATCGGCATCGATATACGTTCTCCCGCCATACATCATCACATCTTGCCAAACCAGATCACTTGATTCATCATACGTCCATTCATAATAATTTGTTGCATTTCGCTGCGAGGCAATGGGTACAGTCGTACCTTCAAAGAGTTTAAGGGTTAATTGATCTAAGACCTCACCTCCCATATCAATATCAACAAGATGCCAAAGACCAGCTACAAGAACAAGATGATCAAAACGAGTCTGTGCACTTTCTCCATCCATAGAGACAGTGATATCGATATCATTAGCGGCTGAAACGCTTGACAACAAAGATAAACTACCTAGAATAACTACTATACTTACAAGCACATAAGCATGACGATTCGTCCCATCACCTCACATTAACTTTGTATTGAGGGTACCCAACCAATCATCTATCGTTGTCAGTCTATTAAAGTTTTTCCTACAATGTTATCTTAAGAACAGTAAAAGATATAAAAAGTAGAATAAAGAGAAAAAGAGGAAAAAGCAGGTTACAGCAACAGTCTCTATGTTTCTGTCTTTAGATGATACCTGATTGTTGCCTCATAATCTCCAGCTTGTTGACCGAGAGGAATATCACATCTAAACTCCACATCGCTGGTTATCTTATTGCTACCGTTGTCCTCTGCAATATGATAATTCACATCATCTCCGTAGAAATATACCGGTCCACTTCCGGTGAAGTTCATCCGTGCATCAAGGTCGCCACCACGGACCCAGATTGATTCATTCGAGATAGTAAATGCTGGATTAGTGGTATGAATAAGATCATCAACGAGAATAGAGAGCGAATAGTTGTTATTTGATCGGATGATAACAGAGATGTTGTTGTCGGCAGTGGCATTTTCACCAGGATTTCCGGTAATGGTAGGCCATCCTGCACTGGCAACCTCAGCATAGGCATAAATGCCAAATTCATCTGTTCTCCATCGAGTAAGTGGTGCAGCAGCACCTTCTCCACCATCAGTAACGGAAATATTAAAATTCCACGATCGAGCGTCATTAGTAGTATTTATAGTATTATCCCATGCACCATCTCCAGGTGCATATCGTAACTGGTACCCAGGAATAAAAGTAAATGAAACGTTGTGACATTCTGTGTTGCCTGGGCTTCCAAGTGGATCATTTACTACCACGTCGGTTAAACTCCCTATGGCCACCTCATTCGATGGCCACAGCACACCATATACTGCGGTTCCTGTTGTATTTTCATACTGCAGAAAGAGATTCAAGTTTCCTCCCAATGTCTCATTGTACGTAGTACTTTCAGTCCCATTATCATACCAAGCAGTGATATTGATATAGTTGATATCGTCCCACCCTTGATCGCTACTGATATTGACAATAAAACGATACTCGGCGCTGTTATTCACGTCTATTTGTTGGTTTCGTCGTGATACCCATGTTCCGGATTGATTATATTGAAAATCGTACCAGTTGATGCGTGGTTCAAGATGTAAGACCGACACATTGAGCGTTGTTTCATTATGCCAACTCTGATTAATATCTCCTGGATTAGCTTTACTAAATATCAACACGGGGCCAAAAAGAACAGTGTTGGTAAGTAGTGAAAAAATAAAAATCACAATAACTAGCGTTGAACATATCTTTCTTTTACTCCTCATGCTTCCACCTTCGATTCAGTTATTACCATGATATAATAAAACACGGCAATATGTAACATGACTATCTTAAAATAACCATATATAAAGGTTTGGCGGTGGAAGCCCAAACTGAAAAAATTACAAATTGACAAAATCTCAGAAAAACAAAAGAAAAAGATATTTTTAGGGAGAGGAACTCATACTCTATGTTTCAGTTATCATATAATAACGAATAGTAGCTTCATAATCTCCGGGCAGCTGAGTTAATGGAATGGAACACCGATACTCAATATCATCTGTGAGTAAACTAGTTCCATTTGGTAATGCTTCATTATACTCATTATTAGTATAATTTGCATAGAAATAAATCGGCCAGCTGCCGGTGAAGTTTTGTAGAGAATCTAAATCCCCTCCACGAGCCCACACTGTTGTATTAGCCATCGTAGCACCTGGATTTGTTGTATGTTGTAAGGTATCAACATTAACGGAAAATGAATAATTGCCATTTGATCGCGTCGTTACAGAAATATTGCTATCTGCCACTGCAGTAGTTCCGGGATTTCCAGTAATGGTAGGCCAACCCGCACTCACAATTTCTGTGTATGAATAAACGCCGAATTCGTCTACTGTCTCGCCGACAATTGGATTGTGATAGGAATAGTATCCCTGAAAATCAAGAACAGTAATATTGAAGTTCCATGACCAAAGATCATTATGCCCGGCTGCTGCATTCGCTGGATCTGGGGCATATCGAAATTGATAATTCGGGATAAAGGAAAAGGTTAGATTATGACATTCGGTATTGCCGGGGCTTCCATCAGGATCGATGGCCACAATGTCAGTCATTGATCCTATCGTAACCTCTCCACCTGTAGGCCACGTCATGTTATATATCCCTGATACATTACTCGTGTTATCATAGACAAGCCGTAAGTTACGATTTCCTCCCTGATTTCCGCTATGATTATACGTTGTTGCTTCGCTACCATTGTCATGCCACGCTTCGATGTAAATATATTCAATATCATCCCATCCTTGATCACTACTGATATTGACAATAAAACGATATTGCAAACTGTTATTCACATCGATTTGCTGGTTCAATCGTGAAACCCATGCTGTTCCATTATAGAACTGAAAATCATACCAATTGACACGTGGCTGTAATTGTAACACTGTTACATTTAAGGTAGTTGAATTATCCCAGCTTTCACTAACGTCGCCAGGATCTGCTTTACAATACCTAATTAAAGGTGGAAATACAAAGATATGAGAAAATACTGCTATAAGTAACAGAACTACCACTAACGTTGAAGACGCTTTTTGTTTTTCCATCCTTTCCCTCCTAGAGGCAATATCGAGCGCACACCCAATTCTTTATAAAGAAACTTTATTCTCCTTAATAAATGTTTTGTTTTTCTATGTTTATGTCTCCCGTACAACTATCAAGTAGCATGGCTGATCTTCGTTGCCACACGTGCTGTATACCGCCCGCCAGAGGTACCCAAAGGGATAAAGACATCAAATTGAACATTGACTGCTTGGCTAGCTCCATCTTTAGTAAAAATCCCTGAAGAATTGATAATATCAACAGCATTTGCTTCGCCAATCCCTAAAAAGAGGATGTCATACGTAATATCGTCAGTCGGATCTGCATTTGCAAGAATGTGCACATTATCTGCAATAGAGATGAAATCACCCCAGGAAGTGTTAGTAAGATTTTCTTCAAAATAAATGGTTAGATTAAAATCATAATTTGATGAATAGATGACAGTAACAATGCTTGAAGAGTCGTTAAATCCAGGTGCAGCAAAAACATCGACCCAATCCTGGCTGGCAGTAACAGATGTATATCGGTAAATACCGTATTCATCTGTTTTCCATCGGGAAAGTCCAATACTGTCAATAACAGTGATATTGAAATTCCATGAATACGGATCATTGGTAATATTTTGGGTACCGTCCCACGAGCCGTTACTATTAGCCCATCGTACTTGCCCAAAAGGAACAAAGCTAAATTTGAAAATTCGTGTGGTGCTGTTATAGGAAGTAATGGTACAATTACTAGAGATGAGTTGTGCTTCATCATCTGGCCATATCATAAGAAATTCTTTGACCCCAAGAATGTTTCTATACTGGAGAAACATATTCAGATTTCCTCCTGTTGTTTGATTGTAGGTGGTGCTTTCACTGCCAAAATCATACCACGCAGTGATGTTGATGTATTTGATGTCTGTCCATCCATTCGCGTCGGTGACGTTTACGGTAAAATAATATTCGGTAGTGGCATCAAGCAACCCTGTCGCATTGTTTAATTTTGAGCCGGTGCTATTCCGCAAATCATAGTTGTTGATTACTGGAGCTGCAGGATTATCATAATAACAAATTGCATCAGGGAAATCAGGGGCATTCTCTACAGCATCGTCCTTGCGTCCGATGCTGTAAAACTGATAATAGCCTGTTCCGTTGGGAAAGTCGAAACTCCACTCCCAAGGGCTGCTGGTATCTGGATTACTGGCATTGCTCCAGTTCACCCAGGAAAAATCAATATCTTCTTCCTTGATAGTAGCATACACATAATATGCTCGATTGGTGTGGGTTCCGGTGCTACCTAAAGTATTCTGAGGAAAACTATCATATGCTAGAGTATGATACAAACCATTTTCATTAGTTGTACTACCGTGATAACAGTAGGTGGTAGCCGTTTCAGCACGGCCCGCAAGCCAATAGGTTTGCCCCTCTTCAACATAAACAGGGCTATCTAACTCAGTAGTATACCAGTTTGCTGAACCAACACCGCTACGCGAGCCATCACCAAGCAACTCTTTATCCGAATTATATATCGCTACTTTAAAATTAGTGGTCCCTGCGGTCTTTCTAAGATACCAGGTGATGTTATGCACATAGCCAGTCGTATTCGCCTCGTATTCTATTGCATACACATAACTACTTATGGTTCTTGTTGTCCCACTACCTGGGTAACTGTCTCTACCAAAATTAACAGAAGGCCCCGATGAGCTCCATGAATCGTTATCATTGGAGTACCTATACCAGAGTGTAACATTATCCAAACTATCATCCCCCGTAGCAGTTAATGAAAAAGGAGAAACTGAGATGGCATAAGGGTAAATAGTATCTACCACAGTATTGATAGTTCTCGTTGTAAAATGATAAGTAGCGTTAGCCCACCCTCCATTACTATCATTGATTGAGATTCTCCACCAATACATGGTGAAATAGGTATCAAATTGTGAAAATGTATAGCTAAGAAGAGAATCAGCAGTAACGCTCGTATTTGTGTTTCGTAGTACAAAACTTCCCGTCGTATTCTCATACCATCGGACAGTCAAGGTATCACCATCACTATCATTAGCATAAAGACGACAGGTTGGTTGTAATGAGATAGAAGAGCTTCCATTCAAAGGATACACTACATCGATAGAAGGATCGGTATTGATAGTTTGGTTAAAGTAACAGATAGCATCAGCGCTTCCAGGAGGGATTTCGTCAGGGAGACCTGACTTATTACCTATACTATAAAACTCATAATAACCTGTACCGTTTGAAAAGTTGAAGTTCCATTGCCACGGTGATGCACTGTCTGTTTCATTTTGTACCCAATTCCCCCAACTCATATTGTCTGTTGAGTACCGATACCATAAAATTACATTATCTAATCCGCTTGGAGCTGAAGCGGTGAGCATATATGGCTTATAGGTTATCGTATACGGATCGATATCTTCAACGAAGGTATTAGTAACATTCTCTTCATCACCACGGCTTAAAAACGTATCGGGGGCATTCATAGTATTGAAACTTGTTGAAAGCCACGATGCAGAACGATTGATATTTGAAATGCGGACTTCATCGATTTTTCCGTTCCATCCTCTTCCTCCACCGTTCTGGTTTCCAATAGTTAAAAGGTTTTCATTATTGTTAATTGAATTGGCATATTGCCCAGACCAATCAGCATCTTCTGACCCATTTCTGTACAAATATGCATCGCCTGCATCATAAGTAACCGCAACATGGAACCACGTAGCAGAATAAGTAAAAGTTCCGCCTTCTGAATAATCATTATCATTGATAACAAAACGGACATTATCATCTGAAGTTCTCCAATACAAACACCAATCATTATCACTCCAATCTGGACCCTCGGTAAAAAATCTAACGAAGGATGAAGAGTCCCCAGAATCACGATATGCCCATGCTTCAGCTGTCAATTCTGTGGATAGATCGTAAAAATTATTGATATCAATGGTATCATCCCCCGCATATGCTCTCCCTCCACCTATCTTACAAGATGAATTATATGTTGTTCCCCCATTAGATCCGTCATAGCCATTTGTTGTTGAATCGTTTAGAGAGTCATCATGGAAGTGCCAAACAGCCACATAATTAGCATCCCAGGTGTCTTCTTCATTCTCCTGGTTAGCACATCCGCTATTATTGTAATACATCCAGATGTTGGTGTTGGTTGATGAACTTAAGCTGGTAACGTTCACCCAGGCAACGAGTTCCCCTGTTGATCCATTAAAAGATTCTATCTCGTGGTTCAGTTTTGTACCAGTAACATTAGTAAAAACGATATCATTGCCACTATTCTGTGCATCATCACGTAAATCTGTATCGGTAAAACTTACTAAAATGGGAAAATTGGTAAGATCGTCGTCGACCTGAGAGGCATTGATGGTGAGAAGTTTGCGGTTAATCCAGCTTTCATTCCACCACCAATCAGTAGCATCATTGTTCGCATACGCGACATCATCACCAAACTGGAATCTAAGAATATGCTTACCAGATGTTAAAACTTCACAGATTTCATATCCAATCTCAGTAGATGAATAATTCTCGATGACAACAGAATCATCGATCCAACTATACTTCATAGTTTCATTTCCACATCTTAACTCTGAGAATCTTAAATCATAATCATCACTATCATCTCTCCATGTTGTACCATTCACAGCAGTAATGACTAAGTCTGCAACCCCCATCGTCGTAAATTGAACAATCCAATTTCCCCCAACCATTGGATAGCTTTTTATATTTAAAATGGTAATTGCCGGTGCATTTCCATTTCCAACACCCCAGTGAGTGATAAACGGCATACATGCTGCTGATAGTACTAATAATCCCACAGCAAAAACAAAGAAATGTTGATGTTTTCCAAACAAAGAACCATAAGAGTTACGCCCCCCGTCCCCCTTTTTCAAAGTAACAGATGATGTTTGTGCATAATTATCTTTTAGTTTGCTTCTTGGATAAGTAGAGCCTATTGACTGGAGAGAATCATCCATTGCTTTAGGGGCAATGTGCTGAGATGAATGAGTCATTATCTCTTCCAATAGTTGTTTTTGTCTTACAGATGCACCGGGTACTTTCGTTGTTTCTTTCATATATAAAACGGTATCTTTTTTTGTAACAGATGCTTGCTGTTTTTGATCATAACAGAGAAGGGCAGCAGTAAAATCACGATGTAGGGAATCAACACGCGATTCAAAAATACCTATGATTGATGATAAAAACATGTGCAATCCAGCAACAACCACTACCGTAGATTGCGAAGAGACTTCGTGATCATCAACAAAAATTACGATGGTCCACTTTCCTGGATGTGTTTTATGATCGATGGAAAGATAAAATGAATAGGTGTGATCTACTTTGGTGCATTGCGAAGGGATAAGATAGGAACAACCATGACCGCTTGTATCTTTCCACTCGCCGTTATGATACTCCCATCGATAATAATTTCCTGGATTTCGGTCAGTGGCGTTGGGGGGAGTGTCACCATGGTAGGCAACAATGGAGAGTTTCTTTGCATCGGTGGATAGGCTAACGTTAAAATGATAGAGGTCTCCTGCAATCAAAACAGTGTTGGACGTATCAAAATGTTGTGAAGCAATTCCAATATGATTTATCTGAATTGCTTGTGAACAATTGAGCAGGGAAAGTGCAAAAGGCAGTAGCAGTAGACTGAACACAAGTACTATCTTAAGAAAACTACTTCGCTTTCGCATCCCATCCTCCAAATCACACTAGAAATCCATAAGCGTTTAGGAATATAAATAGATTGCTTCCAATACGATTCCTGCGTTATTCTTGTTTGCTCATCATCGTTAGCGTGCGAATAACTGCCATATCTGCGCCTTCACCATCATAGACCACAGGCGTAACACTAACTTCTACTGGCATTTTCTGGTTATCTTTCGTCAACAAAACTGTTTCATACGATGATACATCTTCTCCTTTGAGACGATTGAAATAATATTTTTCGACTTCAAAGATACCTTCAGGAACAATAAAATCAAAGAAGCTTTTTTCAGCCAGTTCGCTCATTTCATATCCTAGTAGTTGCGCAAAAGGGACATTTACTTGCTTCAAAATGCCTCGATGGACGATGGCAGCACATTCAGGAATCTCATCCAACATGTCCTGGTGAATCTCTTCGGTCGAGTGTATTTCTCCAGATCCGGTAGTTCTGCCATGTAGAGAAGAAACAAAGTGATCATCAAACTTGCGTTCTTGTTCAATGATATCTAATCGTCGTTGTTCAATTTCGTCTTCCAACAGTTCAAGTTTTTTTCGCCATTCAATAAAAATGTTTTGTTGCTCGACAAGTTGTTTTTTATCCATAGCGAGATGTTCTTCAATGCTGAGAAGTTCATTTTTTCGCTCATCCAGTTCGTGCATGAGGTGTTTCAACGATTCTCGTTTTCCTCGCCCTAAAAAAGGACCATTTGCTGATGAATTATGTTTTTTTCCTTCTTTTTTATGAGCCCATCGCGTCTTCATGCTTTTCAGTGTTCTGGTGGTTTTTTTGTTTTTCTTTTCAAGCTCTTTATTTCGCTTTTCCAATATGGAGAGTGTTTGTGTAATGTCATTATAATTCTTCAGTAAATTTTCATAATTATACTGTTTCATTAATTTCGAATACGTTTCGTGTGCCACTGCCGCTTCAATATCATCTGATTCAACTGACAATGGTGGTGCTTTTTCCTCTTTTTCCGGTGCTTGAGAGGATAGTGCATGACCAACTTCTTCCTTTCTTTTGTTGTCGGGATTTCTTCTAAAGAGGAGATGCTTATTTCCTACCTGAAAGACTATGTGATCTTTTGACTGCCGTTCACAAGGAAGGGTATCAACCTTGGTTTCGATATCGTTTTCAGCATATGTGAAAAGGGAGTCGGTAATATCATCGATGGTGAGAACTGCTTTACCTACAAACACAATGTCTCCTATGTGCCCAGCGTCTTCCTTTACTGGAAAACTACTCCATAAGACCATGACTTCTTTCCCGTTTCGGTTTACCAACGGAAGTTTAAATTCATGTATGGACCTATCCATTCGAGCGGTGTTGGTCATCTGTTGCCATTGTTGAGTATATGTCGTAGGTATAATCATCTCAAACGATTTGCCCACCATTTCCTCCCGGTCGTAACCAACGATGCGTTCGCAGACGTCATTAAATTGGATAATATTGCCTTCGTCATCGATACCCAATACTAACAAAGTATCACGATGAGGCGAATAGTTCTTACTCACCCTACAGTCTCCTTCCTTAGATTCTGTCATTTCTTCCCTTGGCAAATAGTAAGTTTGATATATGAAAATGGTTGGATCTCTCTTCACTCTCTATTTATTAGTTGCTTTAAAACTTTTTGATTTAGGTAAAAGCTGCGATAATATCGATGATAGTTTAAAAAAATAAGGTTTTCACACCTATAAATAATATTAATAATACTCTTATATGGCAGCAATGAGAGAGTCTACAGAAGTAAAAGTATAAATACCAGGTTATGGTTGTTCTATAGAGGTTGGCCTATATATACGTATATAGGGAGGGGTACGCATAAAGTTGAAGATGGGAAAAGATGAAAATAAGTTACCAGAGCAGTCTAGAGAAGAACC
Source organism: Thermoplasmatota archaeon (assembly GCA_016932245.1). Lineage (GTDB taxonomy): Archaea > Thermoplasmatota > E2 > DHVEG-1 > DHVEG-1 > JAFGDG01. Next base: position 13,374 of record JAFGDG010000129.1, read on the forward strand.
AGCTCACTCTACAAAAGAGATACCCGATATAGACAATGCACCGAATCAAAAAGACGAGGATTCTCAAGAAGAAAAAACTGATGTGGAAAGTTTAAGAAAGGTTATCAAACTTACACCCGATTCCGACAAGCCAACGGAAGGAATAAAAGAACCTTCTAGCGAAGTAGAACAGACAAAGCGAGAGGAAACAACAGAGAAGGAAGAGTTGGAACAAAAACGAACGACGTTGCAAAATATGAAGGATTTTGATTTTCAGCTTAAAAAAAATCAGCAAGACATCGAGACGATAAATACAAAGCTCGAAGGATTATCAAAAGATCTTGATGATTTGGTCAGCTTATATGAAATCGTTTCAGAACAAATGAATCCTTTTGTTGGCCTGTCTAAAGTTACTAAGAAAAGACTCGATGCATTAGAAAATTTCACCAAGGAAATCGATATAGTAAAGACAAGATTAGGCGATATCGAATCATTTATGGTACAAGCAGGTGTACAATTAGAACACCAGGCGCAAACTGAATTGCCGATGACAACGATGTCTGGAGCGCTATCTGAAAATGATTTAGATGAAGTCATTGAGAAGGCATTGACGGCATTGTCTGTTGATCAGAAAATTGACAGCGCAATTGATGGTTTTATCGAAAATTTAAAAGTAGGGGATATTAATTAGGTGAGGGGAATGGAAGTGAGTATGGGAGATAGTGAAAATAACGAGTTAGATGAATTTGAATTAGGGAGCGAACTATCTGCCCTCGTTGCAAAAAATGAAATTCCTGCTAAAATTGCACAAAAATTAGAACGGAAATTGAAAGAAAAACGCGTCACGATAACAAAACAGCAACTGTATACGTTAGTCAATAAAATCAAAGAAATTCTTCGAACGTATTCTAAAAATCAACCTAAAGGGGAAAAAGAACCTTTGCAAAAAACTGAAAAATCTTTGCCAACAACAAACGATGAAAATATGCAGAAACTAGTCGAAACAATAGATACTCTTCAAGAACGCATGACCAATCTCGAGCGAGGCATAGTGGTAAAGGGTGCAAAATCACCAAAAATCGTGACAACATCAGACGTGCAAATCCCTGAAAAAATATCAGTTCCCGTGCACGATATGACTATGGAACCCTTAGCGCAGATTCCCAGTGATCCTGAAAGCATAATCGTCTTAATGAAATGGCTCCAACATCTTATTGATAAATGCGGCAGATCATATCTTCCATCCATCCTTGACTACTATGTAGACATAGGATGGATTTCAGAAGATGCGAAAATCAGTTTAATTGATTATTCTCATGGCATTGCTGATGAGGGAAAGAAAGCAGCAGAAACTGTACGAAAGAACGTTTCAGATTTGCCAGCGCGAGATCATATACAATCATTGCTCTTCATTCAAAAACTCAAAGGAAAAGAATTCGACAAGCATTTCCTGGAGAGAATTGATGGAGAAATCAACAGGATAACAAAAAAAATAGATGCGTATCGATTAGCATAGTATAAAGTCGCTGTCGTATTCATATTGAATTGCAATCTCAAGCATCCCAATACATAGTTGAGGGGATAGTAAATACTTCATTCATTATGAGGAGGTTATGTACAGATGGGGTTTTCAGTTTCAGCAGCAGCTGCCATTATCGGTGTGACTCTTATTATGGCAGTGGGATCCCTCACAGCAGAATTATTGCCGTCGCTTACTGAAACAAACGATTCATTCGCAAGTATGAAAGAACGAGCAATTGCCAGAGTTCAGACAGATATCGCCATAAAAAACGTAAGCACCCCGGCAAACGGATCAAATTATGATTTGAATTTCATCGTTGAAAATATGGGCAGCGTTACGCTGAAAACGAGGTATTTTACTATCTTAATTAACGGCACTCAATATCATTATAGCAGCACAAGCGACTATCTTTATCTAACAGGTGAAGTGAATTTTAGCATTACAAATCTTTCAGGATCTGGAACAAGACGATTGAAAGTTATTACTGAAAATGGAATAGCAACATATTATGACTATACGATTACCTAAAAGAGGGAAATGAAAAATGGGATTTAGTCTTACGGGCACACATGTGATCTTCTTCATCGCATCGGTCATTGTTGCCGTAACAGTATCGGGGATCTTCATGGCAGCAACTAACAATATTAGCACCAGTCTTTCAGACCGAGGAGGCCGCATTCAGGAGCAACTAGATACGGAATTTACAATTATCAATGACCCGCAGAATATCCCCAACATCTCAGGATATTATCGATTTTATTTGAAAAATGTCGGAAGAAATACCTTGCAAACAACCAATCAGACGTTCCAATTGTTTATCGATGGAGATATCATTGCCATTACTAATTACAATTTTTCCGACGAGACAATCTCTCCTGGAGAAGTAACAATCATCTATATTGCAAATACTGAGGCAAGTGCAGGAGACCATACCCTACGAGTGGTTGGTCCACAAGCAATCGATGACGAGTTTGTCTTTAGTCTTACATAACCAAACAAAATTAAGGGGATGGAATGACAAGTATGATAATTGTACCGAGGTAACAAAGGATGGGATTGTCATTATCAGCATCACTTGCCGTTCTTGGTGTCACCTTTCTACTTATCACACAACTGTTTTCCAGTACTATAAATGAAGAACTTGCTGACGTTGGTGAAGCATACAAAGAAATGGTAAATCGCGCAGCAGACCAATGCCAAACGTCAATCAATATCACTCAAATTGTTGATGTAGGATGGTGGGACACTAGTTGGAACTATCGAAAGATGATTATTATTGATCATAATCAAGTCACCAAGGGGCTCATCGATTTTCCCGTACTCATTTCTAGAGAGAGTGACTCCAATTTAGCTGCTGAAGCACAAAGCTCTGGCCACGATATTGTCTTCATCAGCGAGGACAATACTAAGAGATATAATCATGAAATAGAGTCATACAATGCAACAACAGGAAAATTAACAGCATGGGTAAAGATCCCTCATCTCTCCGCAAATGTAGATACTGTTCTTTTTATGTACTATGGAAATGCCGTGTGTGGTGATCAGCAGAATATTAGTGGTACTTGGGATGAAAATTACATGATGGTACACCACTTGAATGAGACCGCGGGGACGGTGTATGATTCAACATCCTATGGGAACGATGCAACAAACAATGGTGCGGTGTATAACAGTTCTGCAAAAATTGACGGGGGATACGACTTTGCAGATTCAGGCAATATTAATTGTGGAAATGACAACAGTTTAGATATTACTGATGCGTTAACTCTTGAGGCTTGGGTGAAGGATCCTCCTCTTTTCAAGAAGCCAGCAACGTATCCAGTGACTATTGTAAACAAGCAGGAAGAGCAATGCACCATTACACCGGGACAAGCATTCACGGTTCGTCGGACCATCAGCGGACATGTTGGTAGCGAAGTGGTCTTTGTGGCATTATGCTCTCCTGGAATAGTTATGAAAGAGATGGTCGCAGGAGAAGCATCTATCTATGATACTCAATATGATGCTCATGCCCCCCATACAACCAAGGAACAATCTATTGAGCAAATACGAACACGATTACCGTCATCATTACAAGCATTACCAGCACTGGTGTATTCGAAGTCGTTTATTTTACGGGAACAAGCGACAACAATAGAAATGACGTTTGAACCAGAGGATACCATCAATGCTATTCACTCGGGCAGGATTAGTTATCTCGCATTTGATTCCCATGGAAACTATGATTTTGAATCAACGACCCA
>JAFGDG010000130.1 GCA_016932245.1 Thermoplasmatota archaeon
ATAATTATGACAAATATGACTCTTGCAATACCTGAAGAACTCCACAAGATAATTAAAAAGCACAAGGAAATTAAATGGACTGAGATAGCCAGACAGGCCATGTGGGAGCAAGCGCGAAAACTTGAACTTATAGATAATCTTCTTTTAAAAAGTGAATTAACAGAAAAAGATGCTCTTGAAATTGGAAGGAAAATTAAACGTGAAATAGCAAAAAAACATGGTCTGGTTTGATGAGATTAGTAATAGATACCAGTAGCATACTTTCCGCTCTTATTAAAAATGGAATTTCGAGAAGAATCATTTTTTCTCCGTCAATTCAATTTATTACACCAGATCATTCCTTGAAAGAAATTTCGAAATATAAGGAATTGATATGCAAAAAGGCTAAAATTAACTCTAATAAATTTGACATCGTTTTTAATTTACTATTTGAAAAAATTACAATTATACCAAAAGAAGAATATGAAGAATTTTTTAATGCCGCAATAACACTTATTGAAGATAAAAATGATGTACCATTTATTGCTCTATGTCTTGCTTCAAAAGCTGATGGTATCTGGAGCGACGACACTCATTTTAAAACAAGGAAAGAAATAACAATTTATCGTACAAGAGAATTGGCTCTTGCATTTAAACCTAGAAAAAATAATATTTATTAACGCTGGGTGTAGGCCGTAAGCCTCCTTCTGTTTTAAACGGTATTCTACTATGCGTCCTACCTATGAGCAGTCTGGATAACTGATCTCAATGTTTGGACTTGCTCCGGGATCAGATTGACCGTTTCACCAAATCTTGCGGAGACCTCAACACCAGATGTATCATTGCATTATCCACAAGCTGTGTCGTTTCTGCGTCTCTGAAAGGACTCTCGCCCCTACCGTTTGCACGGTTTCCCGATCCAGAGTGAGGGAGGACTTTCCTCAGCGATATCCGCCGTCAACCGTCCACCTACGCCCAGCAATGACCATTACCAATATGATGGTTTATAAATGTTACTTTATCGCATTAGTATATCATTTCATTCATCTGCTCTTCTAGGGAAACGATGATGCTGTCTCTCGTTCATCGACAAGGTCATTGTCAAGGTAGATTTGTGTTTTAAATTGAGTTGTAATGCTTGGAGGAATGTCGGCACGAAGAACAACCTTCTTTCTGCTTCCTGCCGGTAAGGTGGCAATGCTTGTTGTTTCTGATGAAAAAGCAACTCCTTGTTCGTTATAGAATGCTGCTCTAATAACGATGTCTTCAGCAGCATCACTGCCCATGTTTTTCACTATGACTGTTGCTTTCACAAAATCACCTAGTTCAGTTTGTTTAAAAATAGAGACCGTTCCGTTTTTCCAGTTTTGCAGCAGTAATGGTCTAGAAGAAATTTCATAGACGCTGAGATTTTGCTTATCTCGATAGTCTTGCGGGACAAAGCCACAGGGACTTCGTTCATTGGTTGTCTCAATGTAATAATAGTTGTCGATGTAATAGTCGTATGCTGTTGCATCTTCATCTAATTGAACACCAACAGCCATGTGGCCGGTCAGGCGAAACAACGCTGCTTCATATCCCATTTGATCAAGAATGGCAGCTAAAAGAATTGCTTTATCTTCACAATCGCCACCACCTTCACCATTGAAGAGTGTTTCTATGGGAAATCGTGGATACTCAAATGAATCGTTGGTTTTGCTATCCAATTTGTAATCAAGATGCTGGACAAAGGATGCAGCAAAAGTAACAGCATTGATGTTTTGACTCTGGACTAAACCACTCTGCAATTGGTCAACAAATAATTCGAGATAGTTATCATCATACTCATCAAACACATACAATGCATAATCTTCATGGCGAATGTCATTGCGGTCGATGGAACTATAGTAGTTATACAGGAAGGGGGGATACGGGAGCGTGATTCTTCGAGGGGTTCCTTCATATTCCCAGTTAAAGGATGTTGTTGATACGACCTGTGATACTTGCAGGGGGAACGCACCGCTCCCCAAGAGATTGCCTTCTTTATCTGTAACGGTAAGCGTCATTATTTCTGATGTCGAAGCGTCTTCTAGATATAGATATGCATCAATAGTGTTACTTTCTTCTTGCAGCATGGATGTTGGCAATATCTGACCATGTACGATCTTTTCATCAACGGTTGCTTCTATAGTGTAGGGATAGATTGGGGAGTCTGCGGTGTTATGTACTGTCATTTGCAACCCAATGAGAGAATAGGTATCAGACCATCCCTTTTCTTTCCACCAATATGGCTCAACGCTTGAAATGGTAAGAGAGCCTTGGTTAAAGGAAAATGTTTTTTCAAAAATGTTCTGGTCATTACTATCATATACCTTAAGCGTATAGTGGCCTGGTGCTATCGGATTGTGAAATGCTGCAAGATGCAAGACGGCTTCATGATTCCCTCGAAGAAAGAATTCATTATCAACAAGGGCGTTACCAGGATCATACAGTTCCAGGGTTACTGTTCCTGAACACGAACAATCAAGGAGTATGCTGGGGAACCCTTCGTCATCGATACATTCCCACGACGTCCAGGAAAAGGTAGTACCAAAAAGTTGATCAAGAATACATCCCGAGAAGAGACTACAACAAAGCAAAGTACACAGAAGAAAGACACCTACTGTTTTTGTTATCATGTCTCGCTACAACACAACTTTATTTTCTTCTAACTTTTTTTGTATCACTGTACCTAGTCGTTTCATTCCCTCCTCAATTTGGTCGTTGCTAGAATAGGAAAAGTTTAGTCGCATAGATCGTCCGCCACCACCATCAACATGGAATGCTTTGCCATGAACATAGGCAACTTTTGCTTTAATGGAGTCAAGAAACATAGTTTCGGTATCAATCCCTTGAGGAAGGGTTACCCATGCAAACATGCCTCCTTTCGGCCTATTACATACATATCCTTCAGGGAAATAGTTCTCCATGGACTTCATCATGATGTCCCGTTTTGGTTTGTACATCTCACAGATTTTCATGATGTGTAAATCTAGGGAGCCATTTCGTATAAATTCATCAGCAATAAATTGCGTAAAGGTGTTGGTACACAAATCCAATGCCTGCTTACAGATGATCATCTTGCGTTTTAATTCATCTGATGCAACAACCCATGCTAGTCTGAAACCAGGAGAAAGGATTTTTGAGAATGTTGACATAAAGATCACGCGCCCTTCATCGTCAAAAGCTTTAATGGGTTTGATGTGGTCGGTGTCAAATCGTAGTTTTTCATAAGGATCATCTTCTACGATTACCAAATCGTATTCATTGGCAATATCGACAAGCTTTTTTCTCCGTGATTCAGGCATAATGACGCCTGCGGGATTTTGAAAGGTAGGAATGACGTAGATAAATTTGGGTTGGATGTCATTTTTGAGTAAGGTTTTGATTTTTTCTTCTAATATATCTACTCTCATACCGTCTTCATCAAGAGGAATGCCTGCAAGATTGCTCTCATAGCTTCGAAATGCATTAATTCCTCCAAGATACGAAGGCAATCCAACGAGCGCGGTATCACCAGGGTTTAAAAAGACCTTACCTACGGTATCAAGGCCCTGTTGAGAACCACTTACAATAATGATGTCATCAGCAGTGACCTTCATTCCATCTTTACAGGATCGTTCTGCAATGCTTTCACGAAGTTCTCGCAAACCCTGTGTGGTGCCATATTGAAGTGCTGTTTTTCCATGTTGTTTTAACACCGAACTAATGACGCTTTCGATGTCGTCTATAGGAAATGATTGCGGATTTGGTAGCCCTCCGGCAAAGGATATGATTTCAGGATCCTGGGTAACTTTGAGCAGTTCACGAATTTCTGACTTTCTCATTTTTCCTGCTCTGTCTGAATATAGTCTACTGACATCTGCCATAAAATCCTCCATTGCCTGAAAGCTGCAAATATCTTATATGTATTTCGTAAAAACATTGAAATATGGGCACGCTATTAGGTCACCCACTATTTGTCTTTTTCTGGAGAAAATAAGGGTTTTAAATGGGGCTGAAACGCAGGCATTGTCTCCAATGTCTCTCGGTCGATATTGAATCGGTGCATGATATGCAATGCTAATTCTTCATCGGAAGCGATGACTCCTGTTTTACCCAGAAGTGCTTTGCTCAGCTCTTCATCAGATTTGAAAATAATGGCTCCCATATAATCGACTTCTATACTTATCTAATTCTTTATAAGCTTTTCCCTAAAAAACGGACGGTTCATAACGCACCGGTGATATGAATGGCGGCAACTAGAATGATGATGAGTGAAATAAAACATATGCTAACTATATCTTCTTTCCTGCTTTCCTCGATTTGCATCCCACTCCACAGTAAGAATGAATTTCTCTCATTTAAATGTTTACAAATTTTTTTAGTATTGGCTGAGAAACATTTATTAGGAGTTCCCCAGCTTCATCCTCTACATATTATCTGGAGAGGCGCCATATGGAGGCAATTATTCTTGCAGGAGGATTTGGCACCCGCTTACGCCCACTGACGTATACTCGAGCAAAATCATTATTGCCTATTTTGAATAAACCGATGATTTCATATCTTATTGAATCCTTACCGCCAGAAGTAGATAGAGTAGTTCTTGCGGTTAATTATCGAAAAGGGCAGATCGAAGAGTATTTTGCTGATCATGATTGTGGAAGAGAGCTGATAGTCAACGATGAACCTACGCCGTTGGGAACAGCAGGGGCAGTCAAATTTGCTGAGGAATATCTTACTGGAAGATTTTTTGTGTTGAATGCCGACATCATTTGTTCGCTTTCATTATCAGAGATGATACGTTTTCATCGTAATCATGGTGCGGTTGCCAGCATTTCGCTGTGGCCGGTAGAACATGTTTCAGAATTTGGCGTTGCTGATGCCCAACAGGACGGAAAGATTGTGGGCTTTGTTGAAAAACCACGTCCTGAAGACGCACCATCAAATTTGATTAATGCGGGCGCTTATCTCTTAGAGCCTGAAGTCTTAGAGTACATTGAAACGGGACGTCTCGTCTCCATGGAAAAGGAGATCTTTCCTCAGATTATTACTGATACCGGTAAATTCTATGGTTTTGTACTTCAAGGATATTGGATGGATATCGGCAGAATTAGTAGTTATCTTGAGGTACATCAATTTCTGTTGCGTAAGCATAAATTCGACAACTATGTGGGAGAACATTGTAAGGTAGGCGGTCATCTCCACCATTCCTGTCTGGGCAATCATGTTACCATCGGTAAAAATGCACAAGTGCATTCAAGCATCATTTATGACAATGTACATGTCGGGGAAGGAGTTACTCTTTCTGACTGTGTCATCGGTGAAAACGTGCGAATAGGTCAAGCGTCTACGTTAAAAAAAGTAGTTGTTGGAGATAATGAAATCGTTCACGCACAGACCTCGCTGGAACAGGATGTGCAGTGGACGCAATCTATTCCAAAGGAGTATCCAAAGAAACAGATAGGAAATCCCTTACAATCGTCATGATGCTTGTTCTCTTCTTTTGGTGCACACAAAATCTATTTATGGCGTTGTACTGTTACCGTTCTCCGTTATCATCTTTATTGGGGTGTTGTGATTGACAAAGCTCTTTGGGACTAATGGTATTCGAGGCGTTGTAAATGAAGAGATGAACACCGATCTTGCCCTCGGGATCGGAAAAGCATGGGGAACCTATTTAACGAAGAAGACTACACGACCAAAGGTTGCCATTGGTACCGACGCACGACTTTCAAATGATATGCTAAAAAATGCTATTGCGGCAGGACTTCTTGCGACAGGGTGTGATGTTGTTGATGTGGGGCTGGTTCCTACACCAACGTTGCAATATACGGTACGAGAAAAGAAGTTTGATTCGGGAGTCATTATTACTGCATCTCATAATCCACCGCACTTTAATGGTATTAAAGGAGTAGCTGCTGACGGAACTGAGTTTTCTAAAGATGTGGAAGAAGAAATTGAACGCATCTATTTTTCCAAATCGTTTACCCTGGCAACGTGGAAGCAGGTTGGAAAACACACCTCTTGGGATGGAGCAATTGATCTCTACATTAAAGGCATTTTAGCAACGGTTGATGTCGCGGCCATTAAAAAGAAAAAGTTTCATATCGTGCTTGACTGTGGAAATGGAGCAGGAAGTGTTGTTACTCCAGCGTTATTAAAACAATTGGGATGCAACATTGTTCCGTTATATTGTGCGCCCGATGGCTTATTTCCAGGTCATAATTCTGAGCCGTTGCCTGAAAATCTTACTGAACTCATAAAGACTGTACCTCAGGTTGGTGCAGATCTTGGTGCTGCACAAGACGGCGATGCTGATCGCGCCATTTTTGTTGACGAGAAGGGCACATATATTTGGGGAGATAAAACCTTGGCGTTAGGATGTAAATATGAGACCAAAAAACACCATGGCGGCGTTGCAGTAACTCCTGTTACTACCTCCAGTTGTTTTGACGACGTGGTTGCAGAAAATGGCGGCGTTGCAGTCCATACTAAAGTCGGTTCTCCCATAGTGGCACGTGTTATGATCGAACAAAACGCAGTCTTTGGAGGGGAAGAAAATGGTGGCCTCATTTTTCCTGAGCTCCAATATTGTCGAGATTCTGCCATGTCTATTGCGAAAATTCTTGAAATTATGGCTAAAGAGCACAAACCGTTATCTCAATTAATCGACGAGATACCAAAATATGAAGTCTATAAAATAAAGATGGCTTGTCCTGATAATATTAAAGAAAAAGTTATGGAGACCTTGGTAGCGCAAACCAAAGACGATCCTCGGGTCAAAGAAGTTGATGAAACAGATGGTGTCAAACTATATCTTGCTGATGGATGGGTGCTCATGAGGCCATCGGGAACAGAGCCTATTTTTAGAGTATACTCGGAATCAAAAAGCAAACAGAAAGCAGAAGAGATTGCACTCACCTATAGAAAGTTAACAGAAGAGATTATAAAAAACCAGTAGAGGATTTAACAAGTGGCATTGGTCGATGCTCTGGACTGACATATGCTTTTAACAATGGCGATAAGCCAACGCCTTTTTTTGAAGAAAGCGTCATGGCAAATTTCGTCCGATTATGAGCAGTACCCCGCATTTTAATCACTTGCAGAGTTCTGACTAAATCTCCTTTCCGTTCGATGTCCCCAATAAAAATAATGCCATCGGCAATAAACTCCTCAATGTCGTATTGAGAGTATTTGAATACGCGAGGCGGTACTTCTGAGGTAAGTAACGTTGTACAGTTGATAGCAGCGATAAATGATCCTAATTTAAAGATAAAGTCTCTGATCATCTCCCGTGTTTGCAGGCGATAGCAGAGGGAAGTAATAGAGTCAAGTACCAATCGTTTTGCATCAAGTTCTTTGGTAATATCTCGTATGACTTCAAAGAGGACATTCGCCTCCTCAATTGAGTAATGCTCAGTATTGAGTCCAAGGCGATCGCTAATACTCCAAATGTCAATAATGCTTAATTTTCCTTCGTTGATAAGATTTTGCGTAAAAAAGTCATACCCATCTAGGTGATTGATAAGTCGTGCAACAGGCTCAGAAGCAGTAAAAAAGACACCTTTTTCTCCTAATTTGATTCCATTTGCCAAAAATTGCATGCAGGTCGTGGTCTTCCCCACGCCACTTGGCCCTGCCACGATAACTGTACTGCCAGTAGGAATGCCACCATTTAATTCTGCATCCAATTCCTCAATTCCAGTTATACAGCGCGATTGTGTTTCCATATCGTCTTCCTGTACGTATCTACACTATGAAATGTCGATGTGGCTTTAAAACTATTTGTTTGTAGAATCATAAAAGAAATACATTAATAATACCTTCTTCATTTGGTGGTGACACCAGCAGATAGAGGAATAGTATGACGAAAGATGAAGAGTTATCAAGATATATGGCGTTAATTGAGTATTATAAGGAACAACTTTCTCTATTAGACACTCAAATGTCGTATGTGCAAGCAGCTATGAATGATTATGCGAAGGCAAAGATTACGGTCGATCATCTTCAACAACAGGAGAAAGATGCAGAGCTTGTGATGCCTATTGGAGGGAGTACTTTTGTGTATGCAAAAGCCGCCGATCCAGCTAAAGTATTGTTTGATATCGGTAGTGGTATTGTCACCGAAAAGACCGCAGAGGACGCTATGAAAAAAATTGATGAGCGGATAGAGCAATTGCAACAAACACAAGAAAAATTGTCATCGATGATTCAGCAAGTACAAACGGAGGCACAAGAAGTTTCTGAGAAGGCACAAAAGCTTGCTACTGAACAAAACCGGTAGTTCACTAGGTATGGATAATGTTTAAATTTTTGAAGAAAAAACTCAAAAAATTTGAAGAACAACTCGAAGCAGAATTAGAAGGAGAATTGCAAAGAGAAGAAAAAAAAGATCCTTACAAACCATCAGCATCCAAACCAGAGGTTCAAGAAGCAACAACAGAAGAACCGACAGCGGAATCAGTGCCAGTACAAGAACGGCCAATACGAGAAGCAGAGAAACAACCCGTTCAGAAGTCACAACCAGTTACTCCTAAATCGCCCATTTCAATGCCTCCCAAGGAAGAACCAATTGGGGAGAAAAAAGCACTACCTCAAAAACCTGCTGAAGAGCCACGACACGCACGCAGAAAACGATCTGCGCTAGAGCGGAAAAAACGTGAAGAAGAGCTTGACAAACAAATTGAAGCGAGCATTGAGACGGAATTGCAACATGTCCTGCGGACGAAAAAAAGTATCGAAGAAGTCGTAAAAAGAGAAAAGAAACCGACACGAGGCATTAGTGAAGAAAAACTTGACGAAATGCTATGGGGTCTTGAAGTTGGTCTGTTAGAATCAGATGTTGCGTATTCTGTTATCGAATCTATTAAAAAAGATATTAAAGAAGAATTGCGGCACATCTCTTTTGAACGGTCAAAGATTGGAGAGATGGTTGAACAAGTTCTCAAAAATGCCGTTGCCCATGTCTTGAAAGCAAGTGAGATTGATTTTGATGAGGTCATTGACACCAGTAAAAAACCTGTTGTTATCATGTTTGTTGGTGTCAATGGTAGTGGAAAGACCTTATCTATTGCAAAAATTGCTACCCTGCTAAAGAAACGGGGGAAATCCTGTGTTATGGCTGCTGGAGATACCTTCCGAGCAGGTGCGATTGAACAGTTGAGTATTCACGCAGGGAACGTCGGGGTAAAAATCATCAAACATGGTCCTGGCGCGGATCCTGCTGCTGTTGCCTATGATGCCATTGAACATGCAAAAGCAAAACGCAAAGACGTGGTGTTACTGGATACCGCTGGTCGTATGCAAACCAATACCAACCTTATGGATGAAATGGCAAAAATCAAGCGAGTAGCAAAACCAGATTTAATTCTCTTTGTCGGCGATGCCCTCGCGGGAAATGATGCCGTTGAGCAGGCAAAGCGATTTAATGAAATTGTGGGTATTGATGGGGTTATCCTGACAAAAGTGGATACTGATGCTAAGGGGGGGAGTGCATTGTCTGTTGCGTATACTATTGGAAAACCCTTATTGTTCATCGGCGTTGGTCAAGGATATGAAGACCAAATTCCCTTTGATCCTCAGTGGATGATTGACAATATTTTTGGAGATAAATAAATTACAATAACTTTTTTATTAATCAAAAGAGTTTTGAGGATTGCCCCTTATACATCAAGGCTTATTTGGTATAATGTCGACTTAATGTCAGCATTAAAGCCATACGAAACCTCTCTCTAAAATCTTAAAATTTCCCTTCTTTTCTATTTATGGCTACAACTGTACAGATGCTGGGATAGACCTGTACAACAACACCTTTTAAACAAAACAGACAAAGTAAGGATTGAGGAGTGATAAAAAATGATGATAGTCGGTCAAATCTCAACCCCTGAAGAAGCAAAAGAAATGGAACTCGTCGCAAAAGTTCTTGTTGTTGGAAACCGTGCCCGAGCACTGGCATTAAAACTCAGAAAGGGGATGTAGTTTTTGGAAGAACAAAAACAAACGAAACATAAAAAGCAAGTCCCCAAGGACATTCCTATCATTTGGGTAAACGTCTAAAGGACCGTGCTATTCTTTCCATATTGGCTTTATTTTGTTCTCCATAGACCTTTTTGTTAACTGTGGCAACGCTCGTGAAAGATCTGTTACTGTTATGATACCAACCACCTCTCCCTCTTGAAGGACAGGCAATTTTTTGATGTTATACTCATTCATGATTTCAACTGCTTTTTCGAGCTTTGCTTTTGCAGGGACTGTTTTAATATCTGAAGTCATGATGTTACAAACTTGTGTTTGCTCTGGGTTATAGTGTGCACAAATCGTTCGTTCGATAATATCCCGTTCTGTTACAATACCCACACAGTCGCCTTGACTGTCAGTTACTAATAAACAACCTACCTTGCGTTCTTGATACATATTGCACGCGTCAAGTACTGTTTTTTCTTTATGAATTGTGATTACATTTTTGGTCATTGCTTCTTCAACAAGCATTTCCACCACCAACTATGCCTACAGAAATAGGATAATGAAAAACATCCTTAAATACTACACGTTCTATAGCAGGATAGATATTCGTGACTATTAAGACAAGAAACGAAACGTTACATGATATTATCCAGGATGCAGAGCATCATCCCACTGGGTGGAAAGCGCTTTTTGGAAAAGATCGCGAATGCTTTTCACATGATTCTTATATCCTTCACCCTGAGGTGGGCATCTATTTACTAAAAGAATATCAAAAGAATCCCTTTGACGTTCACGGCGTTGGTGGAAAAATTGCCCGCTCTGTTGATGAGGATATTGATAGAGAACTCTCCAACTATGCTGGTGATTTTGGTATTGTACAAGGGAATCTGTCTAAGATCCTGAAGAATGTTGAGAAAGGCATTCATCCGCGCACTATTTTTGAAACTGCGCTGCGGGGGAAGAAAAAAGATTTAGGCATTCGTATGCCTGTGAGAGGTCATGCGTCAACGGCACCTCTGTCTTTTACGCATTTGCATCAGACGTTGTCAACTAAACAGAAAAAACTCGATGCTGCCTTTGAAAAACTTGCTACTGATGAAGGATTGTACACTGCCTATGGCTAGAGATAGTCTTTTATCTTAGATGCTGCTCGTTTCCGTTTTTCCGCTAAATCGGTAAGGAATTTCTCCATGCAATGTGCGGCTTCCTTTTTGCAATGGCCGCACATGCGTTCTCCCGTTTTACAAGAGCGATAAATCTCTGCTAAGTCATTGTCATTCTCTGTTAAGTGATATAAGAAAAGCTCATAGACGACACATTCGTCGGGTTTTCCTCCTTCTTTCTTTTGTACCTCGAGACTTACTGCTCCCCCCGTCTTTGCATGCATGATTTTTTTTATCGCGTCGACTGGGTTATCGGTAAGGAAAATTGCGGTTTCTGGTTTCGACGAAGACATTTTTTCTCCAGTAAGTCCCGTAATAAATCGATGGAAGGTAGCGGATGGTTGGAGAAATCCATATCCCCCTAATGCTGGTTCTGTTTTAGCCAATTGTTGGTCAATACCTTCGATATCTTCTTTTCTTGCATCCTCAATGTATATTGCCTTGTAATCTGTAATTCGTTTGAGTTTGTTAAATCCAAGAGAACGGATGATTTTTTCTGCCTGACCAAGCAATTCTTTGACACCTTCGTCAACTTTGACAAAGACGCCAATTTTGTCGTCTTTTGTCACGGTCACATTATAAAAACGATGGGCTTGTGCAATATCTCGACTTAATCGCATGTGGGGATCCTGATCGACACCCACAGGAACAAGTGTTGGCCGTACCCCACCAAACTTTTTCAGCTGCACATGTAGAATATCGCCCGTTTGGACCAGTGGTGAAAAAATGTGAGTCATATTGGTAGTCCCGGTGAATCCATAGGTAGCAACCATCTGTGACCAGTTAACTTTTTTTCCTAGAATGTATGCTAAATCTTTGACATCTTGGTTGGTTGATTGAAAATAGATGTGACAACGTTCTGGTTTCAATCCTAACGCGATATAATTGGGTATGTACTCGGTTAATGCTAATTCTTTTGTTTCTTTTAGACTATATCCTCGAGTTGCGAACGCTTCGATATCAGCAACTGCGATGAAAATATCTGCACCGATACTTTGATAATAAATGACTTCATCAATCACCATCTTGTGGCCAAGATGCATACGACCCGAAGGCATGAGTCCTGTGAGAATTGCCCATTTTTTCTTTTGTTTCACTGCGTCATAAACGCGTTGGAAGTCTCGATGCCCAAAGACAACGCCTCGTCTGAGGAGTTTGTGAGGGTGTGGTAAATCTTTCCAAAGATCTTCAGTAAATTCTTCAATGCCAAATTCATCACGAAGACGTGCATAATCCTGATATGTTGTAGAGCTCCAGGGATCAATTTTCATAATGACACAGGTCTAAAACAAATGGGCTTTCAAAAACTTACCGTTCCATTAAAAAACAACGTAATGGTCATATC
>JAFGDG010000131.1 GCA_016932245.1 Thermoplasmatota archaeon
AAAAAGGAATTAGTAGCTTCTTCGACGGAACAGATAAAGGGAAACAACAATGATGATGGCAATAATGGCAATACCAAGATTAATCATGATAAATGGTGATAAAAAAGATCCGTCATCACTGGGAGGTACTGGCGTAGCTGGAGGATCAATATACACCCGAACAAGATACCCTTCTTTCATCGTTTTAGAATCATTGGCTGAAACCGCATCAATTTGCAGCGCAGCACGAGTTTCCCAGTGTTGATCATACGTCTGATTCTTGCTTTCATTAGGAATGTGCACGGCAATGAAAAACTGGGTTTGACTGTTGGCAGGGATAATAACCTGTGATGGCTCAATAGAAACCCACGATATATTATCAATCAACGTTTTATTAGGCCGCATCCATTCGATAATATCAGGGTGGAGCATCCATGCCTTCACCGAGACGTTGTAGTCATAGGTATTTTTTACCGTAATCGTTTTGCTGGCATTCCCGTCGATAAAACCGTTTTCCATAGGAACCCACATCTCGGCAGGGGAAACAAAAATGGCTGCAGATGCTACTGGAGAAAGAAAGAGACCGGTAAGCAGAAAGACGCTCGTGACAGCTAATCGATGATTCATGTCTTTTTCTACTCCTGTATGCTTAATACATGTGTTTTCTTATGCAAGTTCAGACCAAAACCTCACACTTGTGCTTAAACTACCACTGGGCGTTGGTGCTACTGAGGTAGGCATCGAGAGGTTTAATCCAAATTTTTGCCAAAAGGTGTAGTCAAAGTAATCGGAATTGAATTCAAGATCAGTGACAAAACTTGCGTTCGCCAGACCAATGGCCGTCCAGGTACCTGCACCACTCTTTTGATACTTTAACGTATAATTATTGACACCAACAGAAGAGGTAAGATTCCAATAATTACCACCATACGAGATGTTGTATCCATGAATCTTCACGTTGATGTTGACGTTTCCTTGATTGGTGAGATTGAAGTACGTATTACTCGTGGCATTCCAACTACCATAATCAATGGATCCTGCCGCCCAGTTCCACGGTGAAACATTAATGGACAGGCTTTGGTTTTGCAAGCGTGTACCACCGCTTAAATTACACCACGCAAAGGTATCACTGGTATCAACCGTGGTGTCATTTTCTCCCACTTGACCACTGTAACTACAATTCACGACGATTTGATCACCATTGGTACAATCAAATCCGGAGTCTTTTCCAACATCAATTTGATACGCACCATTACTGCCAGTGGTAGTGGCAGTCCCCGAATTATCATTTTCGTTGTTGGTAATCGTGACGGTAACACCGGACGGTACCGCGGTGCCATTCCATTGTTTAATATATCCTCTCACATAATACGGACCGCCAAGATCTCCTTTAGCAAGAGGGGTATAAGAAATGCTAAATGAGAACGCGATAACCAGAAGAGAGACGAAGATAATGACAAGATGTTTATTCCTCAAAACCACGGAGTATTTCATATGATCAGCGTCCTCTCCTTTGAAAATTGTGAAAGTTTGATACATACAATATCATAACGATGGATGTCAAACGTATCTTGGAAGTCCGCAGGAAGTGAAGGGTTATAGGTTTTCCAAGAGCTGGTCGCTACACCATAGATGCTGATTTCGATATTGACTCCTGCCAAATCATAGGAAGTGACAAAGGTTGTAATTGAAAGATCTCCCCCCGGCCAGGCAAAGAAATTATATCCACTATTGCCCGTCTTGCTCTCCTCGTCATAGGAATATGACAGCCTGAGAGACTGTGGGATATTGTCTTGTGCTGAAATGTCCACTGAAATCGTTTTCATAGACGTAGAGTAGATGATGATAACATCCCATGGGTTAATAATAAATGTCTCTGTTACACTAGATTCTCCAACGATATACGTCAGCCATTCTCCTGTTGTTGCATCAAAAATGCTGATAGATTCACCTGCAGACAGTTGTGCTTTTTCGGCAAGAGCGCTTACGTTAATGGCCGCTCCTCGCCATACCAGGTAGTTAATGCCATTATTTTGAGAGGAATGGGCAAGCGTGACTTCTTCTGTCTGTTCCCAATCGGATGTTGCTGGTTCTTCAGTGACCGTGATGGTTTGTTGTGTCGTATCAGATTCGTTTTCGTTATCAGTAACAGCAAGTACGACAACATAGCTTCCTTCATCTGTATATGCATGGGCAGGGTTCTGTTCATACGATCCGGTATCGTCACCAAAGTCCCACGTCCAATTGACAATGGTTCCATCGTCAGTAGACGCATCAGTAAACGTGATGGTCTCATCGGTCAGAGGATTTGTTGGAGTATATGAGAAGCTAGCAGTTGGTGCCTCGTTTTCGTCCGTACCTGGTGGGTTACTGATAGTTACAGTCAGTGCATCTGACCATGCTAACCCCCGTTCTGCACCGTGGACGTCTTTTGCTTTTACTTTGACAGGATAGGTTCCTGCTTGTTGCCAGGCGTGTGTCATATTGCAGGTCTCACCAGAATCGTACCACTCAGTCCATTCATCAACGGCATCATCACCACTCCAATCCCACCCGTACTTCACTTGATCAGCAGGATTATCGGGATCGGTTGTTTGTGTAGAAAAGGCAAGAACGGTGTTTTTATAGGCTGCTGTTTCTCCCGATGGTTGTTCGGGAACTATAGGAGGAAGATTGCCAGTGATGGTTACATTACAAATTTTTGAAGGCCCTTTGCCCACCGTTACCGAATTATTTCCTTCACATCCACCATAGGAGACATTGACATACACAATATCACCTTCATCCGCATCTATATCAAAAACGTCTAAATGATATAATCCTGTATGGCCACCAACAGCGTTTGTGGTATATTGGGTCCTATTATCGCCTGTTTTTGGATTGGTAATAAGAACCGCGACTCCATTAGGAACAGGAGAGCCATCACTATAATCGACATAACCGTATACGGTCTGATGTTTTGCTCCTATAACACAAGGTAAAAGCACAAGCTGAAGGACAAGAACGACAGCAGTTAGTATGGCCACGTTTCTTGTTGGCGTGAAATAGACAGAGATCCCTCCTCAATTGTCAGAGTGATTATAATAAATGCCCAGTTTTTAAATGTATTGTCGTGTTTTAGATAGTAAAAATAGAGGAGAACGAATTACTTATTGTCCAACCTACTCACCAATCATCAGTGTCGTAATAAATATTGGCGTGCTCTGGTGCTCTGAAACAGATGACATCGTATGGTGCAATACTAGTAAGTGTTGCAAAATCAGGATATTTTGGGTTATAGTTTAGCCATGTGTCTGTTGCAGGTTTATAGACGTAAAATTCAACGTTTTCTCCTGCAACCCCGCTACCACCCAAACTTGCTGCAAAATTTTCAGGACTGATAGCGAAATCATTACTCCAAGTAATGTAATTGTATCCTTCGTTGATATCATCAAATATCATCGTTGTGTTGTGAGATGTGTTTACCTCACCATCGGGGGTAAAGGAATGCATATGATCAGAGTTAGTGTGAATTTGCACATGATCCCATCGGTTAACCGTAAAATCACGTTCACCTCCTGGCTCGTCGATCCCAACCATATATAACCACGTTGACCAGTCACCAGTACCAGGATCAAATTTACGAATGATGTCTCCAGTATCAAGACCTAGATCTGAAGCGAGCTCACTCGCTAATATCGATGCAGTAGCACCCCAGGTCATATAGTTGATACCATCGTTTTTGCTGTTGTTGACAACAGATATTTTTTGTTTGACCGTAACGGCAAGTGCTTGGCTTTCGTTTTCTGAACTGGCATTGTCTACACCAGTAACAGTTGGATAATATACACCTGAAATATTATATGAAAAGGTCGTAGTTGGGTCTGCCGTTGTTTGATCGGTATATCCATCGTTATCAAAATCCCATTTATATGAAGTAATGGATCCTCCTTTATCAAAAGATTCACTGGCATCAAAGCTTATGGGTGAACCAGAATCGGGTGTTGAGGTGTTTGATGACCATTTCATCTCAGGAAGACAATTGGAAACAAAGACATCAAAAATGTTAAATCCCATATCAAGAGGCTTCCCCCACATAATATAATTGCTTTCATGTTCTGTGTCAGTTATCTCCACTTTAATGTACCGTCCGTCCTTATCAGTGGAATCTACTGTTACCCAATCGGCAGTGTCTTGCCATGTTGAAATGTCACTTGCTGCCCTGTCCTCTTCTGCAGTTCCCTCTGAAAAGGTCGAGTTTCTACTTACATAGATGTTTACTTTTGTTGGATCAGAAGCAGAGAATGATCGCCCTCTTACCGATCCGATGGTGTAATTCGTTCCAAGATCAATAATAAACCAATGAGTTTCATCAACATTATGAGACCAAACATTGGTTCCATCAAGCGCTGCCTCAAGATCTGGACTCTCTCCCTCACAACAGGAGTGGAGATTACTGCTACCAACAACAAACCATTGACCGGGAAAATCTTCTGTTTGATCATTTATTACAGATGTTTCAGTACCGTAAGGTTTTATATCAGTTCCATCTGATGTCCATGTTTCATCTGAAGCATACGGCCATGCCTTGTAGTAATAACTTTCATTCACATCGAGACTTGTATGCGAATAACTGGTACCGGCAACAAGCCCATCACCACCATCGACTTTTGTATGGTCTCCAGGGTTCCAGGAAGCATCGTCGGTTAGACTATATTCAATATACGCGCCGTCACCACCAGCACCATTGGTCCAAGAAAGATCAATCTGACGTACACCAGATGGCGTTGCCGTAAATTCAGTCATCGCTCCTGGTGCGGTAAGAAAACTGAGTTCGGTTCCCCAGTCACTAAGTCCAGCGTCGTTATTAAGGATTGGTTGGAAACAATATCTCCGTCCTTCATCGAGACTTCCAATCGGTTTAGAAAAAGGGTCATTTGTTTCTAACGTACCTGTATAAACAATTTTTCCCGTCCCATAAGCGTCGCCATAAAGTCTATGTCTAAAGGCGTAAGAACATTCATCTCCACCATCATCAACCACTACCCCATTTAAGGTGGCACTTGTTGATGTTACTGATGTTGCTGCATTTGTTTGGACGTCTGCTGGCACACAATACGCAACTTCTAATTTTGGACGTAAGCTTTGAGTGCCATATTCGTCTGAATGATATTTGACTACATAGTTGGCAAGGTCAGGCTCTGCACTATCTTTAATAAACCACCCACGGTTAATGTCACTCCCAGTGATATAGGCTTCAACGCTATCTTTGACATCCCACGTTTTCCACCCGGTTCCCGCAGTTACAGAATCCTCAAATGTATCGTAACTTGGTTCATTATTCCAATTTGTAGTGGCTTCGGAAAAAAGCGACTGGGAACTACTTACTCGATAACAATAGTGATAGTGAGTTCCAGATCCAGATTTATACCAACAATATAATGATAAGTCTGCTGAGTAAATATAGGCATTACTTGGAATGCTCGACACGGACATGTAAACAAAAAAATGATTTATTTGGTGTGATGAAGGTAGAGCTCCATGTCTTGGATCGACTATTAACACCTCTTCGTACCCATATTCATTATCTGGATAGTATTCGGAAGTATATGTATCTCTAGCAGCATATGAAACATATTGTTTTTCTGCAGCAGCAGCCGTTGCCTGATCCGGCAGAACCATAATTACTACGGTGAAACTGGCGATAAAAAGCATACACACTATAGTAAAAGAAAAGAATCGATGTGATGTTAGTTTGATGAGGGGTTTATTTCTTGTTTCATGTTTTTTCATAGAGAGGGTTTTCACTCTCCTTTTTTATATATTTTTTATTTAACTTGACCAATCATCAGTGTCATAGTCGATAGGATCAAACCCGGGTGCTCTGAAACAGATGACATCGTATGGTGCAATACTGGTAAGTGTTGCAAAATCAGGATACTTGGCATTGTAGGTTTTCCAGGTGCTTGTTGTTGAGTCGTAAACCATAAATTCGATGTTTTTTCCACCAAAATTAGTACTGTTTAGACTGGCAACAAAGTTAGCAGGAGTAATAGAAAAATCGTTACTCCAGGTGATATAATTATAATTCTCGTTCGTGCTATTGAATTCCATTGTTTTTTGTTGAGTCGTATCAACCATATCATCGGGAGTGAAAGAGCAACTACGATTAGATGCTGTGTGAATTTGCACATGATCCCATCGGTTAATAATAAAGTCATCCTCTCCACCTTCTTCCTCACTCGCGCCAGCCACGTATTCTACGGTTGACCAGTCACCGGTACCAGGATCGAACTTACGAATGATATCTCCTGCATCAAGACCTAGATCTGAAGCGAGCTCACTCGCTAATATCGACGCAGTAGCACCCCAGGCTATATAGTTGATACCATCGTTTTTGCTGTTGTTGACAACAGATATTTTTTGTTTGACCGTAACCACTGACTCCTTATATGATACTGTCTTTTCGCTATCAGTAACCGTTAAATTGACGGTATGCCGCTTAGCAAAGGTAAATGAGTGTTCTACGGAAGACCCTGTATCG
The DNA here is from genome assembly GCA_016932245.1 of Thermoplasmatota archaeon. Taxonomy (GTDB): domain Archaea; phylum Thermoplasmatota; class E2; order DHVEG-1; family DHVEG-1; genus JAFGDG01. The sequence goes on from JAFGDG010000131.1 coordinate 6,503, forward strand.
TCTGGGTTACCATCATTATCGAAATCCCAACTGTAACTTAATGTACCTGCACCATCTGAGTCGCTTGCATCAAGGGTTACCTCAACACCTTGATCAGGGGTTGCATCTGAAGGGGTAAATTGTGCATCGGCAACAGGTATGTATGTGACGCGCAGATCAACCTTTGAACAATATACTTTAAAAGAGGCGTCTATTGAGGGGATTGGTTTGACTTTACACCCTAACGAATCAATGTCCTCCCATGCCCAGGACCCAGGTCCATTTGCATCATCGGTAATGTCAAACCATGCAGACCACGCACCTTCGTCTGCAGGAGCATCATATTGGTAAATATCCCCATCAGTATCTCCACCAAATACAGGTATGAGTTGGATGTCGGTAGCTACCGTTTTACCACTTGCATAATATCCGTTACAACGAAGTTCTACCTTCACTATCAGTCCACTTGTCCGTGTACAGTTGTTTGAAGACAACAGTTGAACATCAGCATCTGTTGTTGTATAGGCATACGATTGATCCTCACCATCCGCCATGAGCCCATATTCGTTACAGTCCCATTTATCAAGATCATCAGCACGGTCAAAAAAATGGACAGGTTGTCGGTCATACAATGGATCACCAAAGATATCAAAGATGCTGAAAAAAGACAATACTCCGCCGAATTGTAGTTCTCCGTTTATATCCTCTGTGGATTCTATCTCTACTTTGACATACCGGCCGTTTGTGGTATCAAAATCTGATGTTTCTATCCACGCAGCGCTATTACTCAAGTCAAGTCTCTCTATTGAGGCGTCCTCAAAACGGTCTGCTTCAGTGCTTATGTATATATTTACAGAAGTTGGATCCTTTTGAGAGTTTGAACGGCCACGAATCGATGAAATAGAATATGTATAACCAAGATCTATGATAAACCAATGAGGTGTTTTACTTCTGCACTCCCAATAATCAGTACCATCAAGTGCATCAGGGAGTAGATGAGCAAGAGATCCTCCTGTAGGATGACACTGTGAATACAAATAACTGCTATCGATACCGAGCCAACTTCCTTCTGGCGCAGCGTCAGCAGCAGCCTGTTCCGGCAGAACCATAAATACTACCGTAAAACTAGCGAGAACAAGCATACACACTATGGAAAATATAGAAAGCGAAAAAAATCGATAGGCTTCTGGCTGAGACGCAAATGCATTATTGTTACGTTTCTCTCCTCTCATGAGATCGTTCACCACCTTTTTTAGTAATATAATACTTTGTTATATATTAGCATGGTTTACTTTGTCATTACTACTTTATATACCTATTCTGTTAAAACAACCGGAGTGACAAACTGTCAAAATGACATTTTGTCATCTAACGTTTTTCCACCTTAACGGCACTCATCACTTCTTATCCCCGTTCAAAATCAGCGTCCTGCACCAAAGTAAAAACCTCTTTCAATTCTGTTTAAAATCCGAGATCTAGCCTTCATTCAAACTCTAGGGTTTGGTTTTGGGGTGTTCATCTACTTTCATTCATACTGCATTTCAATCCTAACCTGGTCTGATTTTAACATCCACGTGTTCAAATTCTTTCCCCCTACGCTAACTCATTGCGCAATAAGAATAGGATTTATACGGTTAAACCTGAGGCGTTTAGCTTGAAATTTATAAGGGCACAAAATTAAACAAAAAAGACGATTTTTGTATTTCTGTGTGCCCATACAATAAATTAGTAAGACTTCATCCGTTTTCTGATGGGAACGGAAGAACGTCACGCGTTGTAATGAATGGGATATTAATGAAAAACAAATTCCCCATGTTTTATGTAGAACTAAGAGATAAGATCAACTATTGCGAAGCAATTGAAGAAGGCGATAAGGGCAATGATGATGTAATGGTGCATTATATTGCCAATGTGCTGATGGAGCAGCATACATGTAAGTTACAAAAAGAAAGTAAATAGTATCATTGACTAGCGAATTCTGATGGCAGTTGGGATATCCTACACCCCGCCATTTCATCCTTTAAAATTACCGGTATAACATGAACCTCAAGGTAGGAACCGGCGAACGGTGCTCCAGACTCTGTTTTTCTCCCATTAGACAATATTTTTGTAGAGACGGACTCGCACCTCAGGTGAAATTTAGTAGGCAGTGCTTGGTTGCTGCTGTTACGAGAGTAGTACCATTGATCGAAACACCATAACAGATGCGTATTTGGTAAGAAAGCAGCATCTTTGAATATAACTAGTAGAAAGGGTGAAAACGATAATTTAATCAATACATTCTCATATGTCTGGCTCAGGTTTTTATGTATGAGGCGCAAGTAACCATTGGGCTGAAAAAAGGGGTTTCAGATCCCGAGGGAACAAACACACTGAAGGCACTCCATTTACTTGGTTTTACCGGCGTCAAAGAAGCAAAAACCGTGAGAACTATCGACCTACTAATCGATGCATCAAGTGAACAAGAAGTACAAACGCAAGTAGAACAGATGTGCCAACGATTACTCACCAATCCCGTCATTCATACCTATGGCATCAAAATACAAAAAAAGTAGGTGAGGGGGAAGCACGATGGCTGTTGAAACGCTACTAAAAAAGAAAACATCTGCTCCTGATGTCTATGAGGTTGATCTTCTCTCAGCAACAGATGAACAGCTCAAAGAAATCAGTACAACTATGGGTCTCGCCCTCGCCCTTGAAGAAATGAAGCGTATCAAGGATTATTTTCAAAAGAAAAAGCGCCGTCCCACTGATATTGAACTGCAAGCGCTTGGCCAAGCCTGGTCTGAGCACTGCTGCTATAAATCATCAAAAATTCCCTTACAACAACACGTCTTTGGTATTGAAGAGAGGCGCATTGTTGCTCGAGAAGATGCAGGCGTTATTGAGTTTGACAAGAATCATTATTATTGTGCGGCATTAGAATCACATAACCATCCCTCTGCCGTTGAACCGTACGGTGGTGCGGCAACAGGAGTAGGCGGCATTGTTCGCGATATCGTATGCATGGGATCTCAGCCTATCGCGTATATCGACCCATTGTTTTTTGGACCGCTTGATCTTCCTACTGACAAAGTACCTAAAGGAACGAAACACCCTCGCTTTTTGTTTAAAGGGGTTGTCGATGGCATACGAGACTACGGAAATCGTATTGGTATTCCCACACTTTCTGGACAAGTCTACTTTCATCCTGGATACACGGGCAATTGTCTGGTAAATGTCGGCTGTGTTGGCATCATGAAAAAAGAGGAGTTAATTCACAGTCGTGCAAAGGCACCAGGGAATGTTTATGTCTATGTTGGCGGAAAAACAGGAAGGGACGGCATTCATGGAGTTACCTTTGCATCTGCAGAGCTTACTGATGAAAGTGAAGAGAGCAGTCGATCAGCAGTTCAAGTGGGGGATCCTATCACCAAAGAACCAGTCATCCACGTCACCTTAGAATGTAATCGAAAGGGGCTCTTAGAAGGATTGAAGGATTTTGGCGGTGGCGGTTTATCTTGTGTCTGTGGTGAGCTTGCCTATGATGCGGGATTTGGCGCCGAAATTCATTTGGATAAGGTACCCCTGAAAGAAGAGGGGTTGTCTCCCTGGGAAATCTGGATATCAGAAAGTCAAGAGCGGATGATGTTTCTTGTGGATCCAGCAAATGTAGACAACGTGTTACATATCTGTAAACAATGGGATGTCACTGCGGCAGTTGTGGGAAAAGTTATTGGCGAAAAAGTAACGCGTGTATTTTACAAAGATGTAAAGATTCTTGAGATGGATATGGCTTTTTTCACTGCTGGTCCCGTCTACGACACCTGCCAGCGACCATATGTACTCCCCCAACAAAAGGAAAGAGCGGGTGATCCTGACTTCCCATTACCTGACCTTAACAACACACTGCAACAGTTGCTTTCGTCTCATAATATTGCCTCAAAGGAATGGGTCATCCGTCAGTATGATCACGAAGTACGAGGAAATACGGTCATTAAACCGCTACAAGGCACTATTGGTATGCAAACCCATGGTGATGCCACCGTACTCAAACCCTTAGAAGAATCCTTCCAAGGTCTTGCGGTTACTGCTAACATCAATCCTCGGTTTATGGAACGAGAGCCCTATTGGGGTGCCTGCGCCGCTATCGATGAAACGTGTCGGAATCTTGTGGCTGTTGGCGCCCATCCTGATTCAGTCTGCGATTGTCTAAATTTTGGTAACCCGGAAAAACCGAAAAAAATGGGAGAGTTTTATGAAGCATGTCGCGGCCTTGGTGATGCGGCACGGGCAGTGAAACTACCCTTTGTCTCCGGAAATGTGAGCTTCTATAACGAGTCCGTGAAAACTGCGGTTCCACCGACACCTCAACTGATGGGAATAGGTCTTGTGAAGGATATTAGAAAATGTATAACCACTGACTTTAAAACAGAAGAAGATCCAGTATATCTAGTCGGTAATGGAACCAAAAGAGAACTCGGTGGATCAGAGTACCACGCCCTAATGAACGTCGACGGGGGAAGCGTTCCTAAGACCGATTTTGCCGTCTTAACTGCCTGCATGAAAGGACTTCTTGCTGTCATTGAAAAGGGCTACCTTGCCGCCTGTCATGATGTCAGTGAAGGGGGCATCGCCGTTTGTCTTGCAGAAATGGCCATCGGTGGCAATAAAGGAGCAACTGTAGATCTGACGAATGTTGGCACATCTGAGCGAGCTGACGTTAAACTCTTTTCTGAATCAAATACGAGATGGATTGTAGAGGTGAAAAAAGACCAAAAAAAATCATTTGAAGCACTGATGACCAAGTGTCGTGTACCCTTCACGAGCATCGGTGTGACAAAAGGAAAGAATGTAGTGGTAGTCAACGAGGGGGAAACGCTTGTAACTCAACAAGTAGCCACGTTACGAGACGTCTGGAAGCACACCCTATGGAATGTTATGGGATGAATATTGAATAATTTATAATTTTACTTTTATTAATACTTTCAATGATCCTCAGTTGAAATATATAAACATGTTTCTACAATTTGTATTTTGAACAAAATGGCAGATTTAAACAAAAATTTTAAATATGATAGTTATATAAACTTATATAATAGGTTTATCAAAATGACAAGGAAAATACACTACCCGCAATTAGATACAATACTAATGGTAGAAGATGAAATACAAAAGATGGATTATCCGAAAAAAACAGAACTTTGGAAGGCGCTACCAAAAAAAGTAATGTACCAAACGTTTTGCATGATATTAGATTACCTAGAAGAATCTGGTAAAATCATGATCGATGATGATGGGAGAATCATTTGGACTTGGAATCCAAAAATGATTAAAAAAATAAAATCTTCTGGTGTAAAACTAAGATGAAAGATAAACCAATTTATGTTGCCTTTGCTAGTCCTAAACTAGAAAAGGATTTTGAAAAGTTAAAAGAGAGGAAATTTGAAGACAAGCAACTGTATAGTTTTATTGGAAGAGCCATAGAAGATTTAAAGAAAAATCCTAGATGTGGAGTTAAAATACCTAGAAAGTTATGGCCAAAAAGTTATATCGCAAGATATCAGCTAAAAAACCTTTGGAAATATGATTTACCAGATGCATGGAGATTAATTTATACAATCTTTGAAGACAAAGTTGTGATTATTAACCTCATTCTTGAGTGGTTTCCACATAAAGAATATGAGCGGAAGTTTAGATATTAGCTTGTTTTACTGATATTCTAAACACCAATTAAAACAGATTGCTAACTCTAATTATATTACCAACTTAACATCAATAAACATTAACAAAAACATTAAATCACCAAAGCACCATTGCTACATACAGTGATGAACGAACCCTTGCTGAACCTGTAAAGGTAATGATGAGGATCTTGAGTGCTGAAACGCGCTAACAGATATGCATAGCAAGCATATCTGCAACTTTTTCTAAAAACACGACATCTTTTGTTGTAAACGCATGGGGAACATCTGAATCAATATCAATCTCACCAACAACCTTCCCCCGGAATCGTATAGGAACAACAATTTCAGATTTTGTAGAAACAAAACAAGAGAGATACCTCGTATCCTTATTAACATCAGGAATGAGTTCTGTTTTACCGCTCTTTGCCGCTGACCCGCAAATGCCTGTACCAACAGGTATCCTGGTATGCTCTGTGGCTTGTGTCCCCTTCCACGGGCCAAGAACTAATGTTTTACCTTTGACCAGATAAATGCCTATCCACGAGTACGTATCAAAGGTTTCATAGAGAAAATCAACGATCTGTTGCAAATGTGAAGAGGTGCCACTTTCCTCAATAATTCTAGCGAGCTTTTGTTCTGCTTGCGCATACTTCATGCATCTCACCGCAAGTGTTAATACTCCACAAGACTCGTCTGCTTGTCTTTTGGTCTTGCAGGCATAAACGGTGATTTTTCTTCTTCTGGTAATTCAATAGTACCATATGCTCCGCCCCCTCCTGGTTGAATGATGACCCGGCCTTCCCGGAATGCTTGAACAGCTTCTGCAATAGCGGGAGCTGTTACCGGTGCAATATCTTCAAGAGGCGTATCAAGTAAGACGGTGATTTCGTTACCGAAGGCCTCGATCAACTCAGCCCATCGTCTAGTCACGGTTTGGGTAAAAGGCGTTCGTAATCCAATAGCTTTGGTAATAATTTCTGCCAGAGGAATCAGATGGACATAGGGAGGTCGATGGTCAGGATGATGTGGTTCTGAAAAGGTTGCTCGTTCGTGTATTCTATCTTTTACTCCTTTTTTAATGCGTTTTCCACAGCTACATTTCCATCGTCGCCGTTGTGCTTCTTCTAACGTGTAATGGGTGTAGCATTTAATACACGCCGTTTCATTGTATTTTCCTTCCTGTGGAGGAAGCCCCACATTTAAGACAGGTTTATTTCCACCTACTCGTAGAATTGCCTTTTTAATGTCGTCAAAGGTTGCATCAGTAACATCAAAACGAGTAAACTCTCGAGCAAGTCGAATAGGGTGAGGACTATGACAATCGGAATTGGTGAGAAACGTCAATCGATGTAGTTCCTCAATCGTGTCGGCGTAATCGGAATCGGCACTGAGCCCCAACTCAACAAAGGAAACATAGTCAGTCAGGTCACCATAGCAATCCTTGAGCGAATCGTAGTATGCATACAATGCAGTCCAGGGGGTGAACGCATGACAGGGACCTATAAGGGCATCAACATCTTTAGAAAGTGCGGCAAGCTCTTCTCCATTCAAATTAATGTTTGGTCTTCCATCTTGCTCAAGGTTTTTTGACTTCGATGTAACACGTTCTTTAAACTCTTCAACAGCAGAAATGCTAGGGAATAATACTAAATGATGAACCCGACGTTGATCTTCTACTTCAGTCGTCAAAATAAACCGAGTGCCATGGAGTTCAAAGGTACCATCATCGAGAGGACTACACGCTTTGATTTCTTTCATCCAGCCGCCATGCAAGCAGTCACCAGTGCCCATCAAATGGATTCCCTTTCGTGGCGCGGCAAACGCAATATTTTCTATCGTCATCTTATTGCTTGTTGCACCAGCAAATCGGGAGTGAATGTGTAAATCTGCATTAACAATCATGACGTCCCATCGTTTTTATTACTTTTTTCCTCTTTGGACAGTGTTGGCTCGGGCAATTCTTTATCTTGTGTAGATTGTTCTGTGACATCTTGTGTCTTAGGAGTTTTTTTGGCTTTCTTTTCTTTTGGAGGCACCGTTATTTTTGGCTCAAAAAACGTTGTTTTGGCAGAAATCTCCAGTATGCCTGCAACAATAAAGATAATACCTGAGATGATAAGAAGCTGCCCTCCTAGACCAAGACCCCATTGCAGGGTAAGAGTACCACTCGCCTCAGGGAACGGAATGCTTTGTTGCCCACCGAGTGGTGAACTGGTAAACGCAAAGAGGCTACCGATTTCAGAGGCGTCACCTCCCATATCAGCCATAGTTCCTGAAATGAGACTGCCCATGATCATGATAACAACGATAATGATGATGACGGGGACAAATAATCTGATACCGCGCCAAATGTACTTTTTACCAAGTTTTTTAGTTTCAAATAGCCCTACCGATGCAATCACAAGAAACAGCAGGCCAACACCCATGATCAGTGAAAAAGGAAGAGAAAATGAGCCCATAGGAACAGGACCGGATGATCCAGGAACGGTAAGTTGAATGCCATGGAGTCCATCAACATTAATCACATCAACCATGCTGGTGGTGGTATATCCTTGGATAACACTTGTGCCCGTCAGTCCATATGAGACCGAATACCATTGATTCATCAAACCAAAGATGGCGATAATAATGCCAACAAAACACAGGATATTGCCGATGCTTTTTGCATTTACCCCGTCGACATACAACAGCGAAACGATGCGAGGTCCAAGACCAGTTGTTTTGTGGCGTCGATAGATTCGGTATACCGCAATACCAAGAGAAAGAAGAGTGACCAGTAAAAAAATGGTGAC
>JAFGDG010000132.1 GCA_016932245.1 Thermoplasmatota archaeon
AAGGTAACCATTACACTCAATGATGATATGTGGGAGTGGTGGAAAGATAATTCCTGGATTAATCTGTCTCAGCTTGCTGAAAGAGAATTAAAACGATTGAAAGCACTAGAAGAACGCGTGTTAGGCACATGCCCCGAATGCGGAAGTGAAAAACTCCGCTTTGATGGAAAAACATATCGATGTGCCAAATGCGGATTTGAATATACGTAGGTGATAACAATGGTGAAATTTTGTCCAAAGTGTGGCTCAACAAACATTGAATGGGTACTTCCCCAAACATGGTCAAAATGGGAATGCAGGGATTGCGGATACATCGGAGCGTTGATTATCGAAGATGGAAAACTAGCTGATGAAATTCATAAAGAATACCTTAAAAATGAGAAAAAGATACAGGACTGAGTGAGGGAGAGCTATGCTTGTGACCACGACTGAGATATTGCCTGGTAGAGATGTCAAAGAAGTACTAGGCATCGTCTTTGGCAGTTGCGTGCAAATGAAGCACTTAGGAAAAGATCTCCGTGCTATGGGGAGAAACATTATCGGTGGGGAGTCAAAACCATACACGGAGCTTATGGAAGAAGCACGAAGGGTGGCGATGCAGCGTATGATTGAGGATGCGAAAACATTAGGCGCTGATGCGGTCATTGGCATGCGCTATGCCACCGCACAAACGATGGCAGGGGCTGCTGAGCTGATTGCGTTTGGAACGGCAGTGAAAACGCATTAGGGGGAGAGAGGTATGGCAACCGTAGAAGTGAAGAATTTAGTGAAATCATATGGTTCAATGGAAGCAGTAAAAGGCATTTCTTTTACGATTGACAAGGGCGAAATCTTTGGGTTAATTGGCCCAAACGGCGCAGGAAAGACGACTGCTCTGCGGGTGATCTCAACACTCTTGCAAGTCACCTCGGGCACAGTTACGATTATGGGGCATGATGTACAAAAACAACCTGGTGAAGTCCGCAGACTCATCAGTTATCTCCCCGAAGATGCAGGTGCCTATAAAACGCTTACTGGTCGAGCATATCTACAATTTATTGCCAATTTTTTTACGACAAAAAATGTAAAGGACATGGTGACACGGGGAATCGAAATCGCAGATTTAGAGGATCGTATCGACGATAAAGTTGATACCTACAGTAAAGGAATGAAACGACGGTTATTGGTTGGCCGTGCACTGATGACAGAACCACAAGTGACTATTCTTGACGAACCCACCTCGGGACTCGATGTCGTGAATGCACAGGAAATTAGAGCGCTTATTAAAAAGACTGCTCGAGAGGGGACCACGATCCTCCTTTCCTCACATAACATGCTTGAAGTCGAATATCTCTGTGATCGCATTGCCTTAATCGACAAAGGCGTTATTGTAGAAGAAGGAAAACCATCGGTCTTGATGAAAAAGTATGATGCACGGAATATTGAAGAAGTGTTCACCAAGGTGGTCACATGAGCGCACTGGGCAATATTATCAGAAAAGAAATGAAGGAGCTGCTGACTCCTGCTACTATCCTTCCCATTGTTGTTGTCGCCTTGATCTTTGGTTCGATGGGAGGTGTTATTCAAGGCATTCAAGAAGAAGCACTAGAGCCGCCAGTTATTGGATTCATCAACGCAGATGGTGGTAATTTTTCCACGAGTGCATCGACGATTATTACAACGTATGCAGACGTGGTGTTTAATGCAACAGACATTGCCGAGAAGCAATCAGGTCTTGATACCATTAAACAAAAAGATGGTGTTGCCTTAATCATTATCCCGGCAAACTTTTCAGAGGACATACAACAAGGAAAACAAGGAACTATCGAGATTTATTGGATCATGCAGGGAGCGGGCCTCATGGATGCAATCTCATCAGATGTGTTAGAACAATTGATCAGAACTATCAACAATAACATCTCGCGAGAGTTAATTCAAGGAAATACAACGGCGAACGCAACGCTAATGCTGAATCCTACCATGCGCAATGAAGTCACGTATTTTAAAGATGTAGAACTTCCTGGACTTACACCCGGCATCATCGTTGGTCTCCTCTCACAACAATCAATGTTGATTCCTATTGTTATGATGATGATCATCATTATGGCGGGCAGCATGGTCATCTCGTCAATGGCAATGGAAAAAGAAAACAAAACACTCGAAACATTGCTTACTCTTCCGGTCAAACGAACGAGTATTGTAACTGGAAAGATTGTGGCAAGTGCCGTGATCGGTCTGATGCTTGCTGTTATCTATATGATTGGTATGAGCTATTATTTCCAAGGATTAGGGATGTCTGGGGGGGTAAATCTTGCTGAGTACGGCCTTGTATTAACATCCCAAGATTTCATATTAGTTGGAATCTCTCTCTTTATCACCCTTATCGCAGGACTTTCCCTCTGTATGCTTTTGGGAACCTTTGCCAAGAACTACAAAAGCGCACAGACACTGACATTCCCCATAACAATGTTTGCGATGATTCCTATGTTTATCACCATGTTTGCAGATTTTGACACGCTACCACTTGCAGTGAAGGGGTTTCTCTTTGCCATACCATTCTCTCACCCCATGATGGCACCACGGGCACTAATGTTCAATGATTATCTGTTGGTGTTCGGTGGCATTGCCTATGTGACTATCTTTGCTATAGTGACGATAGCCATTGTGGTGTGGGTGTTCAAAACAGATCGATTACTCACGGGCAGTATAAAGAAAAAGCAAACAAAAGGTGTAAAATCTTTGTTTATGAAGCGGCGGTAATCTCACCACCGCTATTCTTTTTTACAATAGACCTCCCTTCTGATAAATGGTACGCTGCACCTGTGAAAAAGGTTTTATCTGATAGGTTTTTCCCCGTGTCTTGTCAGCGATTTTTCCAGCAATAAAATCAACAGTTAACAGATCATGATTCCCAATCTTATCAATCAGATCTTGACCAATGACAATAGGCAGTGCATTGTTAATGGCGTTACGTTCATATATAGCACCAAACGATTCTGCAATAATGGCAGCAATACCTAGAGACTTGAAACAATCCACAGCCTGTTGCCGAGAGCTACCACAGCCAAAGTTCTTGCCAACAATAAGAATGTCTCCTTTTTGTACTTCGTTGGCAAAGTGCTCATAGCCTTTAAGGTTGTCAAACGTATATTGCCCCATTTCATCCATATCGGTAACAGCCAGATATCGATTATGATAAATCATATCAGTATCAATATTGTCTCTATCGATGACCCATGCACGCCCCTCCACTTGCAATGGTGCCTTGTGGTGCTGGTGTAATATTTTTTTAAGTGGTGTGGACGGTGTTGTGCTTGGTGGTTTTTTAGCGGCCGTTGGGAAGTTATCTTTCGTGGTAATATATCCAGCAACTAACGATGCCGCGACCGTTTCAGGTGAGGCAAGGTAGATATCTCCTTTTCCTTGCTTGCCCACAAAGTTACGATTTCCTGAAGAAACGGCAACCTCTCCTGCTCCTGTCTGTCCAATCTGCCCTGCAGCACATCCTGCACATCCTGCAGACCCCACCAATGCACCCGCCTCTTTGAATATCTGTATCAATCCTTCATTCAAACATTGTTTCCATATGTTGTCAGTCGATGGGACAATTTTGAGTACACGACCAGGTGCAATTTTCCGGCCACGTAGTACCATAGCGACCGCTCGCATATCTTCCATCCGACCGTTAGTACAAGAGCCAATAAATCCAGAGTCGACAGGTGTTTCTGCAACATCGTTGACAGATACAACATCTTCGGGATGGCCAGGCCGAGCAATTAATGGTTGAAGACCATCGATATCGACCTCAACCATCTGTTCGTATGATGCATCCTTGTCTGCGTATGCTCCTCCTTCTGTAGGAAAGAGAAGGATGATGCCTCCCATTTCCGTTGCCATTGAGGCGATAGTAATTTTACCATCCAGTGATAAAGAATCAACATACTCACCATACAATTCACCAGCGTAGCCCAACAATCCATTGGCTCCAAAGACTTCGAGCATTTTGAGTACCACATCTTTAGGAGTTGCCAATGGCGAAGGCATTCCAATAAGGGTAATTTTGACAGAGGGAGGTACTTTGAACCATACTTTTCCGTGTGCCCAAGCATGGGCAATATCTTTATCTCCCATTCCTTGACCAAACGCGCCAATAGCACCCAGAATGTTAGCATGAGAGTCCGTAGACACGATTGTACCACCTGGCTTGGCAATGCCTTCATCAATGACGATGTGTGTTCCTATGCCCGCGTTAATGTCAAAAACCTTGATGTTGTGTTGCCGAGCGAACTGGCGACATATCTGTTGATTTGCGGCATATTTCTGATCACAACCGCCAGGGTTACAATCAAAAGTGAAAAACGTCTTTGAAGGATCATCAAGAGAAAGTCCATATTCTTGGAGATTTTTTACGACATTTGCGCCGCCAAAATCTCGAGCGACGCGAACATCTATGTCAACATCGATAATAGTACCAACGGTTGTTTTTTCGGTAGCATGCCTTTCAAAAATCTTCTGAATCATAGTTTTGCCCATACCTATGGCCTCCTCTTTTTATGGGATATCTCGTTCCTTTGGACCCGTATATTCACAGTCAGCTTCAAACATCTTTCTCATCAGTTTTTCCTTGGTCTGCTCTTCATAGACCTGTGCGGTAAGGCCAGCTACTCGGCCGAGTAAGAAAAATGCTTTTCCGAGTCGCCAATCAAATCCCATATCTGAAGATATGGCAGCAATAGCTCCATCAACATTAATCGGCAATGCTTTTCCTGTTTGAACTTGTAATTCTTTTTCGATAGCTTGTGAAAGTGCCAGGTGATCAGAAGCAATACCAAGCTCCTTGGCAAGAGAAAAGAGACGTGCAGTTCGAGGGTCTGCTGTGTGCACACGATGACCAAACCCAAGGATGCGTTTCTTCTGCTCTCGTGATTCTTGTACAAGCATGGTTGCCATCTCGTCAATCGAAAGGTTTTCTTGTTTCATACGAGCAATACCATCTTGCAGGAACCGTGCACCTTTTTCGATTGCACCGCCATGTGCATCGCCTATGGACAAGATGCCTGCGGCAACTGCTGTAGGTAATGGCACCCCTCCTGAGGCCACCACTCTCGATGCCATGGCAGATGGCGGAGTCACTCCATGATCGATACAGGCAGTAAGCATAGCATCCATCATACGGCCATGCTCTTCTGACGGCAATTCTCCTTTTAAAAGAAGGTACACGACATGAGGATACGGTATCGTTCCAATGAGGTCCTCTTGTCTATACCCCTTTGTCACCAGATGATTCGGCTCTACCTTGGTAATGTTGGTAGTCCATTTCATGTATTACACATCCTTTACTTTCCATATAATATCCAAGACAGTGCCATCAAACCATTTCGTCATTCCCACAACATCGTTCGTAAACTCAACGTGCTGTGGACCCCCGGTTGCTTGATAGGCACTCTCCTTCAATTCTTCAATAGAAACAAGGGGGATTGCTCCTTTTACTTTTTCTATTAAATCCTTTCTGTTTGGATTTATCGCAATGCCTTGATTCGTAACAATAGCATCAACGACATCGCCTGGCGTTGTAACTGTGGTAACGTGCTCTCGTACGATAGGATTGGTTTTCCGAAAGACAGGACAGGTGATAATCGACAATGACGCACCAGCTGCCGTATCCTGATGACCGCCGATACCATGGAGTAATCGTCCATCGCTATGGGTGTTAACATTCACATTGAAATCAGTATCAACTTCTGTTGCACCAAGCACGACCGTGTCTAATCCATCGATGGTTCTCCCTTTTGACGTGGGATCTGCATAATGGCCAATATCTGCGGGCAGCCCTAGGTCCTCCTGTAAAAATTTTACAGAGTAGGCGTCAAAGACTTGTGAGTAATAGATATTTTTTACCCGACCTGCTTTATAGATATCACAGATAAGTTGGGTGAGACCTCCCGTTGCTGTTGATGCGGTAATATCCTTTTCCTCCAATCGCTCACCAAGGTATTTCATGGCAGCAAGAGAAATACCACCTGCACCTGATTGGAATACCATGCCATTTTTGATGAGACCTGTAGCATCCATAAGATCAACGCAGTCATGAGCGATTTTAAGTTTTTCAGGGTTTTCAGTAACTTTGGTGGTACCGGACATGATTTTTTTTGGATCGCCAATGTTGTCAACGTGAGCAACCACATCGACATAACGCTCTTGAATTTCTTGATGGGGGCTAGGATACTCAACAAGCGTATCTGTAACAATAATAACATGATCTGCATGCATAGCGTCTACTTGTGAGTAAGAAATAGGGCCAAATGCACTCTCACCAACAATGCCGGTCGCATTGCCTCGTTCATCAGCAGCACTGGCGGCAATCACGGCGATAGTTGGATGTAATTCTCCTTTTTTAACTGCTGCCCATCGACCACCGTGAGAGCGTAGAATAACCGGGAAATCAAGAAGATGTTTTGACACGTACGCTCCGACAGATCCATTGATACTGCCCTCGATTCTATTCACCGTTCTGTCTTTAATAAAATCGATGACGGGTTCATGAATATTGAACATTGCCGTCTGTGCCATTCTGATATTTTTAACGCCAAGTTCTCGTACCGCCTCAAGAGTCGTGGTTATGACATAATCTCCCTCGCGCAGTTGGTGATGAAACGAGATGGTGTCGCCGTTTTTTAATCCGCATTGTTTTAAGGCATTTTTCAACGTAGTTACCTTGGACGCATAGGTATGTTTTTTGGCGCCAGCAAATGGAGTGAATGTTCTCCCCTTAATATCTGTTTCAATATGTCGCCTCGCTGCATTCTCAACCATCATATCTCTACACCAATGACTTTTTGATTTCAAAATCGATAAAGTCGCAATGATTGACGACGACTGCTTCAGGGCTCCGTTTTAACTTGTCTCCCTCGTGCGAATGTGCATAGATAATAAACACCACCTCATCAGGGAGACCAAACTCTTTTGCAAGAAGGGAACCTGATACCGGATGGCGGAATTTCTCTCCGAACGGACCTTTGACATACTTGCCATCTTTTTTTACATATTCTAACAGCTTGCCAACATCATGAAGCAATGCACCAGCAATTAAATAATCGATGTTTAACGTTTCTTTTCGTTGATCAGCAACTGCTTTTGCAAGATGAGTGACTCGTTTGGTATGATCAATCAGCCTGCCCGAGTTATCGATAAGTAAGGTAAACGGAGCATCTTCAAGTTTGTGCCACTTTCCTCGATCGGCAGCTTCCTTCCAGACGGCTACTACCTTCCCTCTCAATTCAGTCTTTTTTATCCATGCTAGTTCAGATGCAAAACAGATTTCTATATCATGTTTTTCCACCATACTCTGCCCCCTAAAATGCGTGTTCTGTAATCAATAGCACTATTATTAACGTTCTCATTACAAAGAAAAAGAAAAAAGAGAGGGGAGTATGTTGTTTAGGCTTGGGTTGTATGCACTGTTTGTTGCATCAGGCTGTTCAAAATTGTTGAATGCACGCCAACATATCCGCCAATAGGTATTAAGATGGTGTGTTTAGTCCAACCACTTTTATCACCAATAAAATCACGTGATCTAACATTGATAGTATATTTTCCACTTGTCTGCCACACGTGACTAACCGTTACTTCTTCTCCAGAGGTATACGGGCCAAACCATCCGGTGTTAGTACCATCATCCCATGAAACATAGTATAGCACATCGTGGTCATTTGGATCGGCAGTGCTGATTGTAAATTCTATTTCCCCGAATCCAACTCCCGGGCCGGTAACCGTTGGTAATGCTGGTGGCGAATTTTCGATAATGGAGATGACAGAAACATCAGACCAGTCGCTGGCAGCACCCCACTGATCTCGTGCCTTCACGCGAACATTATAATCGCCCAACTGTTTCCACTCGTGAGAAACAGATCCTGTTTCTCCTGATGGATACGGACCGACCCATCCGCTGGTACTACCGTCTCCCCAATCAAAGAGATAGTAGATGGATTCTTCTTCTGGATCAGTTGCAGTTGCGCTAAAGGTTGCCGACTGATTGATAACCCATTCTAGTGGACCTGTCGGAGCGGTAGGTGTCGAAGGTGCTTCACTAGGATGTGGTGTTTTTAATTGCTGAGCAGGATCTCCAAAGAGAAGACATCCTTGGATAATAGCCCGCCATGTTCCGTAGGAATAATCCCAATTAATGGTTGGTGCCATCATGTCTTTTGACCATGCTTGACCCTTACCTAATTGCCAGTTTGTAAAGTCTCCAGAATTGTTTGCCATATCAAAGAAGTAATGCCAAAACATTTTTTGTTGAAAAGCACTGCTTGAATTTGTACAATACAGATTCCCCCACCCGTAACAGGTATTATAGACGCAAGCAAAGGCAAGTTCAGTATCTGAGTGGAAGAGCATAGAATGGAGAACGCCGTCTGAAGATGCGTCCATGTCTCCGCAGTGGCAGCCATAATCATGAATGAAAAATGGTTTTGTATTGGTATATTGACTTTCCCACGAACCCATTCCCACATCAAGAGACATTCCTGCATTTGCGTGGGCAATACCAGAGATCAAGGTCACTTGATCGTTGTTGATATCATTTCTCAATCCAGCAATAGCTGCAGATTCGCTTCCTCCTTGCCAACCAGGGTTTGGCGGCTCGGCAGTCCATTTGACAGAAAGATCAAAGGAATTTTGAGCATTATTAAGATTCCAAGTTTCGAAACCAAATTGGAATCCTGCCCATGAGGGAAATGGACCATCATAATGTGGATAGGGGCCAAGCCAATCGTCAGTTCCTTTAATTGCACTATAATCGATGAAATCATCACCCTGACATTGCCACGTTGTATCTCCGCCATAAAATGCTGCATTATCTAGATAATCTTCCTCTACGGAATCGGCGTAGTAGAAGCTCTTGGTCATCCAATTTGATACATCTTGCTTACCGTCACACGTCAGCCGTCCAATGAAAAGTTCTGAATATAAATCAAAACCATCATCTCCTTCTTCTCCCCAATAATAATCTCCATCTTCGTTGAACGTATTGTCAAGATTGCTCCAGTAGAGATCTGAGTCGATATTGCCCTCATAGTTGGTTTTCATATGGCGAGCGGGAATCCATTCATCGTCACCGCCTATAAGAATATATGATGTTCCCCAATCCTGGTAGGCATCCTTACAGAATTCTCTGATATGGGCTTGTTGGTCGTTGAAAAGCGGATCTGAAGAGTGGTAGTCTGTACAGGCATCGATATCCTGAATGGTCACCAGAGTGCAACTGAGTCCGTCATCATTGGTGTGTTTGTCCATCAAACTATCCCAATTATAGGGGGTTTGTGTGGTGGTATCCCAATAATCTAAGTCGTTGTGGGTTGTAGTGATAATGACATAATCATAATGATCTTCAGGATCGCACAGACCGCCAGGATAATCAAACGTAGGAACACCTGCATCATAGGTATCGATAACGTTTGGATTCATGACAAGGTTTTGGACCCATGCTTTGTCTGCATCAGTACTTCGGTAAAACATGTTGCTCTCTTGCGTATCTTCAAGCGCAATATCAACGGTCATTTCTGGATAGTAAAATAATTTTCCTTGACCAGGGATATATGCCGTTGGATTGAGTGTGACATCTAAAATGGTGTATCCATGACTATAAGAAATCGTTTGTTCTTGGATAATCGCTGACGGGAAGGAATCATCAAAGGAATATATCTGTTGGTTCATCACAAAAGACTGTGAACTCTTTTGACCAAAAGGTACTGATTGTTGATGCGGCAGTATCGGATCTTCAAGTAAATCTACGCCATGATCAACAAGGTCTACTTCTTCAAGATTCCCTGAGATAGAGATGTCTGCGACCGTTTTCATCGGTGGCAATAACAATTTCACAAATTTTACCGGCAGTAACGGATCACCAACATCTTCTGCAATGGCCAAACATCCCTTCATGGACAGGGTTGTATAGGATTCTGCATCAGCTGTTTGAACCAAGTTAAAGGACGGTTGCTCAAAAAGGAATGTATAGTTGAGATCTCTCTCGTAGATATCGGTAGATTTTCTGAGAACGGGCTGTCCCACTACCGCCATGGTGGTCGTGATCAAAAACATACAGATGAGTATGCTGACTAGCCAACTGCTTTTTTTGGTTTCAAAATTCTTTCGTATCATGCTATCTCCCCATAACATAAAACACCTTATGATTAACATTTGTTAATGCATAGCGCATTTTTAAACATTTGGTCCCTTACTTACACTGAAAAAAATGACAACAGGATGGGAAGGAGAAGAGGTGATTTAGAGGGGGTAATTGGATGGGTATTCTCTAAATTTAAAAATTATGGCTTCGCTCCTTCCCAGTCGTTGCTCGGAACCAGATGGTTTTTTCTCTTTAAGTGCCTTTTTCGCAGCTAGTTATGTAAGCGCATATGCACTTCAGTTGATAGATACAGTGCAGCCCTAAAAAACTAGATTCTAGGTATATTCGTCCCAGCTTTTTATCATGAGTTCTTCGGCAGAAATTCTATTGATTGATTCAACAAAGCGTTTTGCGAGTTGGAGATTAGTGATCAGGGGAACATCAAAATCAACGGCTTTTCGTCGGATAAGATAGTCGTTATCAAGCTCTTCCTTTTCGATATTTTTTGGGATATTGATGACCAAATCAATCTTTTTGTCAGCAATATAGGTGAGCGTATTTGGCTCTTGGTTCTCCAGTGGCCAATACAAGACATCCGTCTTTACTCCATGATCCTTGAGAAAATCCGCCGTTCCTCTTGTTGCATAAAAGACAAATCCTAATTGTTCCAAGGTCCGAACACTGTCCATAAACTCGGCTTTACTTTCCATGGGGCCCGTTGATAAGAGAATTGTTTTCTTCGGCAAGGAAAAGCCAACAGAAATGAGACTTTTGAGAAATGCTTCGTTAAAGTCATCGCCTAGGCAGGCAACTTCTCCTGTTGAAGCCATCTCTACGCCTAGCATAGGATCAGATCCTTTGAGACGAGTGAACGAAAACTGAGGAGCCTTCACCCCCACATAATCTAAATCAAAAGAGGATTTGTCAATAGAGGGTACCTTTTTACCCATGATGATTTTTGTCGCCAAATCTACAAAATTTATCTTAAAGACTTTTGAAACAAAGGGAAAACTTCGTGACGCCCGCAAATTGCATTCTATAACTTTCACATCATTATCTTTTGCAATAAATTGTATGTTAAAAGGACCGGTAATATTCAGGGATTGTGCAATCTTTTTTGCAATAATTTTGATCCGCCTCATGGTTTCCAAATACGTTCTCTGAGGGGGCAGGACCATGGTTGCATCGCCAGAATGCACGCCAGCATTTTCCACATGTTCTGAGATAGCATAACAAAAGAGATTGCCTTTCTTTGCGACGGCATCGATTTCTATTTCTTTTGCTCCGGTAATGAACTTACTGATAACCACCGGATGCTCTTTGCCTATCTCGGATGCTTTCTTCAAATACTTTCGAAGTTCTTGTTTGCTTAAGGCAATGCTCATCGCTGCGCCAGAAAGCACATAACTTGGTCTGACTAGAACAGGGTAGCCAACAGTATCTGCAAAGGCTTCAGCACCCTCTAGACTCGTCAATTCCTTCCATTTTGGCTGATCTACTTCTAAGGTATCAAGCAATTGAGAAAACTTGTGTCTGTCTTCTGCTCGGTCGATATCGGCAGGAGAGGTCCCCAGCACTGAAACACCTGCATTATGCAGTGGCAATGCCAAGTTGTTCGGTATCTGGCCACCCATGGAAACGATAACACCAAGGGGGTGCTCTTTGTCGCAAATATCCATCACTCGCTCAAAAGTAAGTTCATCAAAATACAGTTTGTCGCAAATATCGTAGTCTGTACTTACTGTTTCTGGATTGCAGTTAATCATGATGGTACGATAGTGTAAATTCCTCAGGGTAGAAACCGCATTGACACAACACCAGTCAAATTCGACGGATGAGCCGATTCTATACGCACCACCGCCTAGAACAATGACTTGATTTTTATCGGTAGACTCAAGATCGTCAGCACATCCATGATAGGTCATATACAGATAGTTGGTTTTCGCAGGATATTCAGCGGCAAGCGTATCGATTTGTTTCATGTAAGGAACAATTCCAAGGCGTTTGCGTTTCTTTCGTACTTCTTGCTCGGTGCTGGTGGTAAGTAACGCCAGTTGGTTGTCTGAAAAACCTTTTTGTTTTGCTTCTCGCAACAGAGTAGAAGGGAGTGATTTGAGTGTATGCTGCTTTACACGGGTTTCAATATCCACGATGTTTTTGATTTTATAGAGAAACCATGGCGTCACTTTTGTAAGCTGGTGAATCTTATCAATAGAATACCCTTGTTTCAGTGCTTCAGTAATAGCAAACATCCGTTTGTCCGTTGGTTCTTTGAGTTCTTTTTCAAGGTTTTCAAACGATAACTCATTACAAACTAATCCGTTCATTCCCACATCGAGCATGCGTATTGCTTTTTGTAGGGCTTCCTCGTAGGATCGGCCAATGGCCATGACCTCACCCACCGATTTCATCTCTGAACCAAGGCTCAGGCTTACCTTCCTAAATTTTTGTAAATCCCATCGAGGGAATTTAACTACAATATAGTCCAGAGCAGGTTCAAAACAGGCGGATGTTTCTTTGGTGATGATATTTTCCACATCAGTAAGACTATGACCCAACGCAAGCTTTGCAGCAATAAACGCAAGTGGATATCCTGTTGCTTTTGACGCAAGAGCAGAACTCCTGCTTAACCGTGCATTGACTTCAATAATACGATAATCTTCTGAGCGAGGATCAAAGGCAAATTGGATATTGCATTCACCAACAATACCCAGCTGTCGGATGGCTTTGATGGAGATGGCCCTCAGCTTAAAATTCTCTGAAGCGGTCAGTGTTTGAACGGGGGCAACAACAATACTTTCTCCAGTGTGAATGCCCATGGGATCAACATTTTCCATAGAACAGACGACAATGCAGTTATCGTACTGGTCCCGCACCACCTCGTATTCAAGTTCTTTCCACCCTCCACAGTATTCTTCGATTAAGATTTGCTTTGTGTAGGAAAACGCCTTTGTTGTTAACTCTATCAACTGTTTCTGGTTGTAGGCAACTCCTGAACCTAACCCGCCTAAGGCATAGGCTATGCGGCACATGACAGGGTATCCAAGGGTTTCTTCTGCAACGGCAATAGCTTCATCCACACTGGTTACTGCCTTACTTTCTGGAACTTTAAGACCCATTTGTTTAATTTTTTTCACAAAAAGATCTCGATCCTCGGTATTGAGAATAGAATTAATAGGTGTCCCAAGAACTTTGATATTGTGCTTTGTCAGTATTCCTTTTTCCGCAAGTTCAACACCGACATTGAGTGCCGTTTGGCCACCAAAGCCCAGTAAAACACCATCTGGTTTTTCCTTTTTAATAACCTTTTCAACAAAAGAGACATCGAGTGGTAAAAAATACACTTTATCTGCTAAATATTCGGAGGTTTGAATGGTGGCAATATTGGGATTGATTAAAACGATTTTAATGCCTTCCTCTTTCAGCGCCTTAATTGCCTGACTGCCAGAATAGTCAAATTCTCCTGCTTGACCGATGCGGATTGCCCCAGAGCCTAAGAGAAGAACTTTTTTGACTTTGGTTTTTTTACTGTTAATCATTTCATCGACCTAATAAACATATCAAAGAGAAATTCAGTGTCATCTGGACCAGGGGATGCCTCTGGATGAAATTGGGTGCCGAAAAATGGCTTTGAAATGTGAATAATACCTTCATTAGTATCGTCGTTATTATTATAGAACCATTCCCGCCAATCTTCTGGTAGTGTATCAGCATCAACAGCATATCCGTGGTTCTGGGAGGTGATGTAACAGCGTTTTGTTCCTGTTTCAATGCAGGGTTGATTATGACTTCGATGGCCGTATTTCAACTTATAGGTGTTTGCACCGGCGGCTAATGCCAAGATTTGTGAGCCGAGACATATCCCCAAAAGAGGGGTGTTTTGACCGAGCGCTGTTTTTACATGGCGTATGGTTTTTTTACACTTTTTTGGATCACCGGGGCCGTTTGAAATAACGATTCCATCTGCTTCTTCTTGTAAAAAATCATAATCCCAGGGAACTCTGGTGACTGTAAAGTTTCTGCGTAGAAAGGCACGGATAATATTATTTTTTACTCCACAATCAACCAGAATAATTTTTTTCTTTCCTTTTTCATAGACGATGGGCTCTGTGATACTTACCTCCGCAACAAGATTTCTCTTGTTTGGATGTTCCATCGGAGTTGCCGTCTTCCCGTAGGAAATGGCACCAAGCATGGTTCCTTTTTTTCTGAGTTTTTTTGTTAATGCTCTTGTATCGACGTCATACATTCCAGGAATGTGATGTTCTTTCATCCAGTCTGATAGCGACTGTTTTGCATTCCAATGGGAGTAATCCTGTGAGCAATCAGAAATAATCAATGCCTGAACCTGTATTTTTTCCGATTCAAAATATTTCAGCACCTTGTCTTCTTGTTCTTTTCCGGGAACGCCATAGTTACCTATCAAAGGATAGGTGAGCACCAAAAGTTGTCCATGATACGATGGGTCTGTCAAACTTTCAGGATATCCAACCATCCCTGTATTGAACACGACTTCACCGGAGGTGGGATGTAAAGAACCAAATGCATATCCTTCAAAAATAGACCCATCTTCAAGGATTAGTTTTGCAGGTTTTCTTCCGGTTGGCATTGCAGAAAATCCCCCTTGCTGGTATGCAGCTGTTGCGTACACCACGAATGAATAATAGACGTCAATTAAAAAGGTAGAATGGACAAACAACTATTTAAAATTACTAAAAAAATCAACACCGCTGATTCATTTCGTTTCTAGGCATATTTCCCAAAGAAACGCGTTTCTGATAAGAATTGTC
>JAFGDG010000133.1 GCA_016932245.1 Thermoplasmatota archaeon
AAGATCTTGACACAATCAATCCAAAGATGCAGGCAGCACGCGTCGGTAGCACCGTAGGGACAAAAAAGAGAAAGGACATTGAAAAGAAAGCCGAAGAGCTCAATATACGTATTCTAAATAGGTGAGGGAAAAAATGACAGATTTACGAAATCAACGACGGATGGCTGCATCAATACTCAAATGTGGAATAAACCGAGTGTGGATGGATCATGATCGAGTTGATGAAATTGCCAAAGCAGTCACCAAAGATGACATTCGTCTGCTTATCAACGGCAAAGCGATAACCAGCAGACAAATTAAGGGAATCTCAAGTGGAAGGAAAAAATACAACCAGCAACAAAAGGAAAAAGGCAGACGACGCGGACATGGTTCTAGAAAAGGAGCAAAATATGCTCGATTACCAAGAAAAGAGCAGTGGATTCGTACTATTCGACCCATTCGCCAATATCTGAGAACGCTCAAAGACAACAAACAGATTGACCGTTCAACGTATCGTAAATATTATATGAAAGCCAAAGGCGGTGAGTTTCGAAATAAAAACCACCTAAAAACACACTTGATTGCTGATGACATCATCAAGGAGGAGAAACAATGAAAGGACCCCGATATCACGTCAAAACACGACGAAGGCGAGAGGGAAAAACCAATTATCGTAAGCGATTAAACATGCTCCGATCACGAAAGATACGCGTTGTCGTTCGAAAGTCTATACAACACACCAACGTACAATTCATTGAGTATCTAGAAGGAGGTGACAAGATTATTGCCTCCGCAGTATCAAAAGAATTAGCCGCCAAGTATCAATGGAAATTTTCAACAGCTACCACCCCTGCTGCATATCTTACAGGATTGTTAGCAGGAAAACGAGCTGCTGAACGGGGAATCAGTGAAAGTATTTTAGATGTCGGTCGGCATCCTCCAGTGACCGGTTCAAAAGTATTTGCCGCGTTAAAGGGAGTGAGCGATGCAGGCATTACGTGCCCCTATGACGAGGGAAAAATACCAAACGAAGAACGTTTATATGGCGGGCATCTCAAACAAGAGATGAAGCCCATCATTGAAGAGATAAAAAGTAAAATCATGGGAGGCAAATAATGGCTACACAACAAAGAAGACGTGGAAGAAGCAGACCACCACGAAGAACAGAAAAACCAACACCCCTCGAATGGGCACCTAAAACTAAATTGGGAACATTAGTCAAAACAGGAAAAATCAAGACGATGAAGGAAGCGTTACACTCAGGATTGCCATTGAGAGAAACAGAGATTGTTGATATCCTTCTAGAAGAAGTGAATGATGAAGTGATTGATGTTAATATGGTACAGCGAATGACGGACTCTGGAAGAAGAGTGAAATTCGTTATCACCGTTGCTGTGGGCAATAACGATGGTTATGTTGGTATTGGACAGGCTAAAGGAAGAGAGGTAGGAGCAAGTATTCGTAAGGCCATAGAAACAGCAAAAACCAACATGATTGAGATACGACGAGGATGCGGGTCATGGGAATGTGGATGTGGAAAAGCACATACCATTCCATTTGCCATTAGTGGGAAAAGCGGATCGGTGGAAATTACTCTCAAGCCGGCACCCCAGGGAATTGGTCTTGCTACTGGAGAGGTTGCAAAAAAAATCCTTACTTTAGCAGGAATACAAGACTGTTGGGCTTTTACAAAAGGGAAAACAAAGACAACAGTAAATTACGCGAAAGCAGTGTTTAATGCATTACAAGAAAACAGTGAGATGCGAGTTCGCAGTAACGAAATCGCAAAGATCGGCATAGTCTCAGGAAATCTTGCGATACAAAAATTGGAACCAGAACCAACGCCAGTATCGGTAAAAAGGGAGGATGCATAATATGGTTTATGCGGCCATACGAGTACGAGGAACGGTGAATATAAAGCCGGATATCAAAAAAACGCTACAGCTACTCTGTTTAACGAAAGTAAATCATTGTACATTATTAGAAGAAACGCCAAGTATCAAAGGAATGCTTCAAACTGCAAAGGACTACATTACTTGGGGCGAGATCGAAAAAACCCAACTTACCAAGCTAATCAGCACACGAGGAAAACTAACTGGAGACAAACAACTCGCTGAGGACTATGTGAAGTCTGCTACGTCCTATGCATCTATTGATAAGCTTGCGCAGGCCATCATCGACAAAAAATTTTCCTACAAAGAGATACCTGAAGTAAAACCTCTGTTCAGATTGAATCCTCCAAAACAAGGATACGAAGGGATAAAACGATCATATACCAAAAAAGGCGCGTTAGGCTATCGTGGTAAAGCAATCAACGCCCTTATCGACCGTATGCTGTAACATCCTGAATTATTCCAAAAGATTTTTATATCCTAGGTGTCTTATTAACCAAAAGAGGGGGAAAGCTCGTGGAAGAAACGCTGTATAATATTGAAATTCATAAGGGGGACGGAGAATACTTAGGAAAGTTATTCTCAGATGTAGATGGGATTAAAGAATTTAAAAATGAGCATCTCGATAAGCTGTTGCGTGACATTACCATTGATATGCAACTTGCCTTAGAAGAATTTTCAAATCGTACAGCGGAATTTTCCGAAAGTCCTGAGAGTCATCGACTCTAGGTGCTAGAGTAGTTCCGAATGTAAAAAAATGCCAAAGAATCATCATTCTTAAGATATAAATCCCTCTCAAAAGACTTATTTTTTCCTGATTTTTTAACTTTGCTTTTGCTAAGGAACTCATTTTTTTCTTGTCTACTAAGACTTGTTCCAAAAACCCTAGTTATTTGTCTTAACTCATGATAACTAATAATCTTCCTCTTGATGTTTTCAAGGAAAACTCTAGTAGCAAGGTCTGATTTATCCTCAAGAAAGAAGATATTTTTTCCATACATTTTAACCTTACAAATCGTTGGAAAATACTTCCTCAATGTTATGTATTTTTGTTTTGTATTATAATTAGAATATACTGCATATCCCTTAGTTAATATATCCTGTAAAAGTTCCAGAGTTTCTCCTCGGATACCTGGCCAACCACAGGGACGGCTGGGAAGATCCTTAGTATGTCTATAAACGGTTTCCTTACGAAGGTTAAGTTCTTTTGCTGTTTGATACTTAGATTTACCGTCCTTTACTTCTTTTCTAATTTTTTCTATTACTTCTTGTGATAGTTTTTGTGACATCATATCCTATGTCAAAAAGTGGTATAAAAAGATAGTGAGAGTCAGGCAGTTTTTGCCTGACACGAATTTACGCTGATCACGTCACGTTTGCCGTTATGCAAAGGTCACATCAAACTCGTACGACGATACCAAATAGGTTTCATCTTCTGTCTGCAAGATGTTCCCACCTGGATCTCTGAACGCTGTATAGACGCGATACGTGCCATCACCATTTGAAAGATCGTCTGTGTTCACCTGGCCATTGAAGATTATATCCAGCACAAGCTGTTCACCGCTGTTTATAGTTCTCGGTGTGGTCTCATTGATGGTATCATGGTCAACAACCCACTCGCCTAACGTCTCGTTGTCATACTGCACCTGTATCAATAGATAACCACTGATATTAGTGGAGCCGGTATTCTTGATCTTAGACTGATTTCTATAACTGATAGATAGTTTGGGATCATAAAATGTACCACTCTTCTCACTGCTGTACACCTGCACATACTCGAGTCCAGATGGTGGCGTACCACTGATATCTCTGCTGCTGCGCAAACAGAGTTTTGTCATTCCCTCCTTGGTTAACCAGCTGTAGTTGGTTAGCGGTATGTTGTTTCTCCCATTCGAAAAATTAGCAGTATTAAGACTTCCGCCGTTTCCAGAGTAATAGTTTTTATTGTAATCCCCTATTTGCAGTGGATCATGTGGATATGTTGGCTGTCCATTCTGAATTACTATATCAAAATCAGTTGACGATGAATCACTCTTTTTATATACTGAGAGCGTTGCTTGAGTAATATACGCATTTGATGGTAGCGAAGATGTATTGAAGAATAGGAACCCTCGCCAAATGTAATAGGTTCCAAGCTTGTTTTTATACTGACCCGTTCTTATGAAATCTACGGAATCAATGACAGTACCCGTAGAAGAAGTCCAGGCTGTGTTATAGTTACTATTGTATTTGTAGATGTAGCCGTCACTTGTGGTTGAATACACAGTCATCATGCTTAAGTCGGGATCGATAACAACAGGGAACTGCATCTCATTCAAATCAGATACTTTCAGACCGGAGAGGAGATAATACTCACCATCATGTTGTATAATGCGATACGTTAATTGTTGTCTAACTTCTTCATTATGCAGCTCATATGCCTCGCCAATAGGTAATGAACATTTGATATGTCCCATAGCATCCTTGAAATCAATCCGTCCATTGGATGCCGTAAAGTTACCATTAAGGACACCAGATGTATTGTGCATATTAAGATTATGGTAATCTAATCTAGTGATAAACACAAGATAGGAACTCTCGTTGCTGAGACCATAATCTGATGGCGGGTGATTCTGCAATAGCGTTTTTGTGGCATTGCTCATTATTATGTCTTCTTTCAGTTTTGTGCTTTCATAGGACCAAGTCACATCAGTACCAGTGAAGACATCCTCATAGGTTACCGAATTACCATGGATTTGCCCTTGGCTGCTCTGTACGTTTTGCAAGTATTCATACGCCCAATTGCTGGATGGATCAAGATACCCAACGCCAACGAGTTTACTTCGAATGACATGCGTTACCGGGTCAGTGGATTTGTTGTATGCAAAGGCTATAGGCCAATCATCCTGAACATTGGGTTTGAAATAAGTGTTGTACAATCCACGTTCGTTTCCAGCTCGATATCCATAGCTATACGCTGGATGATCAGGTTCAAGCTGATCAATGGTGCAGTTTATTGGCGTCCATTCATTGTTTTCATCCTGATAATTGGTAGGTCCTGCCGTTATCTCTAAAACGTTTTCTCCAGTGAGGGCATTGTAGTATTCGTCCCAGGTGAGACCACGATCAACAAGATAGAAGTCATCAGGTGGTGTTGGTGGATCAGTGATGTTGATATATTCGCTATCGCCGTAACTGTCTTTCAACGTTGCAATACTTATGGTTGCCTGTGCTGAAATATTAAAACTATGCCCTGAAGAACTATTGCTGCTACCGCCATTGCCCCAAGCCCAGATAGTATAGTTGTACCATCCAGTCTGCCACGTATCAGAAAATACATATTCATAGGTATCACCATCGGTATTATTCATGGTAAAATTACCAAACGTGCTATCTGGATATGAGAGATTCACCTTAACAGTATCTACACCGCTAACTTCGCCAATAACATCTGCGGAAATGGTGACGTTACATCCAAAACCAACAACAGGTGGATCCGCAGAAACAGCGAGTATCTTCGGGGCAAAAGGAGTATAACTACAATACAGGGAATACAGTCTACTTTCATTGATGAAGACCGGATCCTCTGGCGGTCCTGAGCCATACGTAGACTCGTTGTAACGACCACGTTCAGAGTTGAATGTATCATAATACAATTGGGTACCTTCACTCCAGAGTGCGATAATATATTCAGTGTCTTTCTCCAATGATGGCTTCGGATCGGAAAAGGGATACACCTTCCAGGCACCGCCATAGGCCGTGCCAAAGGCTCGTTCGTCGGTTTCTCCTATGAGCGTCAGGTCATCAGCTTGATAAATCACGCCTTTTGATGTATATGGTGGATAACAGGTAGGTGAATACACATAAGCCGTGATGTTATTAACAGAACAGTTTTCGTTGGCGGTGAACACCGAGCCAGTGATTCGATCGTTCGTCGAAGTAGACGCGGCCCCTTGGTGTGGATAGCCAAGCGGATGATACAGGCGGTACTTCTCTGAGCTATTGCTGGTGTCGTTTTCGTTTGTGGATCCAATGCCTGCGAGGTCGTTGATACGGGCAGTTGAATTGTACACTTTCAACCGTACGGAACTATCTGCACTAGCATAACTATCTGGAAGAGAGAACACCGTAGAGAGCGCTGTGCCGTTGGAGGTAACCACATACTCTTTGCTGCTTGCTTCCATCCAGCTGGTTTCTTTTCCATCTAAACTTACTTGGTAGAAGAGAGTGACCTTCACTTTGTCTTGAGGGAGAGAGGTGTTCACGGTGAAGTTTGCTCTGATGGAATCTACAAGTGCATCTCCATCACTTGGTGAATCAAAACTCTCGTAGCATACATCGCCTTCAAACCAACAATCAGGGTTGACCGTAAAATACTTGGTGACATTCCAAACCAATTCAAACGTAGCATTAGCATCATTCCGGTCGATATGATTTAATGAGTCTCCTTTCGAATAGTTCGCACCTGCTCTATGATACTGGCGCCAAATGCTTTGATTATCCTTGCCGAAAGCAATACAGTCGCACTTGTTTTTCCACACATACGTTTCAGTGCCCCCTATCCCCTCACTTGATGTGATATTTATTCCGTATTTATTATCTACTTTACTAGGATAGTCTGTTTCATTTGCGATAGCACTAATAATGGCACTCATTGTTTCATTGGTATGGAGCACACTTACATTAGTACCGATCTGATCAAACGCTACCATATCAAGCCCAATCCAAAGAATATGATGTTCATCACTATGACTATCATAAAAATGCTGGGCACCTCGCATCCCGTATTCTTCACCTGTCGTCATCAAAAATGTCAGGTTATACTTTGGTGTGATGTTGTAGTCATTGAAATATTTTGCAATGCCTAACACAATACCCGCACCTGTTCCTGAGTCACCGGGTGTTTCACCCCACCAACCATCATAACGATTGGAAATAACCACACTGTTATCATTAGGACTATGGGTAATATTTCGGTATCCCACGACATTGTAGGAATCAACGCCCGGAGTCGTTGGTGTTTGTTCTCTGTATTCTTGATCCAAATACCCAGAGGCAATGGGGCGATGGAGGAGAGTAATGGTCTCATCTAACCAGTTACCAACAGAGTAGTTGACGGAAAACATGGGAAGGGCAGGGCCGTTCGAATAGACTACCCCTTGGAACCATTTCCAATCCCGCACCGCAAAACTCATAAAATGAGTGTCAAAGGAATCATATAAGATAATTCCATGGCAATGATGCAAATTAAAAGGACCCAGATTAAGAGCATATAGCCCTACCGCAACTGTTTTTGCATATTCTAAATCATCGTATTGATATTTAGTTATACAAGGGTCTCTTATTTGAGTTAGAAGAAAATAGTCATGAGTAGGTATGCAATTTTGTTCAGTGAGATTATAGGTGAAGGTGAACGTTTCAGAATCTAATACATTGTCTACAAGCATAAATTCCCCGTTATTCAACATATCTATAACTGCTGTAAGATTATCAGCATCGCTTTCAATTCTTACAACGGAAAAAGTTGCTTCTGTGGCATTTTGATATTGATATCCCCGTGAAGTATTGTGAACAAGAATGCAAGCGGTTGCGTTGGTGATATTTTCCAATTTATCTTCGCATCCTTGTTCCTCATCTAGCATAAAGACCATGCCATCTTGGAACGTAGGGGGTGATTCGTTGCTTGCCAGATAAGAAACATTTCCTATAGCAAGATCATAGGCATTCAAAACTTCTCCAGATACATTAAGGGAATAATTATTGTATGTCCCTCCAAATGGCCAGTTTTCACTCCGATTCTCTGTAAGATCAACCAATCGATAGACGTGTGCATCAGTAAAGCTGTAGTTGTGGGTCATTTGTCCTCCAATAATTCGATGAGGGTATCCACTTGGGATGGGGAAAATTTCAGTTACTGGCACTGGTGTTTCATAAGGGTACGTCTCAGTGGGGTGTGTAAAAGATAAACTGAAATCTTTTGTTACAATCTTATTTGAATATTTTCTCTCTTCAAATTCGTCTTCGTCGATATAACCTATTAGTAATTTCTGAACATCACTAAGACCGCAGGCCCCTTCCATATTAGGTTTTAAAATTTCCCTTGCAGTGTAATTATCACCCCAGGTTCCCCATGCTCTCCCTTTAGGAATCATACCGTCAGGATATTGATGTACTACATTACTCAGTTTTTTAGTTACATTCCACATGAAATCCAAATCCAAACCAATACCTCCATCGTCTCTACTTCTCTCTCCAGGAGTAGCTTCTACTTCTAAATCATTAGGAACAATCACAATAGCAGTCAGACACATCAACAGCGTTACAACTAAAACAACTATTTTCCTTTTCATTTTCCTATACTCCCCCATTTAATTCTATTTTACTTCATCATAACAATTCTATCGAGAGGGCATATTCTCTCAATACATTCAGCAACGATAGAATGAGTTATGTTAGTATGCTACATGAATACAATGTGCAAATAAAAGCTTTTTGGAAAAGCTTTATAAATGTGCTAGAGCTAAATGAAGCGGGGACTGATTCACGAAGAACAAACTCTTGAAAATGAATTTAACAATCGGAGTAACAATCTTGTTTATCATTTTATCAATAACTCCCATGGTAATTGGATATAATGCTCACATTCATAAAACAATAGATGGAGAATTAGCTAAAAACTCATCAAATGATCCCATTTTTCATCATTTTGATAAATACCTTTACCCGGAGGGATACTATTCAAAAAACGGTGCAACCACAGCTCATACTGGGGATGTTAAACCAATAATATCATCTTCTTCAAAGGAAACAACAAAATCATCTGTGATTGAAACGGAAGAACTGAAATTGCCACAAATAGGCATTTGTGGCGGTCTTATGGATTCTCCATGGCCGATGTATGGTCACGATGCCAGACATACTGGACGTAGTCCTTATAGTACTATTGATACTTGGGATCTTATCTGGAGAGTCCCGACTCATCATTGGGCTTGTTGTTCCCCAGCGATCGACAACGATGGGATTATTTATATTGGGACATATCCTCTATATGCTGTTTATCCTAATGGAACCTTAAAGTGGGAATGTGACTTAGATGGCCTTGTAGAATCTAGTAGTCCTGCTATTGATGAGAACGGTGTAATATATATTGGAACTGCACACGTTGGTAACTATTTGCATGCAATTAATCCTAATGGCACATTGAAATGGAAATATCCAGCCGGTGCCGTATATACTTCACCTGCTATTGCCAGTGATGGTACAATCATATTTTCAGATACTAATAACTGGAACATCATAGCGCTTTATCCAAATGGTACTCAAAAATGGGAGCATCACACGAATCATGTAATATATTCATCACCAGCAATTGGACAGGATGGCACTGTGTATTGTGGTTCACATGATAACTATGTATATGCTTTGTATCCAAATAATGGT
>JAFGDG010000134.1 GCA_016932245.1 Thermoplasmatota archaeon
ATGTCGATATTTCTTCCATCCCTGCCAATAAGTTTTGATTTATCACTTGTTTCTACGGTGATTTTTGCAACAAGCGCATCATCATTACCTTCCAAGGTAACCGTTTTGATTTTATAGGGTTTACAAAGATTGTGAACAAAACGCTGCTTATCGTCGTCAAATTCAACAAATTTAATCTGTTTCTTAAAAAGGGTACGTAATCTCTCTAGATTCTTGCCTTTGCTTCCTATTGCTGCACCTAATTGACCTTTTTTTACAATAAAGATTAACCGATTGTCTGCTTGCAAACAGTCAAGAATGTCCACTTGAAGAATCCCTGAAGCCATGTTGATATACTGCATGATTTCATTTGAGAATAAAATTTCACTCATGTCTTTTTACCTTTTCTTGGTAAGTTGTAAGATGTTCGCTCCGCCATCGTCAATGACGGCAAAGGCTGAAACAGCAAAGGCTTTTCCACAGGTGTACCCTAAATCAATAGAAGTTGACACATACGTATAGACTGGTATTTTTTTCTTTTCAGAATGTTTTGCAATATCCTCAAGGTGAGGACAATTTTTTGCGACAACTACGAGTTTTGCTTTCCCCTCATCTATGGCTTTTTTGGTTTGTCGTGTACCTATTGTTACCGAACCTTTTTTAATCGTATTTTTCAACACTTTATCAACATCAATCATGTTATTTTCCCTTCTTTGTAATTTTACGTTTCATAACCAATTCGACCGCACCGGTCCCCAGATTTACAGGTTGTCCCACGATAATATTCTCCGCGACTCCATCAAGTCTGTCTGTTTCACCACGCCTGCTTGCCTGCAGAAGATGATTAACCGTAATTTCAAATGCAGCCCGAGACAACACTGATTCTTTCTGTGCGCTGACGCCGTGTCGACCAATCGCTTTGATGGTTCCGTTGGCAGTCATGACATCTGCAACAAGCATAATGTGTCGTAGATCAACATTTAATCCCTGTTCTGACAGTGTGTTATCTGCTTCTTCAACAATCATATTTCTTGCTGCTTCGATACCTAAGACGCGACCAACTGCTTGAATGTCATTGGTTGTTGTTCGATAGGGGTCAACTCCTTCAATGTCTAATACTTTTTC
Source organism: Thermoplasmatota archaeon (assembly GCA_016932245.1). Lineage (GTDB taxonomy): Archaea > Thermoplasmatota > E2 > DHVEG-1 > DHVEG-1 > JAFGDG01. The sequence goes on from JAFGDG010000134.1 coordinate 1,105, forward strand.
AAGGTTGCTTCCTTCACTGTAAATGACGTAGCCTTCTGTCTCTTTTCGTATGATAATCCGTTTAATGCCATCAATCCCTTTAATTTTTAAGTCTTTTAGCGTTTCATTGACATCCAACAGTTTTTTATAGCTTGGATCATCCATTAAGACCTTGATTTTTTCTTTTTCAATCTTAGCATCAACACCTCGGACCTTTTTGATACATTCAACAACCTCTTCCATAGTAAATCCTTTCTTTTTCATGGTTTTCATGTCAGGATTGATGTAGAGAACAAGGTTGGTCAGATCTGCTTCAATATCGGCAATGTCGTTGAGTCTGGTAATTTCTATCTGATTTGCTACTTCTTTTGCGAGAGTGGGATTGAGTTGATATTCGTCCCGTAGGTAGATATTCATCATCGGTGTTGATGGAACAGATCGGGCATCAACAATTTCAATTAATCGAGGCAATCCTAAGGTAACGTTGATTTCGGCAACCCCTGCATAGTGAAACGTTCTCATCGTCATCTGTGTTCCAGGTTCACCGATACTCTGGGCACCAACAATGCCACATGCCTCTGAAGGATCGATAAGGTTTTTTCTGTAGTCGCTTACCGATCTCTTAATGATTTCTTTGAGTTTGGCTTGTAGTGTCTTATCACCAGCAACCTTTACAATGATGGCATTAGTGACAGAAGGAGGAAGAAACGAGGTGTCTAACATCTTGTGAATTTCCCCTCGTAATTTTTTATACTCTTCAGGTTCTTTTTCTTCTTCAGGAACGGGTATCATTTTTTGGACTTCTTCTGGTTTCTTTTCCGCCTTTGCCTTTTTACTTACTTTCTTTGTAGCTTTTGTCGGTTTCGTTGGTTTACTGACTGTTTTTTTCGCGATAGTTTTTTTAGGAGGAACGATCCTTTTTTGAGGGAGGGTAGATGGTTTTGCTTTTGGTACTGTTGGTTTCACCTTTGTTTTATCATCTTTTTTTGTTGTAGCTGGTGATTTTTTCGTTGTTGTCATTACATTTCCTCCTTGACATCAGTGATAATCCGATTCACGTCAACTGCCTGTCCGCCCACACTTCTAGTTGGATCTACACCATCTTCACCATAGATAAATTGGATAATTTGTCCACCCGAGTGCCTCACCGTCCCATCACTTTCTACCTTGAGATCCTCTAGTGCATTAATTAATCGTCGTTGCATATATCCTGAACGAGACGTACGAACTGCAGTATCGACAAGACCCTCTCGACCCCCCATTGAATGGAAGAAGTACTCGGTTGGCGAAAGTCCACTCTTATATGATGAAGCAACAAATCCTTTGGCACTTGCCCCCAGATCTCCCTTCTTGAAATGAGGCAATGTTCGATATTGATATCCTCGATGGATACGCTCACCTCGAACTGCTTGCTGTCCAACACATCCAGACATCTGAGATAGGTTTAGCATAGAACCACGCGCTCCCGACTTTGCCATGATGACGGCGCTATTGTTTAACCCGAGGTGTCTTCCTGCAATTTCACCTGCCATGTCTCTTGCTCGTCCAGTAACACGCATAATCTCCATTTCTAGGGTTTCTTCTAGACTTCTTCCTGGGAGCGATTCAAGTTCGTCACTTTCATAGGCCTTCACTAGGTCAGCAATCTTTTTCATTGCCTTATCCAAACCTTCCTGAATCTGCTGTTTTGCTTCTTCAGGAATATCTTCATCCTCGATGCTTGTAGTAAAACCAAAGAGCGTAATAGCGGCAATGCCCATTCGAGTTACTTTGTCGATAAATTCTCTTCCCCCATTCATTCCATGATCGCGAATAATGCGGTCAAGTATTTGTCCTTTGAAAGCACCAATACTATTTTCGTCAATGGTTCCTTGTTTCAACACACCATTTTTGATAATAACATAGGCATCGTGTTCACAGTCTTTTCCTTTACAAGTATCACAATTAAAACACGTTTTTGCCTTGTATTCTAAGTTAAGATCCTTAGGTAGCAACGTGCTAAAGATGTCACAACCGCGTACATAGTGTTTTTCATGTTCGGTAATCGTGTCTGGTAATTTCCCTTCATATCCTACCGCTGCCAAGATGTGAGAAGCATTTCCGACCAATACTTTTTTATCTTTGTGGGTTAAGAGAAAACATCCAGAAATGTGGTCATGAATGCCACCAATAATTGCACCCCCAAATCGCGGAGAGAGGATGTTTTCTTGCACTTTCATGAGAATCTCCGCTTCTGCTTTCGCTTCTTCTCCTTGGATAAGATGAAGGTTCATTTCATCCCCGTCAAAATCAGCGTTGTACGGCGGGCAGACACTAAGATTAAATCTAAACGTTTTATAAGGAACAATCTTTACTCGATGTGCCATCATAGACATCCGGTGAAGTGATGGTTGTCGGTTAAAAAGAGTGACATCTCCTTCTGTTAACTGCCGCTCTATCGTGGCACCAAGGTCTAATTTTTCAGCAACCTCTTCAGCATTTTTCTCGGTAACTTTTATTCGCTGTTTCATCCCTTCAAGCTCTCTAATGACATAATTGACGCTTGGCACATAGCTGTGCTCATGTTCTTCATTGGTTTCGGTTTTTTGTCTGATGAGCTGTTTACACCAGTCAATATTGTGCGCAGTAACTTTTACAGGAACGGTCAGCTCTCTTGCAATAGTAATGGGGACGCCAATCTCATTGATACTCAGGTTAGGATCTGGTGAAATAACGGTTCGAGCAGAGAAATTCACTCGTTTTCCAGAAAGGTTACTTCGAAATCGCCCTTCTTTTCCTTTTAGTCGTTGCGCAAGGGTTTTTAATGGACGCCCTGATCGATGGCGCGCAGGAGGGATACCTGACGTTTGATTGTCTAGATATGTAGTAATATGATATTGGAGCAATTCCCATAAGTCTTCAACAATCAATTGCGGTGCACCGGCATCTCTATTTTCTTGCAATCGTTGATTAATCCGAATTACATCAACCAGTTTGTGCGTCAAGTCGTCTTCCGACCGCTCACCTGATTCAAGCGTCACGGATGGACGGACAGTTACTGGCGGAACTGGTAAAACTGTTAGTACCATCCATTCTGGTCGGGCTGCTTTTTTATTGATATCAAGTAATGGTAGATCATCATCTGGAATTTTTTCTAGCCATTCTCTTATTTCAGAGGGAGTCAGTTTCTTTCCATTCTCTCGTAGCGACGTTGGTTTATCTAACTCAATTTTTCCTGTTTCCCGTCCACATCGTGGACATGATTCAATTTTTTCACCATCTTTAATAACTTGCTTTAACAGATAGGTATTGTCTCGCCCCTCTCGTTCGTATTTTTTCAGTTCTTGCATATAGTCTTCTTTTTGCTTGTCAGTGAGCAACAGTCGTCCACATTCTCGACAGGTGGATCGGAGACAATTTCGTATCGATTTTACTAAACCAACGTGAATAACCGGCATCGCAAGATCAATATGACCAAAATGTCCAGGGCATTTGTCTTTACCAACGCGAAGACCACACGTCTTACAGCGCAACCCCGGCTCAATGACGCCCAACCGCGGGTCCATCAATCCCATGGCAATGGGAAACCCATCATCATCATACGTATCTGCAGTAATAACCTTTGTTGCACTCATTTTTCTGATTTCATTTGGTGAAAGTAAGGAAAAAGAGATGCTCCCTATTTTTTTAGTGATACTCCGTGATCGTTCCATCTGATTCACCTCACACCAACGACTCCAATTGTATTCGCGGTGCAATCACCAACGATTTGAGTTCGTCTATCAGTAGTTTAAAGGCATAGCTCATTTCAACAGGATATACATCTGCTTTGTCACCGCACACGGGACACCGAAGCCCTCCATGTCGGTCATGAATAGCAATGTGACCACAAGTATTACAAACATATTTCACTGTAAGGTCAGACTCATCAAGAAGCCGATCTTTAATAACCATTGATGCACCATGACCAATTAAACAGTCTCGCTCCATTTCACCGAACCGAAGACCACCTTCTCGCGCTCTTCCTTCAGTTGGTTGGCGAGTCAGAATTTGGACAGGCCCTCGTGATCGCGCATGGATTTTTCCTGCGACCATATGATGCAATTTCTGGTAATAAATACAACCCACAAAGATATCGCATTCCAATATTTTTCCTGTTTCCCCATTATAGAGGAGTTCTTTGCCATTATGTCTGAATCCGTTTTCAGTAAGTGCCTTTCGCAATGCTTCTTCAGATTCCCCACTAAAGGCAGTTCCTTCGACAAATCGGCCTTCAATCGAACCGACTTTACCTCCGATCATTTCTAACACATGACCAACAGTCATTCTACTAGGAATTGCATGAGGATTAATGATCAAGTCTGGAGAAATGCCGTTTTCATTAAAAGGCATGTTCTCTTGGGGAACAATAAGTCCAATAACCCCCTTCTGACCATGCTTACTTGCAAACTTGTCCCCATACTCGGGTATTCTTTGTTCTCTTACTTTGATTTTTACCATACGAGAGCCATTCACTGATTCCGATAGCATGACCTTATCAACAATGCCTCCCTCCCCATGTTGTACGGTTACGGCAGTTTCCCTTCTCTTCTGAGGAGTTAAAAAATCAGTGGGTTCTTCGAGGAAACGTGGTGGTGAAGTCTTACCTATTAATACATCTCCGCCTCTTACACTGCACTCTGGTGAAATAAGTCCGTCCTCGCCTAAATTGACGTACGCTTCTTCACTGCGAACGCCTCGACAGTCAGGATCGGGAATCTCAAAATGATCTTCTTGACCGCCAGGATATCGTTTTTCCTCGCTGCTATATGTTCTAAAAAAGCTACTGCGTGACATCCCTCTCTCAATACTTGCTTTACTCATGACCAATGCATCTTCCATATTATATCCTTTAAAAGACGCGACAGCAACAATAAAATTCTGTCCTGCGGGTCTCTCTCTAAATTTGATATATTTCACTGGATGCGTTTGTACGAGAGGTGCTTGTGGGTAATGTAACAGATGTCCCCGAGTATCTGGTCGAATTCGATAGTTTGCTGCGCCAAATCCAAGAGACTGTTTACCCATTCCTGCACCCATAGTGATACGAGGGGATGAATTGTGTTCAGGGTAAGGGACAAGAGAGGATCCTATTCCTAGAATGCACATGGGATCCATTTCCATGTGAGTGTGATCAGGAGTGATATCTGACTCATTTAAGGCAATTAAGGTGTTTTCCTCCTCTTCTGCATCGATGTATTCGACAATGCCTTCGTTAACGAGATCGATCCATTTTTTCTTACCCTCTTTAAGGTCACTCATATATTTTTTCGTCAGTAACAATTTCCCTTTTTCGACAACCGCAAGAGGTCGTCGTAATCTGCCACAGTCGCAACTAACGATGATGTCGTTTGCTTCTTCATAATATGCGATGTTGACTTCATTATTGAGTAGCCCTTTTCGTCGTCGCTCTCTAAGTTTTTGTACAAGTTCTGCCCCATTAGAGTGCATACCGATTAAATCTCCATTGAGGTACACTCGCGTTCCTGTCGATTTTTTGGTAATATCTCTGATTCCAAGATCTTTCAAAATACTTTCTACTTCTTTTTCTGAAAACCCTTCAGATATCTCGACGGCTAAGGCAAGGTTTTTTACCAAACCGCAATTGGGCCCCTCCGGTGTTTCATTGGGGCAAAGTCTTCCCCATTGGGTTGAATGTAAATCTCTCGCTTCAAAATGAGGTTGTGATCGAGTAAGTGGTGAAGTTACTCTTCGCAAATGACTTAACACTGCCAAATTGCTTGTCCTGTCCAATAACTGTGAAATTCCCGCTCTTCCTCCGACCCAGTTGCCGGTAGCAAGTGCATGGTGAATACGCTGAGACAGGACATCAGAGCGAAGTGATGAGGAAATTTTAATTTCTTTTCCTTTTGCATGAATTCGTTCGATTTGATATTTTAAATCTTTACATAATGCGGTAAAGGCGACACGGAACAGATCCTCCATCAAATCTCCTGCGAGTTTGAGACGCTTGTTTGCGTAATGGTCTTTGTCATCCTCTTCTCGCTTACCTAAAGCTAATTCAAGGACTGCCATGCCCATACGAGCCATAAAAATTGCTTTGGTCAACCGATCGGCCGGTTCATTTCCAAGGTGGGGAAGAAGATTTTTGTCCATTAACGTTTCTACTCTCTTGATACGATATTCTTTTGCTTGACCGCCTGCAAATTTCTTCCCTAAGTAGGCAACGGCCTCTTCTTGCGTGGTGATGCCATATTCATTGGCGCACTCTTCGATGTTTGCGAGCACATACGGCTCCATTTTTGGGTCGACACTAATAACGTCAACAATTTCTTCGTCGTTTTCCATCCCTAGCGCTCGCAAGAGAATCATTAATGGGATTTGTCCATACGTAGTTGGCAACGATACCATGAGCATGCCGTCTTTTTTCTTTTCGACGACAGTTAACGCCCGATATCCCTCTCTCTGAGAAAATACTTTAGCAACCTCAACATCGCGTCCATATCGACTGCTTTTTTCCACAAGCACTCGGTTTGGTGCTAAATCTTCAACGGTGATCAACACACGCTCTGTTCCGTTGCTGATAAAATAGCCACCTGGGTCTAGTGGATCTTCCTGCATCTTCTGGAGCTCTATTTTGTATTCTTCTACTGAAAGTTCGTGTCCTTTTCGTTCTTCAATTGAACGTTTTGCAAGATTGCCTGCTTTTGATTTAATCATGATAGGAAGTTCACCGACTCTAACTTCCTCAGGTTCGTATTCGACGTCATCTTTTACAGGAATAAACTCTAACATGATGGGTGCTTCATAGGTAAGATCTCGTAATCGCGCTTCCATAGGAGTAAGATCCCGAACGGTCCCGTCAGCTTCTTTTACTTCGGGCTTACCTACAGTAATTTTACCAAATTTTATTTTATACCCCTCGATTTCAGGATAAATAAACCCTCGTTCCATCTCCTCCTCTTGACCAATAATAGTACTGTCGACAATACTTTGTAATCGCCGTTCTAAAAAATCGTTATATGACGCAATCTGATGGTTTACTATACTACGCTCTTGGTAAAAAGCATCAACAAGTTTCTTCATATCCTACACCCAGTATCAACTACTTTCCACTACCAATCGATATGCGGTTGTTTCCGCGGCTGTATGACTTTTTCTAACAACTTTTACAATTTGTCCCGGTTTTGCCCCAATATACGCAGCCACCGGATCGGTATTCAGAAGTTTTGGTAGCTGATCAGCAGTGATATTGTATTTCTTAAAAAGCCACTCTTTTTCTTTCTCAGAAATGACGACATGAAGTGGGACCAATTTATGGCCCATGATATCAAATTTCTTGCTTTCTGCTGCCATTGCGAGGTTTTTCCTCCTAGTGCCTTGGTGATTGAGGCGGGCCTGAAGGGATTCGAACCCTTGGCCACCTGGTTAAAAGCCAGATGCTCTACCTAGCTGAGCTACAGGCCCTTGAGAGGCCAGGGACTCAACCTTTACAGTTGTTATTTTTATATATCTCACACTATCCAAGATTAATAGTGAAATAGCCTACCCGCTATATTACTTCTTATATAAATACTTTTACGTTTTTTTACTCGTTAGCATTTAACTTTAAAATAAGCTGGTCGCTACATTTCTTAAAAGTGATTTCGTAATCTTCAAAAATAGGATGCCTTCCTAAAAGCACAGGGATATCATTCCTTGCAGATACATGAATTTGTATGTTGTTGTAGGTGGCTGTTTTTTTTCCTTTACCGATAATCATGCTTGTCGTTGCTTTAAAGAGCGTGGTTGCACCACCAGCAGTATCGACCGATCCTGCTTTTTTCAATCGAAGGCCAAGATACCGTGCAATGGGCATAGGAATAACTATAAAATCGCCACCAGAGTCAAGCAACGCGTCAATAAGTGGTGTTTTTTTATCCTTGTAATAGAACTTTACGGGAACTATAGGGTAGTGAAAATAATGAAAAATTAACGGTGAACTTGACATGTGCTTAGCGTAAACTGATATGGTCAGATAATACTTTTGATATTTTTATTTCATCCTGAGGAAATTTTTCTGCAGGGTATTTTTCTTCAGCTATCTTGAGAATTTCTTCGACGCTACTGCTATGATCAACAATTTCATTGTTGAAGAGCAAGAGCCATTCTCCCGGTACTTTTTTTGTGAGGTTTTCTTGAGTCATCTGATATGGTTTACTGTTGTCCCCTATATAAATGTTGTGTCATTTTCTCCTAGTTTTGGATTTTTTAGTGTTTTTGCCATCACATACCATCACAAATATGGGCTTCATCCCATAATTGAATGAATTCAATTTGATTATCCAATGTTTTTCAATTTTAATTGTGACCATTTCGCATTGAAACTGCTA
>JAFGDG010000135.1 GCA_016932245.1 Thermoplasmatota archaeon
TAGCAGTTTCAATGCGAAATGGTCACAATTAAAATTGAAAAACATTGGATAATCAAATTGAATTCATTCAATTATGGGATGAAGCCAGACTTACATAAAAGTTTTTAAATATCAAATAATGTTACCAACATCCTTGCTGGGCCCGTAGGGTAGCTTGGTCCATCCTTTTAGCTTTGGGAGCTAGAGACTCCAGTTCAAATCTGGGCGGGCCCACTTTTTTCTTGAGAATTTAGCTCACTGTTTAAAGTATAGGAATATTTTTAATATAAGAGCTGATTTGTATATGTAGCTACATATGCAGGCAGATGGGATGATATCTAAACTATCAGTAGGACTAGTCAGTAGTGTGTTACTTCTTTCGATATGTACATCATTACTCCTAACAAATACTTCAGTTGCTACGCCACCTCCTCGATTTTACGTCGATGATGATTACGATGAAACAACACCGGGTTGGCAAGAAGATCACTTTGCCAGGATTCAAGATGCCATTGATGCTGCCGCTAGTGGTAACCGGATTGTTATCTACGATGGCATCTATTACGAACAGATCATTATCGACAAGAAGCTTGATCTTTTTGGGGAAGAAAAGAGCAATACCATTATCGATGGAGAGAATTCAGGCGATGTTATTACTGTTAATGCTGCTCAAGTTGATATCAGCACCTTGACGATTCGTAAAAGCGGAAATGGCGATGAGAATGCAGTAATTAAAGTAAACGAAGATGATTGTCGCATCATTGATAACAGTATTACGAGCGGCAAGCATGCTATTTATCTTAATAATTGCGATGACCACACCATCTACGACAATACCATTCAAAACAATGACGGCGATGGCATTCATCTCAATCAATCAGATGGTAACGAAATAACCTACAATAGTATCACTAATAATGAAAATGGCATTTTTGTGTACGATTCATCCGGCAACACCATTGCATACAATGAGTATATTAAAGAAAACGATGCAAATGGTATTTTCATGAATGAAACCTGCATGGACAATGACATCAACAACAACAATATCTCAGAAAACGAAGCAAATGGCATCTATCTCAAGGATCACTGTGATTATAATACGGTCACCTCAAATCAACTCTATGATAATGAAGACAGTGGCATACGAATAGAAAACTCTAGCTGGAATGTTGGTGTTGAAGAAAATGTCATCTCAGGCAGCACCAATTACGGGATTATGGTAGTGGGATCCTACAACAGCATTGTAGAAAACATCATTAAAAATAATGGCAAGCACGGTTTGTTTTTGTTTACCGATGACAATAATGACATTGCAGATAACACGATTTATGGCAATACGCTTGATGGCATTCGAATGCAAAACTCAACAAATGATTCAATTTATTGCAATGAAATTTATGGCAACACTCGCTATGGCATCAATCTCAATTTTTATACCGTCGACAATCTCATTCGCAACAACTATTTCCATGATAATACCAATAACGCCATAGATAAAAGCCTCAGCGGCAACACCTGGAATCTACAAGAAAGTGGGACAAATATCGTTGACGGGCCTTCCATCAATGGAAACTACTGGGATGATTTTGATGAGCCAAGTGAAGGTGCGTATGACAGCAACGATGATGGCATTGCCGATAGTGCATATACTATCTATGCAGCAAACAAAGACAACAAACCATTGCTTGATGTAATACCTCCAACCGTAGGAACTCCCCAGGCAACACCAGAGACACAGATTACGGGAGAGGACGTCAACATCACGGTAACGGTTACCGATAATCTAGAAGTTAGGGATGTTGTACTCAATATTACAGACCCTACTGGTGCTGGTAGTGAATTTTCCATTCTCCAAAATAAAACAGGAAATGTATACAATTGTTTACGAGACTTTACCACGGTAGGCGACTATAGTTACTTTATTACAGGCTATGATGCGCGAAATGCAAAACAATCATCCATAAAAACATTCACTATTGAGCCAGCAACAGATACTGTTCCTCCCACTATCACTATTAAGAAATATGGCCCGTCATTTGAGTATCTGCCTAATAGCCACACGTTTGCAGTCACGGTAACCGATGACTACGGCGTCGATGATGTGTACATTGAATATTGGTACAACGGTAGCGACACCATGCGTGTCGATATGGAAAGCATGGGAGGCAATTACTACCAGAAAGTAATTCTTCCTCAAGGAACCCCTGGAAGAGTCTATTGTGTTATTTATGCCAATGATACCTCAGGAAACCAGCAGCATACCAAAAATCCGTATGCCGATGCAAATGGCCCGTATGAAGGCTTTATAACCAAAGAGATAGCATTCAATGGTACTGCAAGCTTTGATCTTGATGGCACCATTACTTCGTATGCATGGAACTTTGGGGACGGTACTACGGGAACAGGTGTAACACCCACCCACATCTACTCTGCCAATGGTACCTACACCGTTACTCTGACCGTTACCGACGATGACAAACGAACCGACATCAATACTACTATCGTTGTTGTCAAACCGTTTACCTCAATTGAAACCTCTGATGAAACATTATCAAAAGTGAATGCAGAATACAATCTGAGTTTAACAGAATTGTTTTATGGCGTAGATACCGATGGAGATGGGACCGTTGATGCCTTTACCGACCCCAATGACGTGCTTCATCACGAACGCTTTGTCAGCATAAGTGGCCATCCAACGTTCCTCATCTCAGTGGATGGCGACTTGAATTGCCTATTTTTATGGGATACAGAAGAAGACAGTATCACCAACGTAACGTACCAGAATCCAGAAGTACTTGATGTTGACCATGACGATGATACGGAAACCGTGACTATTAACGTCAACAAAAGCGATTGGATTTACTTTGATGTCGAAGATATGTATCCAGATTATGATAACCTCACCGTCAAAACAGCAGGAGGCTTGCTGCTTTCCTCTGACTACATTTGGCGAGAAAACGATGCAGTGTATGTACTGGACGATCCTGACACAAAATATTATCTTATTTATAAAATACCAGAGCCGCCGGTGACCTTGGGAAATGCAGTATTTAGCCCTACCTCCGGAAGCACTGTCAATGAAAAAGGCACTGCCATTACTTTTTCGTACAATCTTGCAGTTGAACTGCTCTCTGTCGAATTGTATCGTGTTGACGAAGAAACGGCGCTTCCCCTTGAGGTGTTCATCATCACCAGCAATCTCACAACCACCGATAATAAAAGCTTTACCTACACCATTCCTGCATCTCTGAGCGATGGGAAATATGAACTACTGGTTAGTGTAAGAGAACAAAATGGATCAAAAAACACAGATGATATGGCAATGTACTATCTTGCCTTTGATGCCGAAGAAATGGCATTTTCACTTACCACCTTGCTTACCCTCATGGGCTTAATCATCGGCAGTAGCATCGTTCTCTATTTCATACTTCGGAAAAAAGGAATCGCTCTCGAAAGTTTTATCTATGTTAAAAATAAGAAACTTATTCCCTTCTTCAAGCCTGTCGTCTTTGGTCCGTTGAGTATTCATGTTGATGATGATAAAGTGAATAAAGCAGAATTTTACGTTGATGGTGAACTCAAAGATACGGTCACCACAGCACCGTACATCTGGCGTTGGGATGAACCTGCCTTTATGAAACACATTATTGAAACCAAGGTCTATGATGAAAATGGAGAAGCCAGTTCCAGCGGCGAGATGACGTTTTTTGTCTTCAACCCCCGATTGGGAAAAGAGTAACGACATCTTTATGTAATCTTGTATGATTGGCAGATCTATGAAGATTCACTGTGTGTACGGACAATCTTATGACTCAAACATTTATGTAGTGGAAGGAAAACATCCAACAATCATTGACTGTGGAACAGGATTGTATCACGATACAGTTGCCAAACAAATAAACTCGATTATCGACCCACATATGATTACTCAGATTATCCTTACTCACGAACATTATGACCATGTTGGTGGTATAAAAAAACTTCAGGGACTGACAGGAAAGAATGCGACCATTTTTGCCCACAAATATGCGGCCAACAAAATAGAACGGGGCGAAAGCATGTTTGCTCGTATGCTGGGGGGCGTGATGCCGAAAATGCCTGTTGATGTACACCTAGATGAAGGAGACACAATCGCGATTGGCGACGAGCAGAGTACTGTCTTGTATACGCCAGGACATACACCAGGTAGTCTCTGTTTATATGCAAAGGAAAGTAACTCGTTGATTTCAGGAGATACCATTTTTTCTCATGGATCTTTTGGCAGATATGATCTGCCAGGGGGGGATGGAGCGCTATTGAAACAATCCATTGAGCGAGTGGGAAAACTAGAGATTACCAATTTATATCCTGGACATGAAGAGTGTATTGAAGGAAATGCAAAGCAACATATCGAACTAACCCTCAAAAATAGTAGATATCTGATTTAACCATGACCAATCCACGGGAGATTCTCAATAAGCTAAAATGGAGTGGTGCATTTGAATTAGCAAACACAAAAATATGGTATATTCATCGAGGTGCACCACATGACACCAGGATCATTACCGGAAACGATATTGTCTCTCTTGAAAAATCATTTATGCACACCACGACGGCAATGATTCCCTACCATCGCATTTTTAAAATTGTCTATGCGGGCAGACGTATATTTAACCGAAAAGAGCGTAAAGAGTAAAAAATTGGCAAAAAAGAGTACATTTTTAAGGTAAAGTTTATATATATTTTACTATAAATAATATAGTGGA
>JAFGDG010000136.1 GCA_016932245.1 Thermoplasmatota archaeon
ACGAGAATTGACATAAAATACAGGATGAGATGAAAAAGCATGTTACGACAACTAGGCAACCTTATTGAAAAACGACCATGGCTTGTAGTTATGGTTATTCTCCTAGTCACTGCAGGATTTGCTAGTCTCATTCCTTCGTTAGAAATGAAAACGGATTTTTCAGATTTTATGCCTGAAGAAGAGCATGTTGAGGCGTTTATGAAAGTCTTCAGTTATTATGGGGAAACGCAACAAGTGATCCTTCTGCAGCTAGAATCACCGGCATCACAAAATATGTTGATGCCGCAAGCACTGAAAGAACAACAGCAAGTCCAAGCTCAATTGGTCAAATTACCTGAGATTGAAAGTGTCGTGAGCATCATCACGTTTCTTGATCAACTCTGTTTACTCGAATTTGGGACAACGCTTGATAACTGTAGCAATGAACAAATTGCCGAGGTAGTAACCGATCTTTTTGAACGACCAGACGTTACTGACGTTCAACTCTTCGAACAAGACGACCCCAATGAACCAATTGATATGAACAGAAGGTTGCGGTTTCTCCCTGGACGATCCATTGATAGCATTGACATTAAAAACGGGTTTCTGAATCTCGATAATGAAACTATTACCTTTTCCATTGAGGTACACGATCTATCTGCATTGTCTTCGTTTTCATCACCCGTTCCTTTGTCCAATGTCGTGGAATGGTATGTTGATTTTGAAAATTTAATTTTACCTGACGAGCAACTTGATATAAAGTATAGAATTGCCGCACATATTGAACCATCGAAAGAATTATGGCAGATTGGAAAGGGAGTACTCCCCAACGTAAAATCACTGTTTACACTTGTCAAAAATAGACAAGTATTCAATTCGTATACAAAGCAAGCATACCTCTGGGTAAAACTGCCAGAACAGTCTATGTACTCTCCGATTGTGCTTGATCATGCAAACATTACCTTTGCGACTGAAGAAAACAGAATTGATATTACAGTTTCTCGTGAAGAACTAGCACAATTTGGGATTGCATTTCGCTTTGGATCTATTGAGCTTCCTGCGAAACTGAGTAATTTTCAACTAGGAACACGATACTATCAGACTGCACTAGGAAAGCGCCCGTGGTCAAGAATATCACTCAATGTAAGTTTTCTTGAAAAACGAATGGAAAAATTGCAAACACGACCAATTCTTGGGTCTCTTGCCCATAGCATACTGCAACGAACAACAGGCATGTCCTTTGACGATATCAACCAGTTCTTTACTGCATCAAATCAATCTCTTGTTACCTTGCCCGATCAACTTGCATTGAAAGATATTGATGCAACATGGACAATTGCAGATACTACATCTAGTGATGCGGTGTCAACTGCTGTTCTCTTCCTCCGTCCTGTCCTTTTTGATGAATTACAAGTAAATGCAGAAGGATTTCTCTCAAAAGAGTATCAACAAACAAAACGAGCGCGTGCAAGTTTGATGGTTCTCTCCATAAATTCCACGTTTGATTATGACAAATCAGTGGGCATCAATACCTACGTTCTCTCCGTTATCAACGATCTCGATGAAAAGAGCACCTTTCTTGATATTAAAGCAACAGGGGAGGGCGTTATTTCCACCGAATTAAATAAAGTCACGATGGAGGCAAATCAAATTATTGCTCCCTCCATTTTTCTAATTATTATATTTATTGTTTTCATTAGCTTTCGGAAAGTTTCCTACGTCTTTCTTCCCATGCTTTCCTTGATTATTTCTACGATTTGGCTCTTTGGTACCATGGTTCTTTTTGGTATCGAATTTAATGTTATCGCCGTTGCGTTAATACCTATTGTATTAGGGCTAGGTATTGATTATTCAGTCCATTTGTTCCACAATTATCAAGTAGAGCGAGACTTGGGAAAGACACCAGCAGAAGCCATCAAACTATCCATTAGTGAAGTAGGAACAGCAATGTTTTTAGCAATGATTACTACCCTCATTGCCTTCTTATCGTTTTTGACTGCCGCCGTTCCTCCCTTACGGGACTTTGGGTTACTTCTCGGCTTAGGTGTGCTGTACACTTTCATCACTTCCATTACCTTGCTAGCCTCACTCCGCTATATTTTAGATAGAAAAGAAAAGAAGGCAAAAAACAAAAAACAATATAAACTTCCCGTAACAATGATTATGGGAAAGCTTGCAACAGCTGTTCTTTCTCATCAAAAAATAATTCTCGTATTGACTGTGTTGGTGTCTCTGTTCCTTGCAGCAGGTGCCACTCAAATCAAGGTAGGATTTGATTTATACGAATTTCTTCCCGAAGGAAATGAAACGTTGGAACTGTATGGACAGATTGCTGAAGAATTTCCCTTTGCAAGTCAGGATCAGGAATATATTTTGATTGAAGGGAAGGTGGCTACTGTTGCTGCACTTGAAGGCATGCGAAAGACGCATTTAAACCTCGAAGACGATACGTATGTATCTAAAAACACCGATGGTAGCACCAAAGCAACAAGCATCTATACCTTGATACAACAAGCGATTTTGTTAAATCGTTCATTAATCACTACATTTAATATTGATGAAAGAACGGGCATACCGCAAACGGATCAAGAGGTAGAAGCGTTGTATGATTATTTGTATGTTGATATCAACTATGACTCCATCGATATGGATGTTGCTATGATTAGTTCATTAAATGTCAATGAAGTAAGTGTCCAAGTACCAACTGTATTGCTTCGTAACAATTCTCGATATGAATCAGCGGTAATTCGTATCTATATCGATCCACGTCTGCAAACTCGTAACGGGGAAGCAAACGAAGGACTTTCAGTCCTCGCAAGAGAAATCGAAGAGGATATTGAAGAGTACGGAGATGCAACTGCCATTGCGACAGGTAATTATATTATGACCCTAACTATCACTGATTCGTTGTCGGAGAGTCAATTGCTCTCTACAGGAATTTCTATCGTGTTGGCAGCACTGGTATTAATCATTGTGTATAGAAACCCGGGACTCGGCCTCATTGCCATAATACCGGTTGGCATAGCAATGGTATGGATTTTGGGCACCATGTACTTTCTTGGGTATTCACTCAACGTCATGACCATTACTGTAACAAGCATCACGATTGGCATAGGAATTGACTATGCCATTCACGCCACCGAACGATTCCGATTTATTGCCGATAGAACCGGCGACATAGCAAAAGCAGTTTCAGAAACCATTTCTCGAACCGGTGGCGCACTCTTTATTGCTGCATTAACAACAACCTTTGGCTTTGGTATACTTGTTTTTGCCCCTATGCCCCCTGAGCAACAATTTGGCGTCATCATGGCAACAACCATTGTGTTTTCCTTTTTGTTATCAGTTATTGTGCTTCCTCTGGTGCTGTATCAATGGGCAATCTGGAGGAAAAAGCGTAAAGGATACATCATCTCGCCAAAAAAATATAAGAACGAAGGTAAAGAAAACTTGCAGTGATTGGTGTTTTTGCATAATCCACTACAATCTACTATGTCCACTCCAGACCAAATCTTTATGTATCGCTCCTTAATACGGGTAACATACTGCAAGAGGTGCCTACATGCAAAACACATTAGTCTCTGAACTGAAAAAAGACGAAAAGAAAAAACAAAAAATCATAAAATCCGTTGATGGCAATACTGCCGCTGCACATGTTGCCTATGCATTTTCAGACGTTGCTGCTATCTACCCCATTACCCCTTCTTCATCGATGGGTGAAGTAGTGGATGAATGGGCTGCCGACGGAAGAAAAAATATTTTTGGTCAAGTATTAAAGGTTCAAGAAATGCAGTCTGAAGGTGGCGCTGCCGGTGCTGTTCACGGTGCCCTGGCAGCAGGTGCCTTATGTTCTACATTCACTGCATCTCAAGGTCTGCTGTTAATGATTCCCAACATGTACAAAATCTCAGGAGAACTAATGCCTTGTGTATTCCACGTTTCAGCCCGCGCATTAGCAGGGCAGGCACTTTCGATTTTTGGAGATCATCAGGATGTCATGGCTGCCCGTGCGACTGGTTTTGCGCAACTTGCATCAGGATCTATCCAGGAAATAAATGATTTAGCATTGGTTGCCCATCTTGCAACATTACGAGCGAGCGTTCCCTTCATTCACTTTTTTGATGGCTTTAGAAGTTCTCATGAGATTCAAAAAATAGAATTGTTAAATTATGATGATGTGCCTCCTCTTGTTGATTGGGATGCCATAAAAAGACACAGAGATCGAGCTCTTAACCCTGAAAAGCCTCATCTGCGTGGCACAGCACAAAATCCAGATATCTACTTCCAAGTGAACGAAGCGGCAAATAAATTTTATCAAGCAGTCTCTAAAATTGTTGAAGAAGAAATGCAAAAAGTGAGCAAATTGACAGGACGATCTTACCACCTCTTTGATTATGTGGGAGCACCAGATGCTAAGAACATTATTATCATGATGGGGTCTGGAGCAGAAGCTGCAGAAGAGGCAGTAGACTTCTTAACCAAACGAGGAGAAAAAATTGGACTTATTAAAGTGAGACTGTTCAGACCATTTTCGGCAGAGCACTTGTTAGCAACAATACCAAGCTCAGTAAAACGAATTGCGGTGTTGGATCGAACAAAAGAAAATGGTGCCTTTGGAGAACCCTTGTATCTTGATGTCTCAGCAGTGATACAGCATTCTGAGAGAGATATCGCCGTTGTTGGCGGACGATATGGCATGGGTTCTAAAGATTTTACTCCTTCCATGGCAAAAGCGGTGTTTGACAATTTAAAACTGAACGAACCGAAAAATAATTTCACCGTGGGGATTGTCGATGACGTAACCTTTACCTCACTCCCCATTAACAAAGAGATTGATGCAACGCCTGAAGGGTTGGTGCAATGCAAGTTCTGGGGCCTTGGCGGTGATGGAACGGTTGGTGCAAATAAAGACGCCATTAAAATCATTGGTGATAATACAGACCTGTTCGTGCAAGGGTATTTTGCCTATGACTCAAAAAAATCAGGTGGAGTAACGGTTTCTCACTTACGATTTGGAAAAGTTCCGATTAAGTCAACCTATCTGATTAACACTGCAGATTATGTTGCCTGTCATAACCCATCATACGTTGATAAATATGAGTTACTTGAAGGAATAAAAGAAGGAGGAACGTTTGTATTAAACACTCCATGGACATTACAAGATATGGAACAATGCCTTCCAAATTCACTCAAGAAAACTATTGCCGAAAAGAACCTAACATTCTATACTATTGATGCCGTGAAAATTGCAGAAGAAATTGGCCTTGGCGGAAGAATCAACATGGTCATGCAAGCAGTCTTTTTCAAACTTTCAAAGGTTCTTCCTGTAAATGATGCCATTTCCTACCTCAAAGAGGCTATCGAAGACACCTATGGAAAGAAGGGTAAAAAAGTTGTAGAAATGAACTGGAAAGCAGTTGACATTGCCCTTAACAATATCAAAGAAATTTCATATCCTTCATCATGGGCAAACACAATCCCTGAAAAAAAGAAAGAGGCTGATTTACCCGATTTTATTAAAAATGTTATGTGCCCCATGAATGCACAACAAGGAAACAAACTTCCAGTAAGTGCATTTACACCCGCAGGACTTTTTCCCACAGGCACTACAAAATATGAAAAACGAGGAGTGGCAATAAACGTTCCAGAATGGCAGATTGATCATTGTATCCAATGTAATCAATGTGCAATGGTCTGCCCTCATGCAGCGATACGACCCGTGCTGGCAACAGATGATGAACTCAAAAAAGCACCAGAAGGGTTTGTTGCGAAAAAAGCAGTGGGAAAAGGCATGGAGGGATTGTCCTTCAGAATTCAAGTATATCCTGAGGACTGTGTTGGTTGCGGAAACTGTGCCGATATTTGTCCATCAAAAGAAAAAGCACTGTTAATGAAGCCATTTGCCACACAAATAAATCAGATCACCCCTCAACACTATGCAGAGACGATACCTATACGAAGTGGAGAGTTCGACAAATACTCGGTGAAAGGTTCTCAATTTCAACAACCATTACTTGAGTTTTCTGGTGCCTGTGCTGGTTGTGGAGAAACGCCTTATTTAAAAGTAATAACGCAGCTTTTTGGAGACAGAATGATTATTGCAAATGCAACAGGTTGTTCATCTATTTGGGGCGGTTCAGCTCCATCAATTCCTTTTACCGTTAATAAAGACGGTCATGGACCTGCGTGGGCAAATTCACTCTTTGAAGATAATGCTGAGTACGGGTTTGGTATGGTTCTCGCAACCATGCAACGAAGAAACAAACTTGCTGATCTCATCGCACAAGCAATCAAGGAGAACAAAGTATCAGGTGAAACCAAAAAAGCATTTGAACAATGGCTTACGTTTAAGGATGATGCAGACGGTTCAAAAGAATGGGGCAACAAGATAAAAGCAGCCCTTAACGAAAATCATACGGATAAACTCCTCAATGAAATCTGGGAATCACGAACCATGCTTACCAAAAAGTCTATTTGGAGTGTTGGTGGCGATGGTTGGGCATATGATATTGGCTATGGTGGTCTTGACCACGTTATTGCCATGAATGAAGATATCAACATCCTTGTCTTTGATACCGAAGTGTATTCAAACACCGGTGGACAATCATCCAAAGCAACACCCATTGGATCAGTAGCAAAGTTTGCAGCATCTGGTAAGAAAACCAAGAAAAAAGATCTTGGCGTGATGGCCATGACCTATGGATATGTCTATGTTGCTTCTGTTGCTATGGGAGCAAACAAAAATCAGCTCATGAAAGCGCTAAAGGAAGCGGAATCCTATCCTGGACCTTCCCTCATCATTTGTTATGCGCCTTGTATCAACCATGGCATACGAAAGGGAATGGGAAAAACTCAGGAAGAAGAAAAGCTGGCAGTAGAAGCAGGATACTGGCCACTCTATCGGTATGATCCGCGACTTGCTGCTGAAGGAAAAAACCCCTTCCAACTTGACAGTAAAGAACCAAACGGCACGTTAAAGGAATTTATCATGGGTGAAGTTCGGTACAACTCCTTAACACGAACATTTCCTGATGAGGCAAAACGACTCCATCGGTTGCTTGAACAAGATGTCAACAAGCGATACAAAAAATACAAAGAAATGGCGGAGCAGTAATACTCCGCTCTTTTTATTTAAATATCAATCGAAAGACTAATTTTACTGGTCTGCATTACACCCTTTGCGAGGGGCACTCCTTTGTTAGAACGAGCAAAAGCATTAGCAGATAGTATTACACAATCAAAAGAAATTCATATTGTAACTCATATCGATGCCGATGGTATTGCTGCCGGTGCTGTTGCCTTGCAATCATTGCAGCGGCAAGGAAAAGAATGCTCTATCGAGTTTATTAAGCAGTTGGATGAACTCGTCCTCGAACGACTACAAAATGAGAACTACGAGCTCGTCTGGTTTACGGACTTAGGCAGTAGTATCAGTAAGAACACGCCAGCACTCAAAAAAATTATCACCGACCATCACATCTGTCCCAATGGTGCTGATGCACCCTTTCATCTCAATCCTCATTTATTTAACCGTGATGGAGCCTATGATATTAGCGGCGCAGGAACGGCCTACTTGGTTGCTCAATCTCTCGATAAGAAAAATGTTGATCTCTCATCGCTTGCTATTGTGGGTGCGTGTGGCGATTTACAAGATAGAAAATTCTGCAAACTTCATGGTACGAATCGAGACATTCTGGCTGATGGAAAGAAAGCGGGTGTGCTTCACTATAAAACTGATCTTCGCTATTTTGGAAAAGAAACGCGACCCCTTCATAAACTGTTACAATATGCAAGTGATCCTTTACTCCCCGGTCTGACGGGGCGCGAGGATGCCTGTATGTCGTTTCTCAATACCTTACACATTCGTATAAAAGACGGCGACCTCTGGCGACGGTGGATAGACCTTACTAACAGCGAGCGACAACAGATTACTTCAGGCATTGCACACCTGTTGTTAACAAAAGGATTTGGGCATCGACTCACTACTAGACTCATCGGAGAAACCTATACCTTGCCGCAAGAAAAATCAGGTACGGAACTGCATGATGCGAAAGAATTTGCCACACTTTTGAATTCAACCGCACGGTATGGCCAGCATGACGTTGGTTTGCACGTGTGTTTGGGCAATCGTGATGAATGGTTGAAAAAAGCACGAAATTTACTGCGAGGGCATCGCCACAATTTAGTCGAGGGCATTCAATTTGCCAAAGAGGAGGGTATTGAAAAACGACAGTATGTACAGTTTTTCCACGCGGGCACTGGCATTCGTGATACCATTGTTGGCATCATTGCCAATATGCTGCTCAACGAAGAAGAAACCAGCAACAGTCTTCCGTTAATTGGATTTGCCGAGACCGAGACGGGGGAAATAAAAGCCTCTGCCCGAGGAACTCAACTGCTTATTGATAAGGGACTCAACCTTTCTGTTGCTATGAAAAAAGCAGCAAAAGCTGTTGGCGGTGTTGGTGGTGGTCACAATATTGCTGCTGGTGCAACCTTGCCCAAAGGAAAAGAAGAAGAATTTTTGAATCTCTTGGAAAAAGAGATACAATCTCAGTTTTCCTGTTAAGATGCTTTATAGACGTCGACAATTTTTACTTCAAAGGTTAACGATTTTCCTGCAAGAGGATGTACACTCATAGTAATATCTGGATTATATTGCTGTGCTTGATATATTAGATATTCCATCAAATCTTGTGGAAATTCATAGGCAATATCAAACGATTCATTTCGTTCAATGGTAACAATGCGGTCGATGACATCATAGGTAATGTTTCCTGCCCCATCATCATAGCTGACATTTATTGCGGTATCATTCATACTGACAACCGTATAGGTTACCATATCAGACCAATCCTGGATGACAAAGGTATCATTAATCGCCGGAGTGTGAGTAACAACAATAGTTGAATTGTTCATGCCAGTAATGCTGCTTGCGTTTTCCCAATATTCAATTCCCATAATAGGATCAATCCACGTAAAATTTGTTTGTTTGTCCTGAGAGGGAGTAGTATAAATCCACATCTTTGTTTCGTTGGTTTTAGTAATAATGGTTGCATTAATCCACGAGGGATAAATGTTATAATAGTCACCAACAACACTCGAAAGATCTTTAATAGTAAATAGGGTCGTCGTACCGTTACCCAACATCTCAACGTATTCTTCGGGAATAGAAACATTTTCTTCGATTGCAACAAATTCGATATTGAGTAATACTGCTCCTGTTGATGGATCGGTCACATAAAGAGTATCCCCGACTTCTGGGTATAACCCATACGCTTTTTCAGGGGGTATCGGTCCAATGGTTGCTGTTTCTCCTTTTTTCAATCCAACTAAGCCTTCTATAAACCCTTCAATACCGGTTACGTAATCTTCATATCCTTCTGGTGGAGAAGCACTACTATTCAAACTTACAAATACATTGAGTGGCATTCCACCTGTTTTCGCCTCAGCATCATCATATGAGAAGTCAAAAACAGTACCATTGGACGCGTAGGTTCCAACATAGTGCACATCAGCACAATCTCCCAGCGCAATGGTTTCTCCCTCACCTGAAAGATTGGCAAGAATGTCTTCACCATACATGACTCCAAGGTAAATAGAAAAGGCACCAACAACAATAACAACCAGCCCTATGATTGCTAACTTTTCGTTTTGCATGCTCGAGTTGAATGAAGTTATCATATATTAAGCTACTCATTGTGTTGGCTTCATCCCATAATTGAATGAATTCAATTTGATTATCCAATGTTTTTCAATTTTAATTGTGACCATTTCGCATTGAAACTGCTA
>JAFGDG010000137.1 GCA_016932245.1 Thermoplasmatota archaeon
ATCAGGCGAAACCGTTCTTTGCTCTCATCTAATGATTTTTGCGCGTCTATTAATTTTTTTTGAATGGCAAAATAGGGACTAACATTCTTGTCTAATTTTTTTTCCGAACGCAGTGCAACAATAAAGACAAGGCTGATGAACGCAAACCCAACGACATTGGAAAAAATAGTCAAATAGGGAAACTCGATTAACAACGATAAACCGGCGATGGAGAAATAAATCAAACCCAAGAGAAACATTTGTGATACGACTTCTCTTCGTTTATAGTAGACATAGAGGGCTGCTGGAATCACGATGATCGGTGTTAATACATACAGGATGATGGCGACAAAAATAATGGAGAAGGGAAGAAAGATGACCACGCCGCACGAGATGGAAAACACAAGAAAGATCCTGAAGACATGGACAAAATTTTTTTCTGGCCAAATACTCTCCGTTGAGGCAATGATGATGGCCAGCATGAGAGGTACGCTTGACCAATAAAAAAGGTTCTGCATGAAAAGATCAGATTCGATACCAGAATAGCCCATTGCTAAAAACAATTTATAAATAAACGACAGGGAACTGCAAAAATAGCCAACCACAAACATAAGCTTGCGGTGATCTCTATCTTGAGTATAATAGTACAGAAATAAAATTTCAATAACGGTGACAATAACAATGAGTGCAAGCCATGAGAAGAACTCCATTGTTAGGTCTATCGTGTATTCCTCCTAGTAAACGATCATCTTTCCGCAGATACTACCATTCACTACACTAAGTGCTACTATTACACATCCCAACCTTTGCATCCAAATGATAAAAACTCTAAACGATTCTATACTATATAATAGTTATTCCCTAGTAATTCTCACTTTTTTGTTAGATCTCCAATGCTCTTGCCGATGATATGATAGATACCCGCAGCAAATTATATGATACAGTATGCCCCAAAAAATAGAAGTTCAATCCTATAGTATCGCTGTCAATTCCCTGGGGTATCATAGGATAGAATATGAAATGATTATACCATACGAAGATGCCTTACAAAAGGAAACATTTTTGAATGACTCTGTAGGAACTCGTAGAGTGAAAAGGACATTCTGCTCTTTGGCATGGTTACTTCAAGTGTTACCCAGTCACTTTCATCGTTATAGGAATCCCGAGCTTTGACTTGGATGACATAGGTTCCCTGTTCTTCCCATGAGTGGCTCACCATAACTTCTTCTCCAGACATGTAGGGGCCAAGACAGGTTTCCCCCGTCTCATCACTCCAGTTGAGACAGTAATAGATCTCATCGTTATCAGGATCACTTGAGACGATCATGTAGTCTAACGTTGTGCCTGGAGACCCCGTTGTTGGCCCATTGATTTCTGGAAGGCCTGGTGGTCTATTGGCTATGGTTGGATATCCACTGTCTATCCATGCTGTGATACCTCCAAGCATGTTATAGATTGTTCCCGAAAAATCGGCATCAACAAGGATGTTCGCTGCTGAAACGCTTCGGCCGCCCGTTCGACAGTACAGGATAATCTCCTCACCGGCGAAAAGACTCAAAAATTCCTGCAAACCTTCTTTATCCTGTAAAGTGGACAATGGATAATGAATAGGATTTTCTGGTGATGGGGTATGGATATGCTCGGTTTTCCATTCGCTATCTCTTCTTACATCAATAGGTACCTGGATGCCATTTGACGTATCTGTTAATAAATTCCATGCTTCTTCAACGGTGATGTCCGTGTAACCATTAACGCTAACAGAAGATATCGGGGTTTGTTCAGAGGTAGCAGTAACTGACACTGTAATCGTTGTAAAGATCAGTATACATGAACAGCACAGCCCTAACCATGATTTCCAACCAGTTGTTGCCATTTGATACGCTCCAAGGGCTATCAACGAACCCACACCACATATTAAACAATTGTTAACATTTAAATTTTTTGATAGCAATAAATCCTGTAATTGGAGAGCATATCACCCTACGTTTCATTTTCTATTATGCCCACATCTTCCAAGTTGGGTAACCCAAGCTAACCGAGGTACACGAAATTAGTAACTGGTACAGTAGGACATCAAGGAAATTCCTGCGATGACTCCACCAGGTGAAAGAAAGGGTATCAACCCAATAAAACCAATAAATACCATGGACAGAAACAGGAAACCGCTGTCACCAGAAACGCTCACACGGATGAAGGGAGCCAATAACCTCAGATAGGTCAGTGACCCTGATATGCTAAGGATAAAGAGGGGGACACCAACAGCAATTAAATTCAAAAAATTCAAAGAGGGCCCCGAAAACTCCCCCTGAACAAAACCGGCAACACCGAACAGTTCTCTCCGTTTCACCACAGGGATAGAAAGTGTTTCGTACAGTTCCCTATCGGCAGTATTTTTGAGAAAGGTCAGCAGGGGATTTGTGGTACGATAGCTCTCAAGAGACGTCTCAAGAGGATCATCTTTGGGAAGGATATGGTATTGTTTAAGAAGGGATATTTTTTCTTCTACCTTGGCCTCTATACATTCAGTGGATTGATCTATAGTCTCAAAATCCTTTCTCATACAGGCTGCATCCTG
>JAFGDG010000138.1 GCA_016932245.1 Thermoplasmatota archaeon
AATTTTGAGGAGTTATTATGACAGGAGAAGATTTGAAGAAAACAGGTACGACCACAGTGGGCATGATTTGCAAAGAAGGCGTAGTCATTGCTACAGAACAAAGAGCAACCATGGGTACGCTCATTGCTCATAAAACAACAAAGAAACTCTATAAAATTGATGAAAACATGGCATTGGCAACCGCAGGTCTTGTCGGTGATTTACAGGTCCTTGCACGATATCTCAACGCAGAAGCAAATCTCTACCGACTTAAACGCGATGCGCAAATGCCGGTAATGAGCGCGGCAACATTAATGTCTAATATCATGAACCAGCGAAAATTCTACCCCTATTATGTGCAATTAATTCTAGGTGGATATGACAGCACTGGCAGCCACGTCTATTCTTTAGATGCAGCCGGTGGTGCCATCCCTGATAAATATACGTCTGCAGGCTCTGGCTCTCCGTATGTCTTCGGTGTTCTTGAAGACAACTATAAAGAGAATATGACCATCGATGAAGGGATCAATTTGGCAGTCAGAGCAATCACAGCAGCAAAAAATAGAGATTCAGCCTCTGGAGGCATGATAAGTGTCGCCACAATTACAAAAGATGGATTTAAAGAAATCTCTCCAGAAGAAGTTCAAAAACGTATAGATAAACTTACAAAATAAAAAGAAACCATTCCATTACCCGTATTTCTCATCTATCCACCCTACATATGTTATAAAAGAGTAGACAAGGTAAAAGTATGACCGTTGACGATGTTTTAAGAGAAATCAAAGGAAAAGTACGAGGCGTTATTCCGCCAAGTATCGATGTTTCAGATGTTGAGTTTGAAGGGGCTTTAGTTGTCATTTACACAAAGCACCCGGATAAATTCGCAAAAAAAGAAGATTTGGTAAAGCAACTGGCAAAGATGCTACAGAAGAGAATTGTCATCCGTCCAGATCCTTCTGTTATCACAGATATCGATACCGCAGAGCGGAAGATAAAAAATATCATTCCCAAGGATGCAGAAATCACCAACATGTATTTCCGCCCTGAAGTGGGAGAAGTGACTATTGAAGTGATGAAACCTGGTATTGCCATTGGTAAACAGGGGACATTATTAAATGAAATACGAAAAACAGTCAACTGGTCACCACACATTGCCCGAACACCGCCCATCCAATCAAAGACCATCAAAGAAATACGTGGTTATCTACGCTCAATGAGTGATGAGCGTAAGGAAATCTTACGAAAAGTTGGTAGGCGCCTTCATCGAGGAGCTTCTGAAGGAGAACGATTTGTACGGGTAACTTCCCTTGGAGGATTTCGACAAGTCGGTCGATCCTGTAGCATGTTGCACACACAAGACAGTAAAATTTTGATTGATTGTGGCGTGGATATCTCATCAGATAACAATACCACACCCTACATTCATCTCCCAGAAGTCTTGCCTTTGGAAACTATTGATGCAGTAGTGGTGACTCACGCTCATCTTGATCATTCTGGACTTGTGCCTTTACTGTACAAGTACGGGTTTGATGGGCCAGTCTATTGCACACCGCCAACCCGAGACATGATGACGCTCCTTCAGATGGACTATCTAAAAGTGGCGGCAGCAGATGCAAAGAAGATACCATATTCGGCAGAAAACATTCGAAATGTCATTAAACACAGCATTACCATGGACTATGGCGATACAACTGATATCACTCCAGACGCTCGCTTAACCTTTCATAACGCAGGCCACATCCTTGGTTCTGCTATTGCTCACTTCCATGTGGGAGAAGGACTATACAATATTGCATTTAGTGGCGACATCAAATATGAAAAAACCTGGTTGTTTAGCCCGGCAGTCAATCGATTTCCTCGCCTAGAAGCAATTGTTTTAGAATCTACCTATGGGGGAAGAGAGGACTTTCAACCCAGTAGAGGAGAGGCCACCGAACGGCTCAAGGACATTGTACATCAATGTTTGAAGAAAAAAGGAAAGGTGTTAGTTCCTGTTTTTGCTGTAGGACGAAGCCAAGAAGTGATGATTGTTCTTGAAGACCTCATGCGAACTAAAAAAATTCCTAAAGTACCAGTCTATCTTGATGGTATGATCTGGGAAGCAACGGCCATCCATACGGCGTATCCTGAATATCTGAATAATAAATTACGTATGCAAATCTTCCAAAAGGGAGAAAATCCACTTCTTTCTGAAATCTTTGAACGAGTTGACAGTCACGAAATGCGACAAAGAATCATCCAAGATCCTGACCCCTGCATTGTACTTGCCACCAGCGGTATGATGAATGGTGGACCAGTGATGGAATATTTTAAAGAATGGGCCGAATCCCCGAAGAACACCATTACCTTTGTTGGATATCAAGGTGAAGGAACACTTGGCCGACGCATTCAAAAGGGATGGAACGAAATACCCTTAAACGTGGGTGGCAATATTGTCAACATTAAAATGAACATGAATGTAGAGATTTGTGATGGCTTTTCAGGACATAGCGATCGCAGACAGCTGCTTAATTTCATCAATAACATGTCGCCGCGCCCTGAACGAGTGCTTTTTGGCCATGGAGAAGAATCCAAATGTTTAGATCTTTCTTCAACAGTTCATAAAAAATTCAATCTAAACACTGCAGCACCCATGAACATGGAAACTATCCGATTCCGATAACACATGTGTTACTTCTGTTTTTCTTTTTCCAAGGGTTTGGCAAGTTGCCATAAACTGTTAAACTTGTCATCAAGAGATTCAATATCAGCTACATTCACATAGGCAGTGCCAACATATGAAGGTTCATCATTGCCCGACTCTGGGAGAATCTTAATACCATTCACGGCAAGTTCTTTCCCAAGGACATAATTGCGCAATGTGCCTGATATCTCTTCTGAAAAACATCTGATATCAAGATTATCTCCATAGGTTCTTTTCAGCTGTTTTGCCACATCAATGTTTACTTTCGTATCAACAATGAGCTGAACTCTGCTATCGAGATCTAAAAACTTTTTAAAATAGTTGATAAATGGTTCTTCAAATAGCCGTTCTCCACCCACCTGCATTTTCAGGTTGTTACTTTTTTCTAAGCAATTATTTAACATCATGTATAAAATCCATTTTCCATTATACTGCAAGGTGACATTGCCGCTTCGCTTCAGTTTAATGCCATATTTTCGAAAGTTACTATTGTAGGATTCACCATATTGGGTAAGGCGGTGATCTATGGCCCGATAGGTATCTTCGGCAATCACTGCCTTTAAGTCGTTTTTGATATTTTCCCAGACTGCTCGAGGATGCACTGGGAGATAACTTTCTCTGCCAAAATCTTCATTAGCCTCATGGGAAAAAAGCACTTTTGCAATTAGGCCGTGCTTTAACAATGAAGCCCTGCCTGTTTCCAAGGGACGTCTGGTGATATTTGCCAAGTCCTCTGCAACTTTCAAAAATTCAGAAAATTCTTTGGGGCAATCCAATATTAAGGTGACATAGTAGACAGCAGCTTCTCGAGGGCGATCAATTTTCATCCTCTCGAACATCATTTCAAAATCTTGAATATAATCAAGTTTGACTTGAGTGTTGAATTCACATCCCATCATATCCACCAATCCCATACACATTCAGGTGAACTACAATCCCTGCTTTCCAGCATCAAAAATGTATTGAACTTTTATATAATTTGTGCATGCATTAGTACCTGCACAGCACCAGTATAGAATTATGCTTCTTTATTATCTTGAGCGGAAGATATTTTTTTTACATATTTTCGGCAATCACGCCTAATGTCTGCAAGCTGTTGTTGGGGTATGTTGTACATTTGTTGAAGATATTCGAGAGCAAAAACCAATCCATGCGTAAATGCACCAACATTGTACTTCTTTTCTTGACTGAGTGTAAATAAATCATCGGTTACTTTCATTGCATCTTCAAGAGTATATGGTGCAGATTTTTTTGCTTCTTTTTCTTTTCGTTTATGAGCCATAGGGTCACCTCTAATAGCAACTTCCTATAAATGTATTATGCAAAAACAGAAACTCTAACGACTTCCATGGTAGACGAGACGTATAGATGGTTTTATAAATATAATTGCTATATATGGCCAAAAAAGGGGGAGAACTATGGTAACTGTAAAAGAAGTAAAAAGTACTATAGCCGTAGCAATCGCCGGGGCTTTTGGTTTTATCATTGCTCTCATCTGGAAAGATATTATTATTGGAGCAATGAAACTTGGCGGCTTATGGCAAGATGGGGGTTTTGTTGATACAACTGCTTTAATAATAGGCATTGTTGTAGCAATTGTAATAACCTTAGTAGCTGTTTTTGGTATACTTTATATTACCAAATGGGGCGGGGTAGAAAAAAAATAAACAGTTTCACCCCTCTCTTTCTTTTTTTGTAACTGGTAAACTGGCACAATAAAAGAGTTAAAAATGATTGTTACGAAGAAACAATTACGTGCTACTAACAACGGTAACCGTAAAAATTAATTTTTTACCGGCTAAAGGATGATTGAAATCCACCGTGACCTTGTCATCGTTTAGTTCAATAATAGCTCCAGTAAACTTCTTTCCTTCAGAAGAACTCATAGAGACCATTGACCCCACTTTCATATCTGTACCGGCAGTAAATCCCTCTCTAGGCAATTCAACAACTAAATCGTCAACTCGTTGACCAAATGCTTCAGCAGGCTCAAGGGTTATTGTCTTTGAATCCCCAACGTTCATATCAACCAACGCATTTTCAATTGATGTAGGGATCACTCCCTCTCCAAGAGTTAGTTCTAAAGGACGGTCATCCTGTGTTTTTAGGACCGTTTCTCC
>JAFGDG010000139.1 GCA_016932245.1 Thermoplasmatota archaeon
ATCAGGATATCTTAAAAACAACGAAAGAACAGTATAAAAACAATGCAAAATGCAAAGAAACGAATGTTACACAGTCTGCACGATGACAAGATCTCACCAAGAAAATCTGGTATTATTTTTTACGATTTCTTTAAACCATTTTATAAAAGATTTGATAAGAAGGAAAAAATAAACTATCTTCTTGTGATTATCATTGTTTTTAATATGTTTTTTATCTATTCTTTAGTCAATGTTTAATACATCTAAATGAATAATCAAAAAAAGAAGTATGAACAATCAAAATGATAAAAATGATCTTAGAGAATAAAAACGATGATAAAATGTATTTGTATAGATACAAATGAGGAAAAGACAGCATTACCGAATAAAACTATTTATTTTATTCCCATAATAAGTGCGACAATGTTCATAAATCTCTCATTGCACAATGACAACAGACGTCCTACGCTACCAGTGTCAATGATATACATCGTAAAAGACTGAAAACGATATACAACAAGAGGTAAAAAAAGATGAAAAAAGTATCCATAGAGCTGAAAAGAAAAAAAAACACCGATAAAAAAACACCGATAGACAACGACATAACTGAAATATCTCAACGGATTATGGTTGAGCTGGAAACCGCAAGTTCCAAGGATTTATCAGAAGCCAAATATGCAAGAAAAATATTACAATTATCAGATCTTGATTATACAAAAAACTTATTTCGCGAGATAGAAAGTGTTCCATCTGGACCTGAACGCGTTATCGAAAAAAGAGCAGTGATACAGGCATTGTTGCTTTCTACATGGTTGCAGAGACTCTATTTTATTATCAGGGCAGCTCTTATGTCTGTCCTAGGTGCGGTCGTTACATTCTTTTACGTATGGTTCTTTGGTGAAATAGGTGTTGCTTTGGCAGTTGTCATGGGCGTGCTTATTTTTATCATAGGGTTGATTGTAACAAGATTATTTGATACACAAATAATCAAGGCCACAAAATATATCGTCAGGCGTTTGAGTTACCATAAAAAGATTAGGGAATTTATCATGAATCACTTCTAGTTGAAATGTAAATCTGATGTGTGAACGAAAGTAATAACCCTAATGCGATTTGTGACGGGGCTTTTAACCCATACTAATAGAGCCGCCGGAGGGATTTGAACCCCCGACCTGCTGATTACGAATCAGCCGCTCCACCAACTAAGCTACGGCGGCATCCAGGGCTAAATATTCTTGGGTAATAAAAACGTGCCTATTATTCTCCACAATATCTTTTTACGTGCCTGTGCTATTTCTTATGCATGATTGCTGGTGTTGATGAGGCAGGGAGAGGTCCGGTGATCGGCCCACTCGTGGTTGCAGGACTAACTGTGGAAGATGATAATGCATTGGTCAACATGCACGTTCGTGATTCAAAAAAATTATCACCAGCGAAACGACGATTTCTCGCAAAAAAAGTAAAGGAAAGTGCCATCTCTTACGAAATTATAGCTATTGCTGCATCAGATATTGACGATATGCGTAAGGTCATGACTCTAAATGAAATCGAGGTGCATGCATTTAGTCGTGTCATTAAGAAATTAAAGCCTCACGTCTGTTATGTTGATGCAGCTGATGTCGATGGGGATCGATTTGGAAGAGACATTCTTTCTCAGTTGTCGTTCAAACCAGAGATGGTTTCGAAACATAAAGCAGACGATTTGTATCCTATTGTCAGTGCCGCATCTATTCTTGCAAAAACAACACGAGATGCAGAGATTGAAAAGATTGCACAGATATTGGAAAAGAAAATATCATTGCCATTAGGAAGTGGCTATCCTGCTGATCCCATTACCCAAATCTTTCTCAAAGCGTGGGTAGATCGTTTTGGTACCTTGCCGCCACACGTTAGACATTCATGGAAGACAGCAAAAGTACTGCTCAAAAATCATAACACGAAAACGCTAGATAAATTCTAAAATGGCAGAAATGCCAGCAGTGCTGGCATGTCCCCCGCATCTTACGTCTTTCTAGGAGAGACAAAGCACTCTTGGTTTATATAGATGCAGACAGGGTAAGCGAAAGTATTTTTTGACTTTGTCTCAAAAGTATTTGATTTCCTCATTTTCGATAACAATTTTTGGATAAAGAAAAATAATCGAATTACTATTTTTTGAAAAAATGATGCGAAATTGACCAATATTTTGAGTTTTAAGACAAGGCCGTATTATCTTACCGTCGCAACAAAAATATTATAAAAAGAGGATGGGGTCGGATCAAAAAGCAGGTTTGGTGATTGACCCAAGAAGGTTGGCATCTTGGACAGTCGATCCAGACCCCTTCGTGTTTGGGATGGGAATGCCAGGACGGTTATAATTCTATTTAAAACTATCTTGACAAAATAACATTTTGACAAAATACCACTCGGAGAAAAAACAAATACATGCGTAGTATTTTATTATTTTTTACCATCGAGGTAGCGGTTACATTCGTCGACACTCGCAAGCAGTTGTTCAGTATCAAGTGGTTTTGCTAAATAATCGCGAATGTATGACTCAAGGCCAGCCATTTTCTCATGATCTTTGGTTCCTTTTCCGGTGATAATCTCAATGGCCACTCCTTTCATCAGACCGCGTTGTACAATCGTCTTTATCGTGTCCCATCCATCCATATCAGGCATCATGATGTCCATCAGAATGACCCCTTTGAATCCTTTCTCCAATTCGTTGAGACACTCAAATCCATTTTTAACAGTGATAACATCAAAATTTTTTCGCTCAAAGATGGTTCGCAGTGCAAACAAAACATCAGGTTCGTCGTCAACAATCATAATTCTCTTATTCATATTGTGCCACTCCACCTCAAATATTGATACAACATAACATGTCAAATTTTGTCACTAACTATATTTAAAACTATGCTGGAAAAATGTCAATATGGTAAAATTGTAAGTGGAGAGAATAAAAAAAGTGATGAAGGCTGAGAGCAACTATCCGCCCAGCAACTACGCATGTTTCTCTTGGAATACTTTCAAAAATTCAGCAAGTTTCTGTACGCCTTCAAGTGACATAGCATTGTAAAGTGATGCTCGCATGCCACCAACAGATCGATGGCCTTTCAGTCCAACCATGTCATGTTTAAGAGCTTCGACAACACACGCTTCCTCAAGTTCTGGCGTTGGTAAAGTAAACGTTACATTCATCAGCGATCGGGATTCCTTTTCTGCATGTCCTTTGTAAAATCCACCAGATTTGTCTAAGACATCATAGAGTACCGTTGCCTTCTTTCGGTTAAGCTTCTCAATAGCAGGAACGCCACCGATACTCTTCAGATATTCGAGGCTTAACTTACAGATATAGACTGCCCAACAAGGTCCAGTATTAAAGAGCGAGTCTTTTTCTGCATGGGTTTTCCATTTTTGCATGGTCGGCGTAAGTTCAGGTACTCTATCTAACAGGTCCTTTCGAACAATGACAAGCGTAACACCCGCAGGACCGAGATTCTTTTGCGCACCAGCATACATGACACCAAAGAGTTTGGGATCAATCACTTTGTCAAAGATATGGGATGACATATCACATGCAAGAGGAATATCGTTGGGAATCTTAGGCCATTGATGAAATTCCGTCCCATAAATAGTATTGTTACCGGTAATGTGAGCAAATGCTGCTTTGTCACCGAAGCAAATATCTTTAGGGATATAGGAAAAGTTTTTGTCCTCTGAGCTGGCAACAACATTGACGTCCCCATAGAATTTTGCTTCTTTGATTGCTTTTTTCGACCAAACACCAGTGTTTACATACTCCATAGGTTTCCCCTTGAGCTGTAGATTAAGTGGAACCATGTAAAATTGTGATGATGCACCTCCTTGCAACCACAGGACAACATACTCATCAGACAAACCCATTAATTCCCTCACCAGTTGCGATGCTTCTTTATGCATTGCATCATATGGTTTAGAGCGATGGGACAACTCCATTAAAGACATGCCTGTCTCTTGAAAATCAAGTAGTTCTTCTTGTGCCTTTTTTAATACAGGAAGAGGTAAGGTTGCAGGACCTGCATAGAAATTGTATACGCGTTTTGTCATCATATCACCTTATTTCTTGGAGCTGAGTATGAACAAACCAGATTTAAAACATTCGGAGCGAATCTTTTGATAACAGTTGTACAACAAGTCCTTTATAAGGAGAATAACAAAAAGGGTAGTGTGAGGATATAATATGAAACGATTGCTCGTACAAGCATTGAAAAATAAATTTGATATGGCAAAAGAAGACGCCACTGCCCTGGCAAAGATAGTTGAAGGGATTTTTGATGGCAAAGAAGAAATCGAAGATATGACTATCGATAAATATGCCCGGGCGTTGTTCTATGAACTTCAACGAGAGCGGCTGTTAAAACTTCGGAGAGAAGAATTCAAGGAACAGGGAAAATTTATACGAAAATATTATTGGTCATTTAATAACGACATCATCAGAGAGATTGCCTATAAAAAATTCAAAGAGGAAAAATACAAGATTTACAAGAAAATACCAGAAAGCGCATGGCTCACTCACTCATATTGTAACTAATTATTCATAACGGGCGGGTTGAGTAACTGTTCGTACTGGTAGCACTCTTTGACGCTCTGTTCTTTTTCCTTTCCTTCTTTCAGTCGCAGTCTAATGCCGGTGAGTAATGCATGAACAGCATAAAGGCAGAGGGAAAGCATTGCAATACAAATCAAAACAAGAAGTATATACGATGGTCTATTGAGTATCCCACCACCTTCAAAAAGTACTGCACTTAGAAGCATACTGGAAAATATCACGTACATTACAAGCGAAAAAAGAAAGAGTGTGGCAAGTGACTTTCGGCGCGTCATATCTACCTTATTGTGTGGTTGTTTTGTAAGTACTTAAACGTTTGTGTAGTTCCTGTTCTAATCGATTAAGCTTTTGTTGTGATCGCTCCATCACTTCATTGGCAATAGTAACCAACAAGTCCAGGTACTCTCCGCGACAAAGTAAGGTACCGTTGTTGCCAATGGGGGCATCAAGTCGTTCGGTGCTACAAATCTCAACCATAAATTTTTTTCCGGCCGACTTGAGCGTGGAATGTTTAAATCCGCAACTATTCGCAAGGTTTACCAAATGATTTGCTGATGCAGTGGTTGTGGCACCAACATGTACAATAGGAGATTGGGCAAGTATCCAGATAAGACCGCTTGTCGCTTTCTTTACTGCCACGGTAACATCCTCAACAGTGATTTGATGATGCCATTTTCCTAAAAAATGTGCGTGCTGTTTGTCGCCAATGCAAGGAAGTTCCAAGACTACAATTCTACCTGCGCAACTGCTTGAGGTGTAGTATTCGTCAAATGCATTTAAATCATCAAGAAGAGAGAGTATTTGTGCATCGACATCCTTATCGTTACACGCTTTATCTAATGCTGCTAAAGCTTTTTCTTTTGCATCTAAAAAGTTTCTGTTCATCTAACTTCCTTAGTAATAATGATATTTCGCTTTTCAAGTTCCTGAAAAAACGGTTGATGGGGAATAATTTCTTCAGAACAAAAGACACCCCGATCATTGATGACGCCGCGTTCGATCATCTGAGCGGCAATTGATACTGGATAGGCAGTAGTCCGCATCATGGAGGTAAGATGGTTTTTTTCATCGCAGTAATCAATCAGAGTGTGTTCAAGATCAATGAGTTTGCCGTTGGTGTGGCCTCCGCCAAAAATTTTCATCAAGACGACGTCTTTGCCATTAGAAGGGAGAGTTTGCATTAAATAATCAATTAATTTCTTACGAGGTTCCATCGTTAATAACGGTTTGAATGCCTCACAATGACCAGGATACCTGATAGTCTTATAATCGAGGTATCCTACGCGCCCTTTGTACGTATAGGGAAGAGTGGAACATCCTCCTGAAGTAATAAAGGCCTCCAATTCTCCAAAAGGTTTTGGAAATATTATTTTTTCAATATCAGTCATCGACTTTTTGGTAATGATGTTACCATGGTCCAGAACAATAGCATCTTCCACATATTCGTTTATCAACCCATTAGGAGAAAATACCAGTTGATAATTAAGAGGAGGTTGCGGGTTTAACGGCAATCCTCCCACTCGTATTTTTATAAACTCTGTCGTATCTAAAGAAGTAACAATATCCTGAGTTACAACAGATACAAGACCCGGTGCAAGTCCACAATCAGGAATGATGGTTACGTCGTGGTTCTTTGCCTTTTGATGAATATTTTTTTGTTGTTGAACTACAACAGTATTGCCACCAAGATCAAGAAAGTGAGTCTGTGTCTCTACGGCAATGTTTGTTAACAGATTGTTAAACATATAGGGAACTGCAGATATTGCTACATCGTATTCTTTAAAATATGTTTTTACCTTCTCTCGGTTATTGATGTCTAAGATATCAAACTCAATAGATAGATTTTTTAAGAATTGTTCGGCGGAGGCGAGTGTTGTGTTGTCATTGTCAGTAAGAGCGATAGTGTCAAACTGAGAATGTTTGGCAAGGTCGTATGCAATAGCTCGGCCCATCATTCCTGCACCGAGAACAAGAGCATTCATAAATAGTGCCTCCGATAGTATCAGGGAATCAGTGTTGTTCTTAAAAAGGATTGGTCCACAATTTTTCATAAGAATTATATCTGACTATGTTATTTCGGGAGCACTGAGGGAGGTCAAAAGATGAAGGCAGAATTGTGGGATTCAACGAATGAATCGATGTCTATTGCCAAATTAAAAGAAGTGCAACTTACTCGTCTAAAAGACTTGGTTCATCGCGTCTATAGCACAAATAAATACTACAAAAAAACCTTTGACGCTGCTGGTCTTAAACCACGTGATATCAAGCACCTAAAAGATATCGAAAAACTACCGTTCTTAACCAAAAACGATCTACGTGAATACTACCCTTTTGGCCTAGTATGTACAGAAATGGATGATATCGTTGAGGTACATGCCTCTTCAGGAACTACGGGAAAATCAGTCGTCGGTCCCTACACCCCCAACGATGTTGAGTTGTGGGGGGAAGTCATGGCCCGATCACTTTGGGCAAATGGCTTGAGAAAACACGACAGAATGCAAAATTCATATGGCTACGGCCTGTTTACTGGGGCACACGGATTTGAAAAAGGGGCACAAAAAATTGGTGCAATGGTGATTACCATCAGTTCGGGAAACACCAAGCGTCAGATTGATGTCATGAAAGATTTTGGCAGTACTGCTCTTGCTGCAACGCCCTCGTACTCACTGTATATTGCTGAAGTCGCTGAGGAGCATGGACTTGATCCTCTGAATGATTTTAATCTCCGACTGGGGCTGTTTGGGGCAGAAGCATGGAGTGAAGAAATGAGAATTAACATTGAGAAGCGATGGGGGATTATTGCTCATGAGCATTACGGGTTAACCGAGATTATTGGCCCGGGAGTAGTTTCAGAATGCGAACACAAAAAGCTGCATGTGAATGCTGATCATTTTCTGCCGGAAATCATTGATCCAAAAACCGGTGAAACACTTGGACCAGGCGAAGAGGGAGAATTAGTATTTACTACCTTGACTAAAGAGGCATTTCCTGCTATTCGTTTTCGCACAAAAGATCTTGCCTCGCTCAGTAATGAAAAATGTTCGTGCGGTCGGACCTTACCCATCCAATCGAGGATTAAAGGTCGCAGTGACGATATGATGAAAGTAAAAGGGGTGATTGTCTTTCCTTCACAAATCGAAGCGGCGCTCATGCAAGTTGCCGGAGTCAGCGATAACTATCAGATTATCAAAACCAAAAAGGGTGATATCACCTCATTATCTGTTGAGTTTGAACCTACTGAAGAACGGTATAAACAGGGGCATCTTGACAATTTGGAAAAACAAGCTGAAGGGGAGATATATAGTATTCTCAATCTCCATGTACCAGTAAGGGCAATAGAGCCAAAAAGTATTCCTCGAAGCACTGGAAAAGCAAAGCGAGTTATTGAACGATAATAACGCCTGTGCAGACTAAAATTGATTTCACGAGGATACTATTAAAAATATGGTAAAATGTATTAAGCGTAATTTTATCACATCTACGGAGGCAATACGTTGAAGAAAGGAGATGTTATCTGGACTGTAGTTTTAATTGGGATTATAGCATTCTTATTATACCCGATTACCCACAAATTGTTTGTTACTTTTACAAATAATTATGCATATATAGCTGGATTTCTAAAGTTTGCCATATTAGCAACGATGGGGGACCTTTTAGCATATAGAATAGTGACAAGTGAGTGGAAAATACGAAATGGATTTTTATTCAGAATGTTTATTTGGGGCTTCTTAGGAGCAGTAATTGTTTTAATCTTCGATATTTTTGGAGCAGGTGTAGCAGCTGCAATGGAGACGGGATCATTGCCTGGGGTGGGATATACTATAGCATTTGCGTTTTTTACCAGCACCATAATGAATTTAGTTTTTGCACCAACTATGATGGGGTTCCACAGAATTACTGATACTTACGCTGATTTAAAATTTGTTGAAGGGCGAAAGAATTTAAAATTAGATCAAGTCTTAAATGAAATAGACTGGAATAATTTTATTTCTTTTATTGTAATGAAAACAATTCCAGCATTT
Organism: Thermoplasmatota archaeon; assembly: GCA_016932245.1. Taxonomy (GTDB): domain Archaea; phylum Thermoplasmatota; class E2; order DHVEG-1; family DHVEG-1; genus JAFGDG01. The sequence goes on from JAFGDG010000139.1 coordinate 8,575, forward strand.
TGGATACCTGCCCATACAATAACTTTCTTATTGCCGTCGGAATATCGGGTGCTAATGGCTGCATTTTTATCAATTGCATTAGGTGCAATATTATCTTTTGCTAAAGCTAGAAACATTCAACAAAAAAATAGAGAAGCAAAACCTGCGCAGTAACATGAATAACAGTTGATGTGTTCCTTTATTTGTGATACTCATCGCAGGCCGTCTATCTAAGTAATCACTTCTTTTTGTGCTTTAACTTGAACATATCTCTAAGAAGAAAATAGGTAAGTGCTAGTGTTGCAAGAATCAGCACAACAGCATCAATGATTAACAACATGGCAACGGCGTCCATTAGCCCATCCTCCGCATATGGATAATATTTACAATGACAAAGATAATTAAAGACATCATTAACCCAGGATACAGGGGTTCTAACCCATAGTAATATTGTGGCCATCCCCAACTATCAAGGTTCATATAACCAGTAATAAGCCAAAAGAGCGAGGTACCTGCTCCTGCAATCATAGAGAGGACAGATGCCAATGATGATTTTCTACCATTATAAAAAAATCCCACAAGGATAGGTACAAGCAAAGCAGCAATACCGATAGTACCTAGAGTATACCACATAGCAACAATGGAATCAAAAAAGAGAGCGATGACTAGTGCGAATCCTGCAGTAATAACGATGCTGATTTTTGTCATCTTCATCTCTTGTTTCTCAGTGGAGTTTGGCCTGAAAATACCTTTATACAGATCATGAGAAATATTCATGGCACCAAGCAGAGTAAAAGAATCAACAGTACTCATCACAGTGGCAATAAGCCCTGTTAAAAATATTCCCAACAACACGGGGGGCAAAACAGAGCTAGCGATTGATAGATACGAGGTTGCCGCAGATTCAACAGAAAGCAAACCTGCATTGTAGGCAGCTGCTGCATACATACCGGTGAAGGTTGTACAAATGTCAAAGAGCAACCAAAAGACAATAGCAATGAGGATACCTTTCCGGGGAATGCGATCATCTTTTGCCGCATAACACCGTTGGTAAAAACCAGGATCGACAAGTGTCCAAAAGGCAAGCAGCCCCCATACAAGAATCATTTGTGTGGTCCAGCCACCAGTAATGGTTAAATGGGTCGAAGGGAGATTTACCATAAGAAAATCTAAACCTCCGTATTTCTGAATGGTAAAGGGAATGATCAGCGCAACGCCTATCATCATAAAGAGAAATTGTAAGAAGTCAGTGTAGATATCAGCAAAAAATCCTCCGCGGATGGTATAAAAAATAATGAAAATAGTTCCAAAGAGAATACCTAACCATGCTTCACATCCAAAGAAAATACTAAAAATAATGCCCAGTGAAAAAATATAGGGAGCAGGAGTTACCATAATAAAATTGAAAATTGCTCCAACAAACCGTGATTTTTTATCATAGAATCGTTCAAGCTGATCAGGAATCGTATAGAGGTTTGACTTTCGTATTCTATTGGCAAGAAAGAGGGCAAAAAAAAGATATACCAAGTACCAGAAGAAGCCTTGGGTGAGCCAATTAACAAGTCCATAATTAAAGGAGAGCTCGCCAACACCCAATAGCCCGCCGTACCATGTAGAAACCAGGGTTGCAACAAAGATAGGTAGCGTAAGGCGACGGCCTGCTAAAAAATAATCGGTAATACCGTGTACTTTCTTTTTTACTACATAGCCTATGACAAAAAGTAAGACGAAGTAGAATCCAATAATCCCATAATCAATCAGCGATATCTCCATTTGCTCCCCCGCTCATTCCTTTCTTACTCGAATAACCAACAGTTTTCCTTTAGCTAGAGCAATGGTTGCAGTATTTTGTAGTAAACGATTTGAAATACCAAACCATCCGACCGTGGTTTTTTTGTTGGTCACTGGCCATTTCATCCCTTTATAGGATAAACCTGCAACATCAGTTAACGGAACGACAGAAACAATGTCATTTTCTTTTCCTGTAATATCAACGGGTTTGTCGACCAATTCAATCGTATTGGTCTCATCAATAATCTGTGCCTTGATTGCTGATGGCAATTTAGTAAGACAAAGCATGTTAGCTAGCGTGTGATCCATCCGGCACCCAAGGGCACCAAGTAATACAATTTCTTGTGGATTGAGGGATTCGGCAAGAGATAAGGCCAATTCAACATCAGTTTTATCTGGATTAGTATCTTTAACGAGCGTGGTTTTCTTTTGTTCAATAAAGTAGGAGAGTACCTGTGCCGTTATGGAGTCAAAATCTCCAACAATATACTCTGGAATAACTCCCAATGCGTAGGCATGATTCGCACCGCCATCAGCACAAATAATCATGTCAACGTTACCCAATATTTTTTTGTGAAATGCATCATCCGTAATGGTTCCGTTAGCAATAATGGCTAGTTTCTTATGCATACTTCTGTCTCCAGGATTCTGACGTTCGAAAACATCGGGGATCCCTTCCATAAATACCTCTTCCAGCAGCATATGCTCGTGAGCGACACCCCCAACAGATACTAGAAAGGAGACAGGACGCACAAGATGATGGCAATTTCGTACCATCTTTCATAGATTTCAGTATCAAATAATCCTTATGGCGGTCCACTATCTCCCGAAATGAATCATGGCCATGGATTGACGGAGCGGCAGGATCTCGAATCGTTGCACAGGGAGTAATGCCTCCATCACACAGCACTGCAACGGTTGCAGAACAGTAGTATTTATTTACACAGTTCATAGGAACCTGATAAACACCATGCTGTTGCGCATAATAGTGGTATACCTTTGCTACTTCTTCCCTTGAGGGAATAAAGCGTTCAAGATCCATTGATGGACTTCCAGGGCGCAGATAGGTATGATAGATATTTAATGATGTTAACATGCCAAACTGTTTTTCGAAATACTCCATAGTTGCAATCATATCATCTGCTGTCTGTAAGCCGGTAAAAGTAACAGAATTAAGCAGTTGCGAGGCAGGGTATCCTAAGTCTAACACACGGCCGATAGCAGATAAAATAGTATAAAGATCATCAGTCGACCGATGGGGGTGAAGCCTCTGATATATCTCAGGATTGACACTAGACACATGAACAGAAATCAATCCCGGATTGGCATAGGCCACTGCTTTCTCCGCAACAGAAGGATTAGCCAGTGGTAATCCACCGGTCCAGATATTGTTTCGAAATCCCAACTTGTGTGCTAGTGCCATATGGTCAAAAATAGATCCTCGGAGGAGCGGCTCTCCACCAAGCCATTCTATAGCACAAAAATCTAACTGTCTAGCATCGTGTAGAATTGCTGTAATCTGTTGATCGGAAAGTGTATTATGCTCCTGTTCAACAGCATTCATGTAACAATATACACAGTCCTGAAAACATTGATCGCCTACCTCGAGTTGCAAGGCGTAGAACCCGTCAGTTTCATATGCTTTTCGCAACCGTTGCTCATCTATCATTGGAGACCTCTTCTAAAAAAATCAGGAGTTTTTTTACCACATCTATTGCATCAGTTCCAAGGATATAGGTACACGGCTCAATACCAAAATCTCCTTTGTGCAAAAGGATATCAGCATGTTTGGTATCGTCAAGGAGTTTGAAATCTTGAGTAAGATAACTAGCTTGCAAACTGCTTTTAGTAACATTGGGGAAATGAGCAACATTCATGATGGCATGAACATCAAGGGTCTGCTGCAAATACAACAAAAGCGAAGAGAGATGCTGACTCGCCCCGAAGCGTATTCCATTAAAACTGGATGCTTTTCCATCCACCACCACTAGACCATTTAGAAAAGAAGCAACATCTTCTGCGTTCTTTGCATCTTTTTTTGCCATGGCAATATTAACTTTTACCTTTGGCAATAGCCGGCCAATCTCTTTTCCCCTTAAAAGGAAAAATGCCTTGGTCAGATTGTCGATTATTGTATCGGTTTCATCATAACTTATTTCATTTTTTGTAGCGATATACCATTTACCCTGCGTGATTTTTTTAGAAAAAGAAACACTGGTATGAAAGGCAGGTGTCGAACCATCGATGATTATCTCAGCAATCGCCTGTGCCTGTCTCATAATGGAAGAAGGGATGGAAACAGCAGACGTACAATAATTGCTCACCATCGGTTGGGAAAGTTGGAGCAGGGAAGAAATTTTTGATTGTTCCATATTTTTACGATATAAAATTTTTGCAATAGCTCTTTTTAGCAGTATTGAATTGTGTTCTGGAACGAAAAATGCTTCCTCCACCATATTAACTGCTAATAGAAATATATTAGTTGTTTATAAGACTGTCGATTTGTGGCTGTAGACCGCTAACGCTTTATACTCCACTCCTCTGATATATTGCTGTGTATACAATTCGAACCTTTGAACCAACCGACATGTTTCCCGTAATTAAACTTGTTTCTGAAACCTTGCCGGAACGGTATAATCCTAGCATATTCAATTATTTTTATGAGACGTTTCCTAAAGGATTTCTGGTTGCTGAGCAATATCACAAAATTGCTGGTGTTCTCGTCAGCGTTATGCTTAATGAGAATATCGCAAAGATTCTTATGATTAGCGTTACTCCAGAACATCGTCGGAAAAAGATTGCAACACATTTACTTACTCAGCTAATGAAGAGATTAGCACAAAAAAATATCAAACAAGTGGAATTAGAAGTTCGTACAGATAACCAATCTGCCTTTAATTTTTATCAAAAACAGGGGTTTACTACACTGCGTCGATTAGAGCATTTTTATCAAAATGGAGAGGATGCATATTCAATGCGCAAATCGCTTTAGGACCGTATGAGTTCTTTTTCTTTATTAGTCATAAATCGTTCAGACATTTGATCCAACCGATTCGAAATCTTATCTAATCCTGTACACTGGTTATTTGATAGGAGACAAGCAATTCCTCTGCTGAGGGTAAACACCGCAAGCTTATGTTCTCGCTTTGACTTATATACTTGGTAGGGGGTAACATCGAGCCTTTGGTATGCCATAAACTCGCTCCCACCATTGTGTTCAACCATATCCTCCAGATGAGTCCTCAGTTGAAGTAAAAACGTGTGCAATTGAATAAGTTCGTCTTTCTGCATCACAATCTTCCACCATCAGAATATATGATGACATGCGGCGTCGACTTTTTATGTCTTTCTATGGGGGTTTTAAATATAACTCCCACGAACTAAGTTGTGTTTATAAAAAAAGATAAAGGAAGGGGGATCAATCTAGATCCTTTTTAGTCAAAACTTTAACGGATGCGGGCATCTTAACAACATTGCCGAGCTTGATGCCGACAATTTCTTTGACGTTTTTATTGTTGGCAATGTCAAGCAGTCGTTGGGTAATGATACCGTCAAATACGACGGTTGAAATGTTGTTGCTTTTCTTAAGTGCATCAGTTAATTCCCTGACAGGTATTTTCTTGAGTTCTTTTTCATTTTCATCAAATAAGACTGCTTTAAGTGAGCCAGAGATACTATCTAAAATTTTGCCATAATTTTTCTGAGTGTCAGTCATAATTTTCTTTTTGTCTTCTTTGGTTTGCTCTGATTTTTGTGGTTTTGATTTCTGCGATTCTTTTTCTTGTTCTTTTGATTGTTGAGTTTGTTGCGGTTTTTGTAACTCTTTATCTCTTTTCTCAATTTTAATATCGTACATCTCAGCATATTGCTCAGCAGGGATCTTATTTTTAAGAGCTTTCATAATCAGCTTTTGTGGGATTTCTTCGACCTCGCGAGTTTGTGGTGCCCGAGCAACAAAGTCAACATCTGCGGTTTGTAGCAATTCCTTTAAAATGAGTTCTCCCCCGCGGTCACCATCAACAAAGGCAGTGGTAATACGTTCTTTTGTTAAATCAAGAACTGTTTTCGGAATGTTTGTTCCACCTACGGCAATGACATTTTTAATGCCGTATTTCAACAGATTCAAGACATCTCGTCGTCCTTCAACAATAATGATGGCGTCGCTTTTGTCAATATTGGGACCCGCAGGGCAGTGATCTTGTCCAAAATGGACGATTTCTTCAACTTGCACTGCTTGCCGGACATTATCGGCAATACTCGCGCCTTCAACCTTTCCTTCTTCAATTACCTTATTGAGAAGCTCCTTTGCTCGCTCAATAACTTTCTTTCGTCGAACGACACGCACATCTTCAACTTCATCTGCTACAATGGTTGCTTTGCATGGACCGACTCGATCAATACTTTCGAAGGCAGCAGCAAGAATGACCGTTTCGACTTTGTCTAGGGAGGTTGGCAACGTAATAGTACCTTCAGATTTCCCATTCTTTGATTCAAGTTCTACCTCAATCCGGCCAACACGGGCGGATCGTTGCAGTTCTCGCAAATCTAACTCATCGCCGAGAAGACCTTCGGTTTGCCCAAAAATTGCACCGACGACATCAGATTTTTCAATAATTCCATCTGCTTTAATATGAGCTTTAATCAAATATTTTGTTGTTGCTGGATCGATTACCATGATATTCACCTTTTATGTTCTTGTTGAAAAATAGCACCTTTATTAGCTTCGTAGCAAATAGAGGTGGTTACCTTCTTCATTGCGTGTAATAACACGAAGTATCAGATTAAGCGGTAAATCGATTAACTCGAAGTTAACAACATATCATGTGCTATTTTTCATGATATTTTTTACGATATGTTGCTATATATGAGGGTTGCGCCATATTTAAATGTTATGCCCATATTCACGGATGAGGAATTGTTCAGATGACGGGAAAAGTTTATATCGGTGTTGCCTGGCCGTACGCAAATGGTTCACTCCATCTTGGCCATATTGCTGGTTGTTATTTACCAGCAGACATCTTTGCTCGATTTCAGCGTATGACCGGCAACGAGGTTCTCATGGTTTCTGGGAGTGACGAACACGGAACACCCATTACTATTACAGCAGAAAAACAACAAACCACCCCTCAAGCTATTGTGGATAGATACCATAAAGAACACGCACAGAATATGAATCAATTTGGCATTTCCTTTGATCTATTTACTAGGACCACAACAAAGAATCATAAAGAGACGGTCCAAGATATCTTCTTAACATTAAAAGACAAGGGGCATATTTATACAAAAGAAATAGAATCATTTTACTGTGAAACCTGTAAGCGATTTCTTCCCGATCGTTACCTTGAAGGAAAATGTCCTCATTGTGGCAAAGAAGGGGCAAGGGGCGACCAGTGTGATGAATGTGGAAAATTACTTGACGCTCAAGAGTTGCTTGATGTCACGTGTAAACTTTGTGGAGGAACACCAGAACTTCATACTACCGAGCACTTCTTTTTTGCATTGAGTGCTTTTGAATCAAAACTACAGACGTGGATCAAAGGGAAAAGCTACTGGAAGGCAAGTGTCCTTCATTTTACGGAAAATTGGTTAGAAAATGGATTGAGAGACCGTGCAATCACCAGAGACATGTCTTGGGGCATCCCTGTACCAATTAAAGGATTTGAAGATAAACGCATCTACGTGTGGTTTGATGCAGTCATCGGCTATCTTGCGGCAAGTAAGGAATGGTCACAAAAACAAAACGACCCTAGTAAGTGGAAAGCCTGGTGGAAAGCAAGGGGGGTGAAACATTACTATTTCTTAGCTAAAGACAATATTCCGTTTCATAGTTTAATATGGCCCTCGATGTTAATGGGCTATGATGCCGATTTGCAATTGCCCTATGACATTCCTGCCAACGAATATCTAAGACTCAAAGGAGAGCAGTTTTCAAAGAGTCGGGGTCTTGCCATATGGGTTCCGGATGTGTTGAAGAAGTTTGATGTTGATGCGGTACGCTATTATCTTTCCATTAACATGCCTGAAAACAAAGATACCAACTGGGCATGGGATGATTTTGTTGCAAAAAATAACGATGAGTTGGTGGGCACCTATGGAAACTTTATCCATCGAGTTGTAACATTTACGGCAAATAATTTTGGAAAGATACCGCCAGCAGGACCTGCCAATAAAGAGGTTGATGCTAAAATTGCCGAAGCCTCCAAAGACGCCAGTAACGCTATTGCTCGCTGCGAATTCAAAAAAGGATTGAAAGCAGTAATGGCACTTGCACAATTTGGAAATGTATATTTTGATCGACAGAAACCGTGGGAATTAATTAAAACTGAAAAAGAGCAGTGTGGATTTGTGTTACATCACTGTCTACGTATCATACAGGCTCTCGCCGTCTACATGACTCCCTATCTGCCTTTTTCCTCCGATACGCTATGGAACATGCTCGGTCATGAGCAGTCCATCCATAAAGCAATGTGGGATGATGCACAAACGTCAGTAAAAGTAGGAACTACGTTGGAAAAACCAAAACCATTATTTAAGAAACTATCATTGAAGGATTTCATGGAGGAGGCAGAAGACCCCTTTGAAAAACTTGACTTGCGTGTTGCACAGGTGCTAGATGTAAAAGACCATCCGCAAGCAAACAAACTGTATCTTTTGCATCTTGATCTTGGTGCACTGGGAAAACGTGTCATTGTTGCAGGCATGAAACCGTACTACACAAAAGAGGAATTGAAAGGGAAAAAAATTGTCGTTGTATCTAATCTTAAACCAGCGACCATCCGGGGGGTAAAATCGAACGGCATGTTGCTTGCTGCGGAAGATGGTGGCGTGTGCTCACTGCTCGATCCAGGTGATGCAACACCAGGATCTGAAGTATTTGCTGAAGGCACTGCCCACCAACCTGCTGGAATTGTTGAATTTGAAGAGTTCAAGAAAGTACCGTTGCAGATTGGAGACAAGAACAGAGCAACCTATGGAAATAGAGCACTCCAAACAGAAAAAGGCATTATTATTGCTGACAAATCCATGAAAAAAGGAACGAAAATATTGTAAACAGGAGGAAAAAATATGGGTGTCGTAACACAAACAGAGTTACCGTTGAAAGTATTTAAGAAAGGAAAAGTTCGCGATGTGTATGGTGTGAATGACGAGTTATTATTGATTGTAACTGATCGTATTTCAGCATTTGATGTTGTATTACCAAACCCTATCCCATATAAAGGAGTGTGCTTGACCCAAATTTCAAAGTTCTGGTTTGATTTTTTTAAGGATACGGTGCCGAGCCACATGGTTACCACTGAAGTTAACCAGTTTCCCGCGGCACTGCATGCATATGAAGATGTGCTGAAAGGCAGGTCGATGCTGGTCAAAAAGGCAGAAGTTTTTCCTGTTGAGTGTATTGTTCGCGGATATATTTCTGGTTCTGCATGGAAATCATACCAAAAAGACGGCACCGTCTGTGGCATACAGCTACCTGGAGGAATGAAAGAGTCAGAGCAATTTAACGAGCCACTCTTTACCCCTTCAACAAAAGCAGACACCGGGCATGATATCAATATCTCCTTTGAAGAGATGGGGGAAATTATTGGCGAGGATTCTGCCGAAGAAATCAAGCAATTATCACTCACTATTTACGATATTGCCTCCAACTATGCTCTTGAAAAAGGCATTATTATTGCTGACACAAAGTTTGAATTTGGGAGAATTAATGATAGGATTGCAATTGTAGACGAATTACTAACACCAGATTCTTCGCGATTTTGGCCCGCTGATCAATACGAATCTGGGAAAGGTCAACCAAGTTTTGATAAACAATATGTTCGTGATTATCTATCTACCACTGGTTGGGATAAAAAGTCTCCGCCCCCACAACTGCCTGAAGAAGTTATTACTGGGACACAACAGCGATACCAGGAAGCGTATGAAAAGCTTACCGGCAAAAACTTTATGTTTTAGTAGCGGATCACACTTTTATGCGTAAATTAAAATATTATCTCTCTTTGTTTTTATGTTGTTTGCTATTCATTTCGGCAAGTTGTAGCATAGGAGAAATCCATCAGCATCAAATTGACAAAAAGACAAGTATCGCATGTTCATCTCAACCATCAAATCACCGCACTATCGATGATTTTTATTTTGTCCATATTACAGACACCCACATCATGCATAAGCTCTATGATCCTGAAGAAGTCACAACAACAATTTTTAAAACGGTAAGAGAAACTATTACCTCTTTCCAGGAAAAGCCAGCATTTATCGTGATTACAGGAGATCTCGTTGAGTGGGGTGGAAGTGGGGTATCAGGTGCGCTTAATTATCAAGCACTAGTTGACTGTTTGTACGAGAACAACAACCAGTTTTTTGCGGATGAATCTTATACTATTCCAGTCTACACGACCCCCGGGAATCATGATTATAACTTCAATAGAAATCTAAAAAATTATCATCGATTGATCGACAGTGATCACGTCACTGACCATGACCGATATATACTCACCCATAACGAGGTGAGTTTGTTCTTTATGGATTCTGGTCCCAACTACTACGCAGATCCTGCCAAGTGGTTTCATATTCTTGGTGATGGTCTTTATGATGATGACATCCAGTGGCTCGATGAGGGGTTACAACAGTGTAGCTCTCAGCAGAAAATAGTGTTGATGCATCACCCTGCAATAAACGATCGAAATGATCAAGGGGAAATGGAGAACGTGATCGCGCGAAACAGGGAGATGTTTATTTCACTGTGCGAAGCATATGACGTAGAAGCGGTATTGGCTGGCCATGCTCATCATGCCCGAGTGTTTGATGGTGATGAAAATAGATATGATACTCTTCCCTTAAACTGCAGTCAACATCCTACTCTCTTTGTACAAACAGACGATTGTAAACAAGGATGTCACTACCGCAACATCAGCATTCGTGGTGACGATGTGTGGATAGAAGATTCTGTTAAACTGCAAGTAACTGAGATCCAAATCATAAAAGAATTAGGCGTGCCACAAAGCGTACATTTGAACTATGTCGATGGGATACTACCACCTATAAATAAAAGGTGTCCTTGCACACTTCTTCACATATCAAACGTTAAAAGCGTAGACAATTAAAGAACTACCCTTCTTGTACGGGACTACGCCAATCAAGCCCGGGCGTTCGCAGTCCAATTTTGGGAATTAACGGTGATCGTCGCTTGTGCTGACTCTGTACACGCATCTGTTTTATTCGTTTAACCTCTGCAAGGGCAACACGTGCTTGGACAGCAATATCATTGAGTGGGCGTTTGTGTTCAAGTCCCACCAGAATCTTATCAAGTGTTTCGTACTTCAGTTCCAACTCTCCTTCATCAGTTTGATTGTGCCACAGACCTGCCGTGGGAGGTTTGTTGATTATTGGTTCAGGAATTTTGAGATGGCGAGCTAGTTCCCAGACTTGTGTTTTATACAGATCGCCAAGGGGTTGGATATCAACTCCGCCGTCACCATATTTTGTAAAGTATCCAACAAGTAATTCTGATTTATTTGAGGTACCACACACCAGCAGATTATTCATATTGGCATGCGAAAACAATATCATCATTCGTATTCGTGCTTTGAGGTTAGCTAACGCGTACTTATCCAGCCTTAGTGGGATGTATTCTGAACACTGACGAACCAAGGTGGAAATATCAACTGTTGTACAAGGAAGATCAAAATGTGTAACTAAACGCTTGCAGTGGATATGATCGTTTTGTGGTGTTGTTTGTTCTGGTAAAAACAAACAATGCGTCTGTTTTTTTCCTAATGCTTGTTGAGAGAGCGCTGCAACTACTGCAGAATCAACACCACCAGAAAGACCAATCACCACTCCTTTGCATCCAGCATTCCCCACATAGGTGGCAAGAAACTCTTTAATGATAATTGCCGCTTCTTCCACCGGGGAGTAACGACCACGATTTAGATTCATACTTTCCTATCGGTATCTCTTTCTTACCTTTAGGATTTTTGCTTTCAAAAATAAGAAGAAGGGCAAGAACTACTGCCCTTTTGACAACCCATCTACTGCCTCAGGGTTTGCAAGCGTCGAGGTGTCCCCAACATCATTACCCATTGCTTTTGCGCGGATAACTCGACGCATGATTTTTCCGCTTCTGGTTTTGGGAACATCATTGACAAACCAAATCTCATCAGGGCGAGCGATTTTACCCATTTCTTTACCCACATGCTCACGAAGCTGCTTCTTGAGTTCTTCACTAGGGGTTGTCCCTTTACGAAGCACGACAAAGGAAGCAATCGATTCTCCCTTAATCTCATGTGGTTTACCAATGACCGCTGCTTCGGCAACAAGCGGATGGCTTACCAACGCTGATTCAACTTCGGAGTTTCCAATTCTATGGCCGGAAACATTGAGAACATCATCTGCTCGTCCCTGAATCCAGAAAAATCCATCCGAGTCTTTTCGAGTGACGTCTCCAGCAAGGTAAGTATTGTCAAATTTACTCCAGTACGTTTCTTGATATCGATCTGGATTTTTGTAGATGCCACGTAACATACCTGGCCAGGGATGAGTTAGCACTAAGTTACCGCCAGCATTTTGAATCGGTTTTCCTTCTTCATTGAAGACCTCGGCAGAAAGGCCCGGCAATGGCCGTGTTGCTGAACCAGGTTTCAACGGCGTGAGTGGTAACGGCGAGATTACAAAATGTCCCGTTTCGGTCTGCCACCACGTATCCATGATTTGGCAATGTTCTTTACCAATGACTTTGTAATACCACATCCATGCTTCAGGGTTAATGGGTTCGCCAACAGAGCCCAATAACCGGAGCGTACTCAAATCATGCTTGTCAGGCCATTCTTCTCCCTGTCGCATGAAAGATCGAATGCTAGTTGGAGAGGTGTAGAGCAACGTTACTCCATAGCGCTCAATAATATCCCACCAGCGATCTGGCTGCGGCCAATCAGGGGCACCTTCATATAACACTGACGTAGCACCAAGAATCAGCGGTGCATACACAATATAGGAATGTCCTGTAATCCACCCAATATCAGCAGCACACCACCAGATATCTTCCTCTTTCATATCAAAGACCCATTTTAAAGTGTAGGAGGTACCTACGGCATAGCCCCCATGAGCATGAATAATTCCTTTTGGCTTTCCTGTGGTCCCTGAAGTATATAAGAAAAATAAAGGATCATTGGCATCAAGATGCTCCGTCTCACATTCTTTCGGCATGTCTTTTATAGCATCATCCCACCAAATATCTCTGCCCTCGTTCCAGGAAACAGTATCTCCCGTTCTTTTGCAGACAATTACGTGTTTAACACTCGGTGCATTTTCTACAGCTTCATCCGCTTGTTTTTTTAATTGCACTTTTTTACCACGACGATAGAAACTATCGCAAGTAAAAACCACCTTTGCCTCACAGTCGTTAACTCGATCTCGAAAAGCAAGGGCAGAAAATCCTGAAAAGACAACAGAATGAACAGCACCAATTTTTGCACAAGCAAGCATGGCAATAGGAAGCTCAGGTACCATAGGGAGATAAATACCAACACGATCGCCTTTTTTGACACCTAATTTTTTGAGTGCGTTTGCCATTTTATTGACTTCAATGTACAAATCATTGTAAGTATATTTTTTAACTTCACCGGGCTCACCTTCATAGATAAAGGCAACTTTGTTTTTCCGCCAGGTTTTAACATGTTTGTCCAAAGCGTCATGAACAATGTTGTACTCTGCGCCAACAAACCATTTGACCCAGGGCGGATTCCACTCAACTACTTTTTTATAGGGTCTATACCATTCAACAAGATCTTTTGAAATCTCGTCCCAGAACCATTGCCAATCTCCACCTTTTTTATAGAGTTCATCAAGCGTTTTGATATTATGCTTCTCCATCCATTGCTTGACGTTGGTGTTTTCAACAGATTCTTTTGAGGGCGTGAACACCCTCTTTTCATCCATTAACACAGAGATGTTTTCTTTAGCCATATATTCTACCTTCCCTTCACGCATAACGCAGAGATACAACAGATACACAAACACATATCTGATAGGCATGTTGAGCGACGACATTCCCCCTATGCCCAGGGGTGCTGGAATATACTTTGTGTATAAGAAGTTTTTGTAAAAAGGAAGCGCGATTGTTGAAGAAAGTAAGGGTATAACAAGGGTAAGGCATTAAGCGAAACACTGAAATGCTAAAAGTTGTTATCTATAATGGACTATATGGCTGAGGTGGAAGATGCAGTCACACAGCAGGACGATGGCGTCCATCTTAATCTTTTTGTTACATCTGGTGCAAAAACAACAAAGTTTCCTGCGGGGTTTAATTCTTGGAGAAGACGTATAGAAATTAAAGTGGAACCACCAGCAAAAGACAATAAAGCAAATGCTGAAGTACTTACCACCATAGCCTCATTTTTCGGAGTGCCAGAACGAAAAGTCTTTATTATACAAGGAGAGAAACGGCGGACAAAGACAATATTGTTAAAAGAAGTATCAGGTACACTCGTAACTCAAAAGTTACGGGAGTCGCTCCATGGATTATAAGGCATCTCTTGAGGTTTTAGAAAAGATGTTAAAAGAACTTCAGGAGGAAAATATTACTATCCCTATTCTTGTTGAGGGGGAAAAGGATATTGCAGCTTTACGAAAGTTAGGAATAGCCGGTACTGTTCTCAGTGTTAATGCTGGTATGTCTTTGATCAGTTTCTGTGATATGATCGCTCGCCAGTACACTGAAATAATTTTACTCATGGATTGGGATCGACGAGGTGGATATATTTGCCGTATCCTCCGTAAAAATCTTGAAGGACGTGTTCGATGCAATCTCAGATATCGGGAAATCGTCGCCAAGCATGCTATGATCCGGACCGTTGAAGGATTGCCTTCATGGCTTGAGACACTCAATCGTAAAATAACGGAAAAATTTAACGCTTAACCAATAGTGTAATAAGGAAAAGTATAGGAACTATACTTCATTGTTTTTTATTTTAATCCGAATTTAATTGGGGATGTTTTTACTTTTATGGTGTTGGCATTTAGTTTTCCTTCTCGAGCAAGCCATCCTAATGCAGAATATGCCTCCGGTGGATTGATACCTGCCAACTTTGGCAAGTGGAACTCATCTAATTCCCCCCAAGTATCCAAGAGGCGCCATATCTTTCCAGCATTTTCACCGATTGTTGGAGTTAAATTGGTTTCTCCAATAAAGTAGTTGGTACCATCGGTATATATTTTATTTTCTTTGGCAAGCCATCCAATGGCAGCATAGCATTCCTTTTCAGTTAGTCTTGTTGTCTTCATGAGACTCGTTGATGTTAACGATCCATGAGTAGTTAGCGCTTTCCATACTCTGCCAGCATTTCGGCCAAAGTTATCAATAACATCTTTCATTTTATCCCTCTCTATCCTCACGGATGTGTATAGTATTTGCTTAGGCGTTAAATATCTTGTGATGAAAACGAGATAAGGTACTCTAGACGTGCCTATTTATTATATTATTATATTTCTACTATATCTATATGTGCTATTATTATAGACGTGATTGTACCGTCACTCTTGTATAGAATACCGATTGTTACTAAGAGAAATCAGACCCTCCTGAATCATTTTTTCAAGAATTTTCTGTAATCGAGAAGTGTTTATCTTTGTTATCATTTTCAATTCTTCAAGAGATGACGAACATTGTAATAACTGTCGAAGAATCATTCCTCGGATTTGCCGATCTGATCCCTCAAATTTTGATTGCATGGTAAGTGGTCGGATTCCTGTTTTACGGGAGGTCATTAACAGTGCTCCATAATCCATTAATGCATTATGCCACGTCCGACTCTGATCTTTTGGTAGGCATTGTTCGGCAAGTGACCACAATTCCTTAGAGGAGATATTTTCTGGTAAAGAGAATTCGTGAATGAAAATACGTCGTATATTCGTATCAACGGTAACGATATCGGCATTGCTTGCAAAAATTCGTACTGCTCTTGATGTGTAGAGCCCAATTCCAGGTACTTTTTCATAGTGTTCCATCGCTTGTAATATATCGCCAGCAAAGGTGTTCGCAATAGTCTGGGCAGCTTGATGGACATGTACTGCTCGACGGTTGTATCCCAGTCCCATCCATGCTTTCAATACATCCTTCCAGGGTGCTTCTGCAAGTGACTCAACTGTTGGCCATCGTTCAATCCATTGCATATAATACTCTATAACACGAGAAACTTGTGTCTGTTGCAGCATCATCTCAGACAGCAAAATCTTGTAAGGATCTGTCGTTTTTCTCCACGGTAAATCGCGACCATGCTGGGTATAAAACGACAATACTTTCTCTTGAAATAAGCGAATTTGTTGGTCAGAAATATTCACACATCACACCTATGATGATATCGTCTCATCAACCATGGGAATCAATTGTTTATCTTTGAATCCTTTTTGTTGCATGGCACCTGAGGGACAAGAACCGACACAAGCACCACAGCCCATGCAGAGCGCCTCGTTAACCTTGGCATGGGATTTGCCATCCTCTCTTTTTACCAGATCTATCGCATTATACGCACAGACTGCAATACAAGAACTACACCCCGAACACAACTCTTCCTCTACAAAAGAAACCATTGGTTCTGCTTCCAGTTCTTTTTTTGAAAGAATTGTTGCTGCTCGAGCTGCTGCGCCACTTGCTTGTGCAACAGAGTCCTGAATGTCTTTTGGTCCTTGGCAACAACCAGCAATAAAAATGCCGCCCGTAAATGTATCCATGGGGCGAAGTTTGGGATGGGCTTCAAGAAAAAAGCCATCAGCACTTGTTGAGACGCGCAGTGTCCGAGCAAGTTCATCTGCATTTGTGCGTGGAATAAGTGCAGGAACAAGTACGACAAGATCAGTAGAAATCTCAAACAGTTTATTGGTGATTGTATCAAAGATATCGATGGTAAGATGAACACCTGCATTTCGAACCTCTGAAGGACGACCTCTAAAGAAATTGGTATTCATTCCTCGGATCTTTCGATAAAATTCTTCATAGCCTTTTCCAAACGATCTGATATCTGTGTAACATACGTTGATTTCTACATCATCGCCACATTTTTCTTTCAGCAAATACACCTGTTTTAATGCACTCATACACCCAATGCGACAGCACCAGGCACAGGCAGTCTCATCACGTGATCCAACACATAAAACATAGGTGATACTTTTTGGTTTTTCTCCTGTCGATGGACACACAATTTCACCACCAGTTGGGCCTGAGGAATTGATTAAGCGTTCCATCTGCATGGTGGTAATCACATCATTAGAGCGAGCATATCCATACTCGTGCAGGGTAGAAGGATCCATGATATCGTATCCTGTCGTGACGACGATCGCGCCAACATTCAATTCTACTGCCTTATCTTTCTGTTTGAAATCAATGGCGCCTGCCTCACATGCGTCTACACAAAGCGGGCCCGTTCCACATTTGCCACGAGTGAGCATTAAGCAATGGTCTTTATCAATAGTACACTTCAGCGGTACTGCTTGTGGAAATGACAGGTAGATGGCGCTTCGTTTTCCCATGCCTTCATCAAATTCACTGGTGATTCTGCCTTTCAACCGGCATGCCTCAACGCAGTCCCCACATCCCGTACATTTGTCCATATCTACATATCGTGCTTTCTTATTCACGGTAACAGTATAGTTACCAATACTTCCTTCAATACCTGTTACTTCAGCATAGGTCAGCAGCTCAATATTTGGATGATTGGCAACCTCCATCATTTTTGGAGTCAAAATACAGCCCGAACAATCAAGAGTAGGAAAGGTCTTGTCAAGCTGTGCCATCCGGCCACCAATGGTTGGATGTTGCTCAACTAAATACACTTTGTGTCCTTCTTCTGCTAAATCAAGCGCTGATTGTATACCAGCAATACCGCCACCAATAACTAATGCATCTGGATTCACATCTATTTTTGATGTTTCAAGTGACTCGAGCAATTTTGCTTTTGCAACGGCACCACGAACCAGCGCTTTTGCTTTCTCTGTTGCCCGCGTTTTATCTTCATGGGCCCATGAACATTGTTCTCTCACATTTGCAATTTCTAGATTGAATGCATTAATGCCGCCTGCTTCAACAACACCTCTGAATGTGTGTTCATGCATCCTTGGAGAACAGCAGGCGATCACCACGCCGTCAAGTTTGTGTTTTTTGATAGCGTCTTTAATAAGAGTTGCGCCGACATCAGAACACATATATTTGTAATCCTTGCTAACGACGACTCCATCCAATGTTTTTGCATAGTTGACAAGCGTGTTAACATCAACAGTGGACGCGATATTGATTCCACAATGGCAGACAAACACACCGATCTTTCTGTCCATATTAGCCCTCCCCCACCATTGCTAATTTGTTCACCGGACTAAGATTCAAATCAAGACCGAGTTTGTCTTTTGGGATACCAAACGAAAGACCAAGGAGCTGAGTAAGATATAACACAGGAACCTCTAACTTTGCAGCAACAGTTTCTCCTGCTTTTTTTTGTTTGGAATCATACTGTCGATGGCACCACGGACAGATATCAATGAACGCGTCAAAGTTTTGCTCCTGAACTTTTTGTAGTTTTTGACCTGTTTTAGTTAATGCAGACTCAGGATGATTTGCCGTAAGTAATCCCCCACAACAATCAAGTTTTTCAGGATAATCCATAGGTTCTGCACCGATGGCTTTAAGAATAGTTTCCATCTTCTGAGGATTTTCTGCGTCATCAACTCGCCCGATTTCCGTGGGTCGTATAAGATGACAACCGTAGTGCGTGGCAACTTTCATCTCCTTCAGTGGTTTTTTGACTAGTTTTGTTATTGTTTCAACACCAACGATATCATGTAAGAGATCAAGGGTTGTTACAACCTCAGCAGTACCCATATAATGGAGTTCTTCATCTTTCAAAAAGGCATTTACTTTTTCATTCATTGCAGGATCTGAGTCTACTATCTTTTTACATTCGGAAAATGCGAGATGACAGACAGGGCAGGGAGCAAAGACATCGAGCTTTTCTTTTTCAGCGATCGCAAGATTTCGTGCAGAAAGAGCAAGCGTAAGCATTTGATTGACACTTTTTAGTGGCTCTCCGCAACATGAAAAACCATTGAGGTCAACAAGCTCGATATCGAGTTTTGGAAGTACAGCACGCAGAGACAACTCATATGCATATTGTTCCGTTGACATTACACAACCGGGATATAACGCATATTTTTTCATCATAATCACCTTATACTTTTTCAACAGCAAGTTTTGAAAGCATCGTTTGAAACTTCATTGGATCTGTTGGTTTAGAAGCGTCAGGAAGGCCAAGATCTGCTCGTGTTTTGGTTTTGTTATCTCGAGTAGAAACACTTTTTACTTCTTGGAGAAGCCCGATGGACAAGACGGATTGAAGCCAAGCAGTATAGTTCCCAGGAATTTGTTTGCCACTCGCTACTGCAAGATTTTTTAACGCAAATAAAATCTCAACTGGCGCCACTTTCTGCGGGCATCGCTCACGACACTTAAAACAGCTCATGCAGGCCCAAATAACATCAGAATTCATCATTTCATCAATAAGCCCTCGTTTGAGAAGAGCAACCATTCTATGTGGTTCGAGCTCTAGCAGTTTATGAGCTTCGCAACCAGACGTACACTTTGCACACTGGAAACAATAATCAGAATGTTCGTCCTGCAATCGAGCCAATCGCTCATTGATTTCTTTTCGTAACTGTGTTTGTGCTTCCCCCATAGAAGTTAAGTCGACAATACTCATAAACTGACCTCCCTACAATTAACAATCGTTAATTATTTAAATTTTTGGAATCTACTGATAGCTTTGCCATCCTCTTATAAAATATTGCTATATAAAAGCTGCTAAAAATCTGGATAGAAGATCGGAAACTCAGTTATTTTTTTACCTTGTGCAGATGGATATTGCCATCGTCAAACACAATCCATCGAAGCTTATCACCGTCATGTAATTTCAGCAATTCTACAACCTCTGAGGGAACAGTAATTCTGCGGCGTGATCCCCTAATGGTCAATGCCGTATCAGTAATACACCGAACATCATTCAACTCAACTTTCATAGTATTCATAGTATCAAACAGCCTTTCTTCATAAATAATTTGTTATTTTTACAATACATATTGTTTTGCTTACAATATGACTCCATACCTACCTTTTCACATGAACAATTTAACCAGAGTATAAACGCCCAAGAGTATAGCGAGAACTGCAATAGAAATTGTTAGTGATTTCGTCGGTATTCTTTTAACAATCACAGCAGAAAAGGGCACGGAAAGCATGGCACCAATAATCAGTGATGGAGCTAATTGCCAATCAGCAGATCCTGGAGACGATACGAACACAATAACACCGACCACGCAAGTCAGACCTTCTGCAAGAGAAGTAATGCCTACCGCATGACTGCCTTTGACTCCAGAAAGAATTTGTCCACCTGTGACAACAGGACCATAACCTCCGCCGCTCATTCCCTTGTTAAACGAAGCGATTAACCCCAGACCCGTGATTTTTTTCCAAGAAAATCTAAACGTTTTATTGAGAGTTGCTACCATAACAATACCCATACCCAGTACCATGATGCCGATATAGACGTTAAGCCATAGTTTTGGAATATTAATTGCAATAAAAACAGCGAGGGCTGCGCCAATAATGCTACATATTGCTAGGACAAGAGCTATTTTCAAATGCAAAGATCCGCGAGTGAAATTTACATTACCTGCTCTATGATGTGCTACGCCCGCAGCAAGTCCCGTAAAAAGTTCAGAAAGCAAGATACAAGGGACGATAGCAAGAGGATTAAATCCTATAATAAGGAGGACTGGAGTCAATGTTGTTCCATATCCCATGCCTAACGACGAATCGACTAATTCACAAAAAAATGCGAGAATGATGACAGCAATAAATAGTTCAAAACCAAATAGGTCGATACTTGTAAATTCAATCATATCGTGATCGCCATACCTTTTACAATTACAGATATGTCTCTCATGATTTATAATGTTATTGGTAATTTTCATATAATTATTGGAATCTTACCAATTTTATTGACGGATTGTTAAGATCAATAAGTAGAACACAACAAGCTATATACAAAAGAGAATGATGCAGGTGCTAATGATAGGTATCGTTTATCACCACGATTATAACAAATACGATCTGGGGACCACTCATCCTCTTGTTGGAGATAAACCAAAAAAAACAATAGAATATCTAGAAAAAACAGGAATATTGCATGAATTAACACAGTTCGCTCCTACAAAAGCAACGGATGATGATCTGCTTCGTGTCCATGCAAAACAGTATGTTGATAAAATTAAATCACTCAGTAAAACAGGAGGGATGCTAGCATTTGATACCCCTGCTCCGGTGGGCATCTACGATATTGCCGCCTTGGCAACCGGCGGTACCATGCTTGCCGGTGAGAAGTTATTCTCAGGTTTTGACTGCATGATCAATCCTCTTGCCGGTTTTCATCATGCAAGCAGCAGTACATCCTCGGGATTTTGTTTTTTTAACGACATTGCAGTTACCATCGAATACTTGCGACAAAAATATCAGCTTCAGCGATTCTTAATAGTGGACCTCGATGTTCATCACTGTAATGGCACACAGGACATTTATTACGATGACCCAACAGTACTGACTATCTCTTTTCATCAAGATGGGCGAACGTTATATCCTGGTACGGGTGCCATTGACAAAATCGGAAGAGACGCAGGGGAAGGATACAATGTAAATCTTCCGCTTCCTTCAGGAACAGGCAATCAAAGCGTTCGTTATGCATTTCATGAACTCATTCCGTCGTTAGGTATGCAATTCAACCCACAAGTAATCATATATCAATCTGGTGTCGATACTCATCACTCCGATCCGTTAGCAGATCTGAAACTCACATATCAAATCTATTACCATCTAGGGAAAAATATGAAAACACTTTCCACTAAAACCTGTAATAAACTGCTCGTTGCATTTGGCGGTGGGTATAATAGTGATGCAAGTGTAAAATCATATTATAACCTAGTTTGTGGATTACTTGGGAAAAGAGAACATATCACAGAAAACGAAATCGCTGACCCAAATAGTCAAGAGGTAAAGGCATTAGTGAATCGGATAAAAACGATACTTAAAGATCACTGGATTTTTTAATATGAATTATTTACCGAAATGCTGTAACGATAAACTTATTAACACCATTTAATATGGGGGGCACGACCGCATTTTCTTGATGAGGGAATGAGTATGGGTATTGAGAATTTAGACAAAATTTTTAAGCCAAAAAGTATCGCTGTTGTTGGAGCAAGTGATAAAGAAGGATCGGCAGGATATCGAATTTTTCGAAACTTAATTGGCTCAGGATACAACGGTGTCGCATATCCCGTAAATCCAACGAAAGAAAGTGTTCAAGGTGTTCAAGCATATCCAACCGTCGATAAACTACCCAAAATCGTTGATCTAGCAATTATTGCTACTCCCTCCAAAGTGGTATTGGATGTTGTTGAGCAATGCGGAAAGAAGGGAATCATAGGAATACTGATTATTTCAGCAGGATTCAAAGAAATTGGTAAAGAAGGAGTTGCCCTTGAAAAACAATTGTTGAAAATCAAAGAAAAATATGGATTGAGACTTGTGGGGCCCAACTGTGTTGGGTTCATTCTTCCTTACCTTAATTTAAACGCAACATTTGCAGGATCAATGCCTGAGCGGGGAAATATTGCATTAATCTCACAGAGTGGTGCCGTCTGCGGAGCCATTCTTGATTGGGCCGCAGCAGCAAAAGTTGGCTTTAGTTCGTTTGTCTCAGTTGGTTCCATGCTTGATGTTGACTTTGGCGATCTCATAGATTATTTTGGAACGGACATTCATACTCGCAGTATTGTCCTTTACATCGAATCCATAACAAATGCACGGAAATTCATGAGTGCAGCACGAAGTTTTGCTCGAGCAAAACCCATCATCGTCATTAAATCCGGGCGGTTCAGTGAAGGGGCAAAGGCAGCCGCGTCACATACTGGAGCAATGGCTGGAGAAGATGCTGTCTACGACGCGGCGTTTAAGCGGGCAGGCATTGTTCGAGTAAAAGAAATTAGCGATTTGTTTAATTGCTCATCCATTCTTGCAAAACAACCTCGTCCAACTGGACCAAATCTTGCCATTGTCACTAACGCAGGAGGTCCAGGTGTGTTAGCAACAGATGCGATTATTGAGTTGGGGGGCAAACTAGCAAAACTTTCCCCAGAAACGATGGAAAAACTAAATGCTGCATTACCGCCTCATTGGAGCAAAGGCAACCCTGTCGATATCATTGGCGATGGAGATGAAAACCGCTACCAAAAAGCTATTGAGGCATGCTTAGAAGATAGTAATATCGATGGGTTACTTGTGATTTGTGTTCCGCAGGTCGTGGCAAATCCTAAAATACTGTCAGAAAGAATTATTGATATTGCCAAAAAATCAACCAAGCCAATTTTAGTAGCATTTCCTGGGGAAGAAAGTGTCTACCACGCAAGACAATTACTAAATAGAAATAATATCCCCGCCTATTCAACACCTGAAGAAGCAGTAGAATCCTATATGTATCTCTATCATTATGCTCGAAATCTTGAATTATTGTTTGAAACTCCTGAAGAACGCGATGTAAAACCGTCTGCTGATCATCAAGAGAAGCTGAAAAAGATACTGTCGGATGCACTGAACGAGGGGAGAGCGTTACTGACCGAAGGAGAGGCAAAAGAGTTTCTTGAGCTATATAACATAAAAACAACAAAACCACAAATCGCCATCTCAGAAAAAGAAGCAGTATCTCTTGCAAAGAAGGTAGGATATCCTATAGTAATGAAAATTCATTCACGACAGATTACTCACAAAAGTGATGCTGGCGGCGTAGCTCTTAATTTACAATGCGAAGAAGTGGTACGTGATGCTTACAAAACAATGATGAAAACGGTGAAGCAAAACGCTCCTGATGCAATTATTGAAGGGGTCACTATACAAAAAATGATTAAAAATAAGGGCGGAGAGTTTATCTTGGGATCAAAAAAAGATCCGATTTTTGGTTCTATCATCTTATTTGGTATGGGTGGCATCTATACCGAACTATTCAAAGACCGATCCATAGGATTTCCGCCAATAAATCAGGTGATTACCCAGCGCATTATCGAAAAAACAAAAGCCTACCAGTTGCTAAAAGGATTTAGAGGTATCGCTCCAGCAAACATGGAAAAGGTGGAGGAAACCATGATGAATTTCTCCCAACTAATTAGCGACCATCCTGAAATTCAAGAAATTGATATCAATCCGTTGATTGTCGAGGGAGATGACTTAATTGCAGTTGACGCGCGAATTGTTGTTGACAAGCATCCAAAAGGAAAGCCGCATCTTATTATTAGCCCCTATCCAACCAAGTACATGAAAACCCTTTCTTTAAAGGATGGAACAGAGGTGTTGCTTAGACCAATAAAGCCAGAAGATGAGCCGCTGTGGCTTGAGATGTTCAAAACGTTTTCAGAGGAATCGGTACGATTTCGATTTTTCAGAATTATCAAAGATACGCCGCATGAAATGCGAACACGATATTGCAATATCGATTATGATCGTGAAATCGGTATTGTCGGTGAAGTGAAAGAGAAGGGGAAACAACGATTACTTGGAGTCACCAGACTCATCGTAGAGCCAGGAAGAGACGACACTGCAGAATTTGCCCTTATTGTGAGTGATAAATGGCAACGATTAGGATTGGGTTCAGAATTTCTTGATTATACTATTCACATTGCAAAGGACAAAGGACTCAAGAAACTCTATGGCATTGTCATGAAGGACAATGTTCCTATGATTACTTTATGTAGAGAAAAGAAATTTAAATTTTCGGAAGGAGACCCTGGACAATATTACATAGAATACAATCTTAAAACGTAAAAACACCAATAAAGTTTTAATAGGGACTGGCGATACGATTTCACCTGCATAGGGAGGAATATTATGGATAAAAACGTTGAAGCATTTATGGAAGATATCGTTGCAAAAAATCCTGGTGAAAAAGAATTTCATCAGGCAGTACAGGAAGTAGCGGAAAGCATAATGCCTTTTATTGAAAAAAATCCAAAATATAAAAGAGCGAAAATCCTAGAACGAATAGCTGAACCTGAACGTGTTATCATGTTTAGAGTTCCATGGATAGATGATGCTGGTGAAATCCAAATAAACAGAGGATACCGAATCCAGATGAACAGTGCAATTGGCCCTTATAAGGGAGGGCTTCGTCTTCACCCAAGTGTCAACCTAAGCATTCTTAAATTCCTTGCCTTTGAACAAGTTTTTAAAAACAGTCTTACCACTTTGCCCATCGGCGGTGGAAAAGGGGGATCAAATTTTAATCCAAAGGGAAAATCAGATAATGAAGTCATGAAGTTTTGTCAGAGCTTTATGAATGAACTGTATCGGCACATTGGACCAAATACCGATGTTCCCGCAGGAGATATTGGTGTTGGTGGACGTGAGATAGGATATCTCTTTGGACAGTATAAAAGACTACGAAACGAGTTTAGTGGGATTCTCACAGGCAAGGCATTGAACTGGGGAGGAAGCCTCATTCGACCGGAGGCAACTGGCTATGGTTGTGTCTATTTTGCCCAAGAGATGATGAAGCTTAGCGGGAAGAATATGAAAGGAAAGATTTGTACCGTTTCTGGGTCAGGTAATGTCGCACAATATACCGTTGAAAAATTGAACGAGTTGGGCGCAAAAGTAGTTACCTTGTCAGATTCATCTGGTACAATTTATGATCCCGATGGTATTGACTCGAAAAAGTTAGCATATGTCATGGAATTGAAAAATGTTAAACGAGGGCGAATCAAAGAATATGCAGAGAAATATGGCATTACGTATGAAGCAGGAAAGCGACCGTGGCATATCAAATGTGATATGGCATTTCCCTCAGCC
This sequence comes from Thermoplasmatota archaeon, assembly GCA_016932245.1. Lineage (GTDB taxonomy): Archaea > Thermoplasmatota > E2 > DHVEG-1 > DHVEG-1 > JAFGDG01. Next base: position 34,268 of record JAFGDG010000139.1, read on the forward strand.
ACACAAAATGAAATTAGCAAAGAAGATGCAAAGATACTGGTTGATAACGGGTGCATATGTGTGGCTGAAGGAGCAAACATGCCAACAGAGCCAGAAGGAATTGAGACTTTTCAAAAAGCAAAGATTCTCTATGGGCCCGGCAAGGCAGCAAATGCCGGTGGTGTTGCGACAAGTGCTCTTGAAATGTCACAAAATTCCTTACGAATGTCCTGGCGTAGAGAAGAAGTTAATGAAAAATTACAATGGATCATGAAAAGCATCCATGAAAACTGTGTGAAATATGGCAAAGAAGGCGCCTATGTAAATTATGTCAAAGGGGCAAACACCGCAGGATTTGTCAAAGTTGCTGATGCCATGCTTGACCATGGTGCTGTATAAAGAAGTTTAATAAACTTCTTTTTTCTTTTTTTTCGACAATTGGTGTAAAAAGAAACCAATGATTTATATTGTAGTTGTATATATCCGCTCTTCGACTCCAAATTCTAAGGGGAAAGAGACCATGGCAAAAGAAGGATACAATCCATTCAAAATGGCACAACAACAATTTGATAGAATTGCAGATATGTTGAACCTTGATGGACCCACACGAGATCTATTACGGAATCCCTTGAGAGAATATCATGTAGCCATTCCCATTAAAATGGACGATGGAAAAATAAGAATTTTCAGGGGATTTAGAATACAACATAACGATGCACTTGGCCCCTGTAAAGGAGGAATACGATTTCATCCGCAGGAAACCGCTGATACTGTTCGTGCACTTTCCATGTGGATGACGTGGAAATGTTCAGTAGCAAATATTCCGCTCGGGGGTGCAAAAGGAGGCATTATTTGTGACCCGCACAACCTCTCAGAGAATGAACAAGAGCGGTTATGCCGTGGATGGATACGACAGGTGTGCCGGGACATCGGTCCGGTACGAGATGTGCCTGCGCCAGATGTTATGACAAACAGCCAACACATGCTCTGGATGATGGATGAATACCAGACGATTGTCGGTGGCCAATATCCTGGCATTATTACTGGTAAACCAGTAGCACTTGGGGGGTCACTCGGAAGAACAGAGGCAACAGGTTATGGACTGATATATCAACTGAGAGAAGTTCTCAAACAAATGGATATGGATATTACAAAAACGAAAGCATCGATTGAAGGATTTGGAAATGTTGCACAGTATGCAGCAGAGTTATTCATCGATTATGGTGGCACTGTGGTATGTGTTTCATGCTGGGACCAAAAAGAGGGGAGAGCCTACAGCTACTATAAAGAAGATGGTATTAACATGGAAGAGTTGCGAAAAATCACTGATCGTTTTGGAACCATCGATAAACAAAAAGCAGAAAAGCTAGGATACAAAGCAATGGCTGGTAGCGAGTGGCTTAAACACGATGTGGAAGTGCTTATTCCTGCAGCCCTTGAGAATTCCATCACAAAAGACAACGTTAAAGAAATCAAACCGGGTGTAAAAATTATAATCGGTGGAGCAAATGGACCCATAACTCCTGAGGCGGAAGACGTGCTCACGAAAAATGGTGTAGCGGTGATACCCGATTTCCTAGCAAATGCAGGTGGGGTAGTATGCAGCTATTTCGAACAAGTGCAGAGCAACCAAAATTACTATTGGACTAAAGAAGAAGTATTAGGAAAATTAGATAACAAAATGACTGATGCTTTTTACAAAGTATGGGAACTTGCACAACGCAAAAAAGTCAGAATTAGTGATGCGGCATACATGATTGCCATCCAGCGAGTGGCTGAAGCCTGCAAGTTAAGAGGATGGGTATAATTATCTTACGATCATGTTCATAAACAATAAAGAACGAAACATTCAACAAAGGATCGAAGAAATAACAGGAAAGAAAGTTCAAATAAACCAAGACGTTTGCTATGACTTGGTCAAACATTTTCGCCGATATGGAATTAAAAAGATACTTTTACTCTCTTCGTCCTTTGAATACTTTCTTTTAGAAGAAGAAGGTCGACTCAGCAGTCTTTTTTCGGAGTGGTATTCTTACAATGAACAAGAATCACCTCCGATTATCACCCATGCAGAAACGGTAGAAGAGACTTTATCACTTCTTGAAAAGGAAAACTTTGATTTGATAATCCTTTTCTTCTTACCACAAAACGATTTGATTATTCCAATTATCAAACAAATTGGAAAAAAAGCACAGGCACCCATTGTTGTGTTAGGCAACAATAACGCTGATTTCGCTAAACTTGCAGATGAAAAAACAACCATTGAAAAATTCTTCACCTGGAATGGTGACGGAAAAATCATTCTCAGTATTGTTCAGTATTTTGAAGACAAAAAAAATATCGAATCATCCTCATCACCAGATGGAAGGAAATGTATCCTGCTGCTGGAAGATTCCATTCAACATTATTCTAGCTATCTTTCTTTAATCCATGAAGAAATATGTATGTTTTTAAATGAGATACTGCAGGATGATTTGTCATGCGAACAAAAAAATCTTCGGTTTAAAAGAAGACCGTTTGTTCTTCACGCAGACAATCTCAAAGAAGGAGTTGCCCTCTATGAAAAATACAAGGAGGATCTTATCTGCGTCATTACAGATAATCAGCTAGAACAGGATCAAGAGGCAGGTGTTGAGCTTGCTAACAAGATAGCAAGTGAAAAACCAGAGTTACCGGTACTTCTTCAATCATCAGAGTCCATCGAAAAAAAAGATATTTCTGGCAATAACGTCCATTTTGTTTCCAAACTTTCTCAGGGGGCATTTCTTACAATACGGAATTTTATTCATGAAGCTCTTGGCCCTCGGAAACTTGTATTTATTGATGAAACGGGAATGGCCGCATCTCAAGTTCAAAACATGAAAGAATTTAAACATGCACTAACAACACTTGATGATGCAATTATTTTCCAATCGGCAAAGAGAAATAATATTTCTAAGTGGTTGAAAGCAATCGGCGAAGTTGAACTTGCAGAAAAAATTTTGACGATAGAACGCAAGTATGAAAAAGGCGACTTGTTAAAGTCTCGCCTAAATGAATTGTTTGAAGAATACAACTATTCGATTAACCAGGCCTCCATTTCAAGTTTCACCCGCAATATCGTTGATCCATTAGTGAAGATGAGTCGCATTGGTGATGGAGCTCTTGGCGGCAAGGCTCGCGGTGTAGCATTTATTGCAAAAATCTTGTCAAAGTATCTGACTGAAGATATGTTTCCTGGCCTGAGAATTACTATCCCGCGAAGCATTATTCTCTCCACAGATGTTTTTGACAGATTTATCGAACATAATCGTCTTTCTAATGTCGATGTGTTACATGCCTCTGATGACCGCATCGCTGCTAAATATATGAATGCGAGCATTCCCGCAACGGTCCTTGGAGATCTTCGCGCATTCATCAGGAATACACGTAAACCTCTAATCGTACGGTCGTCTGGTCTTCTCGAGGATTCCCTCATGCAACCGTTTGCAGGGATTTATGCTTCAATGCTGCTCCCCAATGATTCGTGGGAAACTGATCTTCGCTTTCAAGAAGTGTGCAATGCAATAAAATATGTGTACGCCTCGACCTATTTCGAAAAAGCACAGACATACATTAAATCTACCACAAAAAACATTGGCGACGAAAAAATGGCTATTCTCATTCAAGAATTGGTTGGAGACCATCATGGATCGTATTTTTATCCTACTATTTCTGGCGTAGCCAAATCATACAACTATTACCCTTCAGGACCATGCAAGCCGGAAGAAGGCATCGTGTACCTTGCACTGGGGCTAGGAAAAGCAATAGTTGACGGCGGCAGTACCTATGCGTTCTGCCCAGAAAAACCAAAAGTACCATTATTTGGTACACCAAAAGACTATATGAAATACGCGCAAAATCGCTTTTATGCATTAAATCTCAAATCAATCTATAAATTTGTGGATTACAATGAAGAAACTTCTCTAGAAAAACTTGATATCGACGTTGCCAAAGAACACGGAGTTTTGGATAAAATTGTGTCAACATATATTCCTCA
>JAFGDG010000140.1 GCA_016932245.1 Thermoplasmatota archaeon
AAACTGCTTCAAAAAAAACATTATATATGATTTTTTTAAGGATATCATATACTTAGTTTTTTTCAAATATGTGGTGATTATTGCCATATACTATAAATAAATGATTGCCATCGCTTGTACTCAATATGATTGCTTATCTTAACTGATTGGAATGATGTCAATGAATGAAAAAATAACCTTGTCACATGGGGCCGGGGGACAACATATGGATGCTTTTATCAAAGAGATGATTCTCGACGAGTTCGCCCAGAACATGGCTGCAGAGGTCCCCTTACATATGCTTGATGATAGCGCGGTTATTAATGATATCGTGTTTTCAACGGATTCGCATACCATCCAACCATTGATTTTTCCTGGAGGAGATCTTGGTAGTCTAGCTGTAGCAGGAACCATTAATGATGTCTCGGTAATGGGTGCAACACCAATTGCTCTTTCATCAGCATTTATCATTGAAGAAGGATTCAGCGTCAAGACCTGTAAACACATCATTCATAGTATGGGACAAACCGCAAAACAAGCGCAGACACCAATCATAACTGGTGATACAAAAGTCGTTGAAAAAGGCGCTATTCAAGAGATGATGATTAATACAAGTGGTATTGGACAACGAAGTACTGTATTAGATGAAAACATCAAAGAGGTACAACGATACCGCTCCTTTCCTCAACGATGGCTTCTTGATTCTAATCTGAAACCGGGGGATAAACTTATTGTCTCAGGAAACCTTGGAGAACATGGAATTGCGTTGCTTTCATTTCGTGAAGGATATGGTTTTGAAACACAAGTACAATCAGATGTTGCCCCACTAAACAGTCTTATTCACAATGTATTACAAGTTGGAGGGATTGTCAGTGCAAAAGATCCAACACGAGGCGGTCTTGCAAATACCGTAAATGAACTTAGTGAAAAATCACATGTTGGAGTACTCCTCAACGAGGAAACACTTCCCATCTCTCAAGGGGTAAAAGCTGCTTGTGATCTTCTTGGATTAGATCCATTAAGCATTGGTAATGAGGGAAAAGTCATTCTTGGCGTTGTCTCCGAAAAAGCAAATGAAATTCTTGAAAAAATCAAAAAACATCCTTTAGGGAAAAACGCAGCAATCATTGGTGAAGCACAAAAAGACATAAAAGGTGTTGTTCTTGAAACAACCATCGGAGGAAAACGGATCCTTCAAAAACCAATAGGGGATCCTGTACCAAGAATCTGTTAACATCTCCACTCTTTTTTCCCACAACATTTTAATAGTCAACAGGATTACCAAAAACACTAAGATTCTAAGGTACAGCTTCCTTGGAGGTATCATTTCAATGGCAAAAGGCTTACCAAAATCATTTAAAAAATCCTTATGGGTATATCATATTAACTCTGGTTCTTGTAATGGTTGTGATATTGAAATCATTGCGGCGTTATGCCCACGGTATGATGTTGAACGCTTTGGTATTAAACTCGTTGGATCCCCGCGTCATGCAGATGTGTTACTTATCACTGGTCCTGTAACAAGACAAATGATTGAAAAGGTCAAACGTGCCTATGAACAAATGGGTGATCCAAAAGCCGTTTTATGTGTCGGTAACTGTGGCAATACTGGTGATGTCTTCTATGAGGCATATAATCTTGTTGGACCGATTGATAATGTGATCCCGGTTGATGTGCATGTGATCGGATGCCCCCCCCGGCCTGAAAATATTATCAATGGTGTCATAAAAGCTTGGACGAAACTAGAGACACTGGAGGCAAAATAGTATGGCAAAAAAGACAATTTTAACACCTGATGAGATCATTAAATCCTACAAGGAGACTTTTAGCAAAGGTATACGTTCCTCACGGGTTGAATCATTTGAACGAGGAATTCAGAAAACAAAAATGTTTCATATTTACATGACGGTAGATAAATCTATTTTTAAGGATGTAGTGAAACATCTTTTTACCTTTGAAAAATATCCTCATTTTGCGGTATCCTCCGGATATGATCTTGGCGATACCGTAGAACTTGTGCATCATTTTTCGTTATATTGCGGAGCGAAAGCACGAGATATATCGGTTAACATCACTGTTGCATTGCCAAAGAATGATTTAACAATTGATACCATTACCGATCTTATCCCTGGTGCACTTATCTCTGAACAGGAAAAACAAGAGATGCTTGGTGTAAAAGTCATAGATATTCCAAAAGATGAACGCGTGTTTATTCCCCGTGAGTTCCCTGAGGGTATCTATCCTTGGAGACGCGATGAAACCGGGCCAGATTCCATGGTACGCAATCTTCATGATGAGGTGAAAAAGGATGAGTGAAACAACTGAAAAAACCAGTTATAAAATCCCTATTGGTCCCATTCACCCCGCATTAAAGGAGCCTGTGCAATTCAATTTTGAGATTGAAGGTGAAAAAATCATTGATGTTGGTGTTGAACTCGGGCAAGTTCATCGATCGGTGGAATGGGCTGCAACCCGAAGAAACCCAATTCAGATATTATATCTAGCAGAGCGGATCTGTGGTATTTGCTCCTATTGTCATCCAATGGCATTTACCCTTGCAACAGAACGCGCTGCGGGAATTGAAGTGCCCATGCGTGCCCAGTATCTTCGGGTAATCCACCAGGAACTTGAACGTATTTGTTCCCATGTTCTCTGGGCGGGAGTAGCCGCTCATGAGATTGGTTTTGATACCGTCTTATTTTTAACCTGGCATATCCGAGAGGCTGCACTGGATTTAACAGAGTATCTCTGTGGAAACCGGGTCACCAAGGCAATTACCATGATCGGTGGGGTACGAAGAGATATCACCCCAGATATGCATGGATACATCAATGAGAAACTCGCTGTTGTCAAAGATAATTTTGAGAAACTCCGAAAAATATATCTTGAAGATAAAACATTTAAATTACGAAGCCAGGGATGCGGTATTCTTACCAAAGAGGATGCGTTAAAACTCTGTGCAGTTGGACCAACGACCCGCGCATCCGGTGTGAAAAAAGATGTCCGTATTGATCAACCGTATTTTGCGTTCGGTGATTTTGATATTGAGTACATGACACCAGACATCATCACTGGTGAGGTCAATGGGGATGTCTATGATCGAATCATTGTTCGTTTACTTGAAGTTAAACAATCTGTGGAACTCATTGAGGAAGCAATCAAAAGAATGCCGGAGGGCGAGATTGTTGCTGAACCAAAAATCGCCAAACTCTTAAACCAACTGAAAAAAGTTGAAGGTGAAGGCATCGGGCGGATGGAGGCACCACGTGGTGAAGTCTTTCATTATGTGAAATATATGGGGACTGATGCACCATATTCCTGGAAGGTCCGTGCACCAACTTATTCAAATATTCTGCCATGGATTCCCATGCTTCTCGGTGAACAAATCGCAGATATACCAATTGTTGCTGCGTCAACGGATCCCTGTATGAGCTGTACAAATCGGGTTGGTGTTGTTACTCAGGGAAAACAAACATATCTTTCTGGTGAAGACCTTCATCGATTAAGTGTAGAAAAAACACGGAGGATGCTTGCATGAAATATGAAATGATACCTCGTGCGTTTGCGCAGATGTTTAAGAAACCATTGACTAATAGGTTCCCAGCGAAATATGCTCCTGGATCT
>JAFGDG010000141.1 GCA_016932245.1 Thermoplasmatota archaeon
AAAATAAATAAATTGTATAATATTTTATGCAATTTAAATATCTGCGAATGATTGCTGGCATAAAGTATAAAACGATGTCACAATTACCAGAAAGCCAAGGGGCATAACATGAAGACACAGATTCATCCGTCAAGTTTTATTGCGCCAAGTGCAGTTATCATCGGAGATGTCACTATTAGCAGAAATTGTGGTGTCTTTCCACATGCTGTGATTCGAGGCGACCAAAATAGTATCGATATTGGAGAGGGGTCAAATGTGCAAGATTGCTGCGTTATCCATTGCGACAAACACCATCAGGTAAAGATTGGAAAGAATGTCTCACTGGGTCATTGTGCCATGATCCATGGTGCAACGATTGCAGATGATTGTTTGATCGGCATTCATGCAACCGTTCTCAATGGTGCAACCATTGGGTCAGGATCCATTATTGGCGCTAATGCACTGGTCACCAGCGATATGCAAGTTCCAGAGCATAGTCTCGTATTAGGAGTACCTGGAAAGGTCGTCAAACAAGATGCGTCATTTCGTAAGATGGCACAAAAGAACGCAAAGACCTATCAACGTCTTTCAAAAGAGCACAAAGAAGGAAAACATCCGCCTTACACAACAGAGTAACATCCCATCAGGTTTTCTTTTTGAGCTTTGCTCGGGTGTAAGGAAGTAATCCTCCTGCATCTCGAATCGCAAGAATCTCTGGAGGGAGTTTTGGAAAAGTAAACGTCTTGTTCCCCACTACAATTGTTCCCCCATCAATATCAAGAGTAATGGAGTCTTCATCAGTATACGCACGTACTGCCTGTGGGCATTCGATGAGAAGAAGACCTTGATTAATAGCAGAGCGATAGAAAATACGGGCAAAACTTTCTGCTAGCACTGCTGCAATACCCGCCGCTTTTAGGCCTACGACAGGCTGTTCTCTTGAACTGCCACAGCCAAAATTTTTACCCGCAAGAATAATGTCACCAGGTTGCACTTTTTTTGCAAATGTGGGATCTAAATCTTCCAGAAGATGCGGTTTGATTTCTTCAGCTGTGCTACAGGTGTAGGTATACTTGCCAGGAAAAAGCATATCTGTATTGATATTATTGCCATATTTCCAGACGTTCATGCGTTCAACTCCTTTCGAGGATCGGTTAGTTTTCCATGTAAAGCAGATGCAGCAACCGTTGCAGGACTGGCAAGATATATCTCTGCATCTTTGCATCCCATTCGTCCTTTAAAGTTACGATTTGCAGTACTCAAGCATCGCTCCCCTGGTGCCAATACTCCTTGATGGGCACCAAGACAAGGACCACAACCCGGAGGTAAAAGGAGCCCACCTGCATTAATTAAGGTTTCAACTATTCCTTTGCGTAATGACTCTTCAAGAATGCTTTTTGACGCGGGCAAAATAAGCAATCTGATATCGGGATGAATGCGCTTTCCCTCCAGAATGTCTGCCGCCACTTGTAAATCTGAAACTCTGCCGTTGGTACACGTCCCAATCAAACATTGATTGATGGCAAGACCTGCAAGCTCTGCAACAGGTTTCACATTATCAACAGTGTGAGGACAGGCAACAACAGGAACAATTGTAGACAAATCATACTCTAATTCGTTTGCATACGACGCACCCTCATCGGGATACATTGGATCATATGCTTTTTCAGGAATACCAATTGACGAAAGATATCTTCTGGTAACATCATCTACAAAGAAAACGGCATTTTTTGCTCCCATTTCTACACCCATGTTGGTAATGGTAAAGCGGTCATCGACAGATAATTGGCCGACATCTCCATGAAATTCGACAGAGCAGTAGTTTGCTCCTGATGCAGAAATGTCTCCTATAATATGTAAAATAACATCTTTTGCCATTACTCCTGGCCGAAGGGCACCTTGCAACACCATTTTGATCGTTTTGGGCACTTTTAACCAAGTCTCGCCAGTAAGCATAAGTGACGCTGCTTCAGTTCGATCAATACCTGATGAAAATGCACCAATAGCACCATAGGAACACGTATGAGAATCACTTCCAAGTAAGAGTGCTCCTGGAAGTGCAAGGCCTTTTTCAACAACAAGTTGATGACAAACACCGTAGCCAACATCGAAAAAATGTTTGATGTTATATTTTTTAACAAACTCTCTAATGAGTCTATGATTGGTTGCTGTCTTTTCTGATGCGGCGGGAATCACATGATCTAGCACAATAATAGACAGTGTTGGATCGTATACTCCATAGTTCTCTAACTCTGGTTGAATCTTTTGAATAACGGCAGCAGTATTGTCATGGGTAAGAAGGTGATTCGGATGCACCGTGACAATCTGGCCGGGAACAACCGTTTGTTTTTTTGCATATTTTGCCAACACTTTTTCTGCAAAGGTCATAGCCATACTATTTTCTCTCCCGTTCTTATGCAAGACAAGCGTTCTAGAATTTGAGCATAGGAATCATTGTATCTTCTTTAAAGTTATGTAGAAAAGCAAGAAAACTATAAGTTCTAGTTTCACTATATTGTGACTGTAGGAAGGAGAGATGAAACATCGAACGTTAGTAAGCGGGAACCATGCAGTTGCAGGTGTTATTGAAGCGTTGCTACTCGTTGCACTTGTTGCAGTTATCCTCTCAACCATCCAACTTCTGTACATCCCTGAGATTATGGAACAACGTGAATCAGACCATATGGATGAAGTGGCAAACCAGTTTTCATTTTTAAAATCAGTCATCGATTTGCATGCAGCTACAGAAAAAGATGTTCCCATCACTGCACCACTAACATTGGGAAGTAAAGAGCTCCCATATTTCGTCACCGCAGCTGCCTATGGCGAACTCATCGTGTACGATCAGGAGTATATTGATACGTATTTTATTAGAGTTCGCAATGGAATAGGATTATTTCCTTTAACCTCGATTTATTATAAAGCACACAATAGATATTATCCTGAA
>JAFGDG010000142.1 GCA_016932245.1 Thermoplasmatota archaeon
ATTATTTTCAAGTCTCTTGGCTTGGCGGTAGCTCCCCTTGTCATTATTATCTGGTTTACCAAGGGTAACTCAGTGGCTATGATCATAACGCTTGTCGTATCAATCGTTCTTACCCTTGGCTTATCAGTTGCGGGATTTGTTCAACCTGAGTTGGTCTATGTCAGCATGATCAGCGGATTTTTCGTCTATGGGCTGACAGCAGGAATCCTTCGTTTTATCAAACCCTTGCGTTCTCAGTCTTGAGCCTGATCATATGACGTTACTACTCAAAGTAATACCTACTCTCCTCACCCCTTATTTTGCACGTAAAATCAAATACTGGGGAAGATTTGCGTTTTTGAGCAAAAAATAATACACAACTATAAAAAATATGAAAGAATATATTTATTAAACATGTATACTACTCCAATCGACACCGAACTGGTCAATGTCGATGGAAAGGATAGAAAAATCTTATATTATCTCGACCTCAACGCAAGGCAATCGGCATCTCAATTGAGTAAAAAAATTGGCCTACCGAAAAACGTTATAGCCTATCGAATAAAACGGCTCTATGAAAAAGGAATCATTAGGAGGTTTTTCACGGTCATCAATCCCTTCAGACTGGGATATACAAGTTTTGGATTTTATTTTGTCTTCCAATATGCCACTTCAACTATTAAACAGGAAATCATTGACTATTTTGTGAACAATAAGAATACGTGGTTTGTTGCATCTATTGATGGATATTTTGATCTGGGTATTAGTGTCTGGGTAAAAGAATTGAATGAGTTTTATCACGTGTGGGAGGATATTTTAGAGAAATATCGGTATTATATCGAGGATCATACGGTCATTAATTTTGTACAAACCCATGCCTACCGGCATACCTATCTTCTAGATAAGTGTACGGAAAGAGATCGACAGGAACTCATGTGTACAGGAGCAGAACCCCTGGTAAAAATTGATAAATTGGATCTGCAGTTGTTGCATCTTCTCGCAGACAACGCTCGCATGACCATAATCGAGCTTGCAGAGAAGCTTCACTCGTCTTCGACAACGATTCGCTACCGAATGAAAAAACTGGAGAAAACGGGTGTTATTCAAGGATATCGTATCGCGATAGATGTCGCCCAGTTAGGATTTAAGGATTTTCGCATTGATATGGATTTAAAAGATTACGATAAACGGGATACCATCGTGAGACATATAGCAAAAAACCCTTGTCTCACCTATATTTTTACTTCTATTGGTCATGCTGATCTCCAGTTTCATATTCGTGTGAGACATCTTGATGATGTTCATACCATAATGAGTGATTTAAATGGAAAATTCCCTCAGATTATCCGTGATTATCGCTATGTTCATATCCCCAAAATCTACAAGCAAAACTACATGCCTGGCAAATAGATGAAACTATGAACTCTATAAAAGAGAAGAATATGGACTCTATCAATTAATGTTTCACACGTTTTTTAAGTGAAACCGTCGCTTGATTTTTTCAAGAATGGCTCGTTCGTCCGGTGTAATTTTATGATCTGCTAACGCCTGCTTCAAAGCAACCTTGTACACTGCTAGGGCTTTATCATCAGCAGTTTCCCCCAGATCCCTTAAAATGTCCTCTTCAAATGTTATATGATCCTTCTCCGATATATGCAAGCTTTCACGGAGGCTTTTCAAGATGTCTCGTTCATCATTTGTCATCGTGCCGTCTTTCCAGGCCTGGGCTAACGCTTTCTTATAGACTAAAGCATTGTCAGTCAAAGGTAAGGCGTCCCTCTGCATGGTGCTCTCATCAATTTTCTTTCTATCAACTACACCATACATGCTTACATAGGAGAGCACTTTTCCCCATGAAAAGATACCTTTGAGGAGATGCATTACTTCCTCAACGGTCTGGGTAGTGGATCCTTCCTCGGTACAGATGCAAATCAAGAGTGACTTGACGTGATCTCTAAGGAGAAGTGCTTGTTCTCGTCCTTTATCGGTGAGAAAGTATGCCCGTAGTCTTTGACGTTTACCTGTAACATGCCTGATGGTTTCCTCAAGTAATCCCTTGTTCAACATTGCCTTAAGGGAACGAGGCACATGTTTTCTTTGAATAAGGATCGCTTCAGAAATTCCTTGTTGAGTAATCTCGATGGGGACAGTAATTGCTGTTGCATACTGATAAAAGTCAAGGAGATGAAGAAGGATTCGTTCCTCTATGGTTAGACACAGATGCTCCTCCGAATCCATCATAGATCTACATCTCTTAACCATTATAAATTGATAACGACAATTTTTTTGCTTAATCCACTTCCATTTACAAGGGGGTCCCAGGGATTACCCACCTACCCTATAAAAAATGTGAGGGCCATAAATTAAACAGACACTCACTAGGAAAGTCAAAGTTAAACAAGGAGGTAGAAATATGAAAACCGTTGGGAAAAAACTATTGATCATTCAAAGGCTGTTTTCCTTTATTTCAGAAGGAACGATAAATTCTAGATATCCAAGCGGCCCTTTTTGGTTTCCTTCTGCAGACCCCTCGGAACTTTTAAAGAACCCATACATGAACGGCGCAATTAATATTACCTTTTGTGGGGGATAGTTATTCGAAGAATTTCCTGTAAAATTGGAAAAAAACGTGAAAACGTATCAGAGGAGTGATTAAACTATGAAGAACAACAAAATACATATCGTACTCATCTTGGGGATACTCACATTAGGTTGTGTGTTCCTGCCTGCTCTTAAAGCAGATCCAACGATCATTATCAGTTCGTATTCTCTTGAACCAGAAATCTTAAGGC
>JAFGDG010000143.1 GCA_016932245.1 Thermoplasmatota archaeon
AATCTCACCACTTCTACCAGGAGGAGGTCTATGCCTCAAAAAATCCGCACGTTATCCATGAGCTTATGATAACCTCGCCACTAGGTATTGTTCCACGTGAGTTAGAATTAGTGTATCCTGCATCACAGTATGACATTCCTGTAACGGGAGTCTGGGATGAAGATGAAAAGCATATGATTAGACGATTGTTAACAGCATATCTCAAAAATAATACCTATGAACAAATAATCGTACATCTCCCACCAGAGACAACAGCATTTATTCAGGATTTGCTGAAAAAACCACATATTACCTGTAAGGATTTTCCGCTATCAAACGATGCATTACAAAATCTCTCAACACAATTGAAAACAAGTGTCGCTTCCTATGAAAAAGTAGACCGTCAAACAAGAATAAGAGAAAATGTGCAGGCACTTGCTTCATACCAATTTGATAAAATGATGGCAGAACGCTTACTGTCAAGTGCTAAGATACAAGGAAAATATCCCTACCAAAAAATATGGTCAAATAATGTACAACGTGGCATGGTTACCAAAGAACGGGGATTGATTTCACTTACCATGCATGGTGCCGAATTACTAGGGAAAACAGGATCCTATTGGGTGAAAATCTATGACGATTTCGTCTTACAAGGATCGGTCTTTGCACCAGGCATACAAGATGCTGATAACTTAGTCAGAATAGGAGATGAAGTTATTATTTTACAAAAAAACAAGCCTGTCGCCGTTGGCGTTGCACAGATGAATGGTGTAGAAATGAAAACTGCAACCCATGGGGAAGCTGTGAAAGTTCGGCACAAACGCTAGATGCGAACCATGTTGTCTCCTGCACCGCAATAGGGGCAAGAGCAAACCAAAACATGCTCATACAACTCTGTTCCTTCTGCCCAAATCGTTAATCCTTCACCACATTGCCTGCAGGTGAAATTTGCTTTCAGGGATTTTTTTTCTGGAATGACCTCTTCAACACGAACAGGATGGGGTGAGATAATACCCATAGCACCACAATCGGGGCACGTCATCTTCACCAGTTTTTTGTCATTGCACCTTGATTTTTTTATAGCGAAAATCCCCTGACACGAAGGGCATTTAAAATGATACAATCCTCCTTTCAGAGACTTCTCAAATTCTTCGATAGTGACCGGTTTAATCTTTGATTTAATAAAGGTTGACAAAAGAAAAATAAAGCACAGAACAAATAAGAATGCATACGCAGCAAAAACATAGTGCATCCATGTTTTTTCAAACATCAGACCCCATACTGAAAAGAGAAAAACAAAAAATCCAAGAAGCATTAGAATAAAAAAAGGACCAGGACTTTTCAACCAAGAATATAATGGGTTCATCGAGATCTCCTCCGTTTTCCATACACTGCCAACGCCATCAACACTATAAAAAGTGCCAGAGTACCCAGAACATACCATCCTTGTTCTTTTATACGAGAAACAGCATTCTGTATAAATATGTCTTTTTGAGGGTTCGTACCCATGATATATTCCTCAAGATTGCTATATCCATCTCTATCATTATCCCTTGTCGCATCAATAGCACTTTGAGGATTAAGCATATATTTTTTCTCCCACCAGTTGGGCATACCATCGCCATCAGTATCATCAATATCAGTGGTAACCCAGAACGACTTGCTAGAGGTACTTATGGTGTTATTTGCATAATCACTCACAACAATGAAGAACGAGTATTTACCAATAAGTTCAAGCATATAGCCACCCACATACTTTCCAGTAGAAGACCAGTCCAACGAATAATTTTTTCGAGTTTCATCTGGAGCGGTGACAATAGCGTTGATAGTTTGTATGCCAATATTGTCGCTTGCAACACACGTAAACGTGACAACATCGCCAACGACCTGGGTGGCAGGATTAGCGGCAAAATAATCAACAAAGGGTTTAGTGACATCGTCACGTATGTAAAAACCATCTGACTTTGAGGCTTTGTTGTGGTGAATAGAAAGATCCTCTGCAGTAATCTTTATCCGATAGGTTCCCACGATAAAGGTATCGGTAAGAATAAATGAAAACTGCGTTCCACCTGTTCGCACCATAGTCCCCGTAGTGATTGTCCCTTCAGGATTGGTAATGGCTATAGTCACCCAGTTAAGTCCAGAATCATCACTTGCTCTTGCTGTTATTGTGACTGGCCTTCCTTGTTCTTGAGGATCTGGTTGAACATCAATGTGAGAAAGTGTTGGTGCTGTTTTATCTCTTGGTTTGATGGTGATCGTATTATTAGCAGGGAGTTGATTATTCAACAGATTAGCATCGCGCTTGGTGTCACTCACCATAACTTTGATCCCAACGGCCCATTCCCCGTCCCTAGCAATACTCCATGCTAACGTAATAGTTTCAGTTTTACCTGCATCAACAGTGGTAGTAGTGCTATCAACGATATCGGCATCACGATAGCTCATACCCCCACGTGATGCTGGTTCAAAATACAAGTTTATAGTATACGCTTTTGCCTTGCTGTGACCGTAATTTGCAATAGTTGTTTTAACAGCAATTGCATCAAGTTCCCTCAACGTCCCTGTTGGAGGGATCACGTTAAGCACAGCCAAATCTGGCAATCCGTATACTGAGATAGTAACTATCTGTTCATTGTTTGTTTCATTGGTTTCTTCAATTACATCATTTGGATCGACTCGGACCGTAATATTGTAGTTGCCAATACTAGAAGCAAGCCAGGAGAAACTTACATTATTTTGTTTATCTTTTTCAATTGTTATTCCTGAGATCTCATGATGGTAGACAATATCGCCAGTCTCATTTGTAATATCTACCGATATTGCTGCATTATACACGGTAGCAAAATAACTACGAACATCGGCAGTAATATTGATGGTATCTGTTTCATAAATGGTTGGAAATGTCGCGTGGTTTGTGTCAAGCGTGAGGTTAACCACCGCAAGATCTGGACTACCGATATAAATGTTGCAATCTTCGTCAGCAGGATGATAACCAGCAGCATCTAGACCAGTGATCGTTATGGTCCAGTTTCCTTTTTCTTCATCGTCGGTAAAGAGAATGTCGCCTTCCCAGCTTGTGTTATCACTAGAAGGATCCAGTACAATCAAGTAATGATGGCTGGCATTTTCAAGATGGACAACTTCGGCAGTAACTTGAGTTGCTTTTGCTGTGGTGTTGACCATAATGTCAACGGGTTCGTTGAGAACATACGAGCTGTTTGCACGTGGTGTGATAATGGTTGCATACCATCCTTCTGGTTGCAGTGGACTACCGTAAAATACCGTAACTGTCCCCGATTCGTTAAATGGTGTACTTTCTTCAGTCTCGGTTCTTGTGCCAATATTCCCCACTACATCAAAATAGATGCCATAAAACGTTTCAGCTGAAGTAGTCTTCTTCCAGAGAAGGTGCCCTTTTGCATTATGTTGAGGGTCAAACCCTTCATCTTCATGAAAAAAATAGTCTGCTACCTCTCCCCCGACAGTACCATCGCTTTTATATTGAATCAATCGTATGGTTTCATTATCTATTGTGTCAGAGGAAAGCCCTAACTCATCCAATACTGTCGTGAAATTGAGCAAAAGGGATCCTCTGCCTTTTCCTATCGCTCCGATAAATGCTCGATAATGCCAATTGGGATTCCACCACTCAAGCTGTTCAAAATCAACGAATACGTCAAAGGTATACCACTCCTCAATATCATCTTCCAGAAGTACCGTTACATTAATTTCATGGCTCCCCAATCGGTCGGGATCCCATTCAAAAGAAACATTCCACCACCCGTTTCGTGATAATCCGCTGGTGTTGAGGCCATCAATATAGACGGACGATCCCTCTTGAAAGACGTTCAATGATACGAACAGTCTTTTGTCAGTACTGCCCCCTGCATTAGTGATACTGACCTCAAAGGTAAGCCGCTCATGTAACCAGGGATCACCAATCAGTACCACATCAGCGATATCAAGATCGGTGTCTTTTTCTATGACCTCAATGTACGAATCCCAGATATTGTTATTTTCATTACTTTCATCAATAATATCCTGATAATCAATCCAAACAGTCACAAGATGCTTGCCAATATCTTCAAACAAGGGATCCAAACTTACATTCAGAAAACATGATTCGCCAATAGCCAATCCTTCAAATGTACTATTAGTAAAGATGAGAGTGCTATCAAGATATAACCCAACACGAATAGGCGTTCCCGAAGAAATGTTTTTGTTACCAATATTCTCAATGACGAGTTGAATATGTATGTGCTCATCTTCTTTCATCGTTTCTGGACAGTCCACGCTTTTAATGCGAAGGTCAGGTTTGTTATCATCGGCAATTGTTGATCCATTCCAAGTACTTATAATAAGAAGCAACGATAAAACAATCAAATATCCCTTCTTACAACTACTCCCCGGATATCTCGACATTTACTATCTCCCTCTCAAGATTTACCCCAAACTCCTAAGTTGTAGTTTATATCCTTTATGTTGTATTTCTATCTTTCT
>JAFGDG010000144.1 GCA_016932245.1 Thermoplasmatota archaeon
ATATAATAAAATCCTAGAGCACGCGTTCTCAAGGATTTACGATTTCGTTCAAAAACATTTTTAGCTTCTAACACTTCCTCTATATGTGATAGCATCCCATCCATTTTAATACCCAATTAAAACTGATGGGTGCTATCATATTAAATTCTTGACTTGACATCCAGGTGTTGATATGAGTGGCGGATACGCTGGAAAATTGCTGATAATTGATTTGAAACATCAGTCATACAAAGATGAAGACATAGACCTGAAGGCTGCAGAACACTTCATCGGGGCAAAAGGCCTTGGTGCTAAGCTGCTTTTTGATAGGCTTCCTGCGAGGACAGATCCGTTGTCACCAGGAAATATGTTGATGTTTGCAACAGGACCTTTAACCGGTACATCGGCTCAAACATCAGGACGAGGAGCGGTTGTCACTAAATCACCTTTGACTGGTCTCTTCTTGGATTCCCATTTTGGGGGTTTTTTTGCAGTGGAAATGAAAAAAGCCGGATGGGATATTATCAGTTTTAACGACCAATCTAAAAAACCAGTATATGTCATCATTAAAGATGATGATATCACATTTAAGGATGCTGGGGAGATTTGGGGTGAAGAATGTCTAAAAACACACAACTGGCTGTTGAAACATGAAGGTAAAATAAAAACAGCGGTTATTGGGCCCGCGGGTGAACACTTAATTAAATTCTCTGCCATCACGGTGGATGGGCATCGACATGCAGGCAGAGGGGGACCAGGTGCCGTCATGGGCTCTAAGAAGCTAAAGGCAATTGGTATATCTGGAAGTGGAACTATACCGCTCCATGACCCTGAGGCTTTTCGGAAAACCTCTCAGCAAGTATTAAGGAAAATAAAGGAAAACGATTTTGTTCCGTTAAGGAGGAAATATGGGACCCCCTATTGGGTGCAACTTATCAACAGTGAAGGATTCATTCCAACGCGAAATTATCAGGAAGGTTTTTTTGAGCATGGAGACGCAATCAATGCAGAAACAATGCAGAAAAGTATTGTTGATGGATCTGGTGCTTGTTATAATTGTGTGATTGCATGTTGGAATAAATCATCAATTAAGAAAGGATCCCATAAAGGCCTTTCTCTTGTAGGCCCGGAATATGAAACAATAGCTTTAATGGGTTCTAACCTGGGAATGGGCTCGATTGAAGAGGTCGCCTTTCTTAATGAACGATGTAATGAATTTGGTATGGATACTATTTCCCTTGGGGGAGTCTTAGGATTTGCTATTGAGGCATACAAAAGGGGATTACTTTCAAAGAAAGATTTTAAAGGTTTGGATCTTGACTGGGGGAAAAGTGAGGAGTTGGCCAAAGTAATAGCTGACATTGCATTCCGCAGAACAGAGCTTGGTGATATTCTTGCTGAAGGTGTGAAACTCGCAGCAGAAAAACTTGGTCAACATGCGGAAAAATTTGCTGTGCATGTAAAAGGGCTTGAAATACCTGGTTATGATCCCAGAGGAACATTTGGTATGGGCTTGGCATACGCTACCTCTGATAGGGGGGCGTGTCATCAAAGAGCATGGACAGTTAGAACGGAATTATATGATCCTGAACTTATACGTTTCTCCTTTGAAAAGAAAGCGCCGATTGTTAAAGAAGTGCAAGATGAAAGGGCGGTGTTTTTCTCCCTAGTGCTTTGCAATTTTGCACCTATCTCGGAGGAAGATTGTGTTGATATGTTGAACCATGCCACAGGATTTCGTCATACCGTAGAAAGCTATCTCTTGGCTGGTGAACGAATATGGAATCTTATTCGATTATTTAACCTTAGAGAGGGTCTGGATGCATCAGAGGACACACTGCCACCCAGAATCTTTGAGGAGTCCTTCAAGGAGGGACCTGCTAAAGGTATAAATCTGACAGAGAGGGAGTTTCGAACAAGTTTACAGGAATATTATAACCTCAGAGGATGGGATGAACAGGGTATACCTACGTCGGATAAACTAAGAGAACTAGGATTATCTTCATATGAAAAACAATTAAAATAAGGGACAAGGGTTGTAAGTATTATGCCACAGATAAGGGATGTAGCTAAACGAATATATGGAGAGGCAGTGTTCGAAGCGCTTGCAAAGGCACAGAAATTAGAACGAGATGGAAAAAACATTTTTCATTTTGAGTTTGGCGAGCAAGAGACTGCTGGAACTGAGAAAAGTGATACATGAGGAAATTGAACACACGAGGGAATATCAACCTGAATGGAAACAAATTGTAATAACACCCGGTTTAAAACCAGGTATCTTCTTCTCAATGCCTAGCGGTTATACATCCTGGAGATGAGGTCTTTTATCAAGATTTAGGCTATCCAACATAAGGCTCAGTAACATCCATTCTTGTTGGAAAGCGTGTTATGGTTCCCCTTTTTAAGGAAAACGAATTCCGTATGAATCATGATGATATACAATCGAAAATTTCCCATAAAACAAAGCTTATCATCGTAAACTCTCCTCAGAATACTACAGGCTCGGTCATGACAAAAAACGAATTGGAGGAAATAGCCCTTCTCGGAACCGCTTTTGGACCGCATGGTGAAGGTTATTTAAGATTCTCGTGATAGCAGTGATGCCGTCATTGAAAGCTTAAGGGAATCCCTTTCCTAGGTTTTTATTTGTCTTAAGGAACTATCATTTTAAAGCATCAATTCTTAAAGGGTTTCTTCTGCAAGATCAGCAATATCAGTAGGAAACTGTGCTAATTTAACCCCTGCCCTTTTAAATGCATTCATTTTAGATTCGGCAGTACCTTTTCCTCTTGCTATGATCGCGCCGGCATGTCCCATACGCTTCCCTGCTGGAGCGGTTCTTCCTGCAATAAACGCAAACACGGGTTTTGTGATA
>JAFGDG010000145.1 GCA_016932245.1 Thermoplasmatota archaeon
GGAGTACCTGAACAGAGAACCAAAGAGTTAATTAAAATTGCCCATGATCATAATAAATGGATTATTGGACCTGCAACCGTTGGAGGTATCGCTGCCGGTGCCTTCAGGATCGGAAACACAGCAGGTATGCTCGATAATATTGTCGCCTCCAAACTTCATAGACCTGGAAGTGTCGCCTATGTATCAAAATCTGGAGGACTATCAAACGAATTAAATAATATCATAGCAATGAACAGCGATGGGGTCTATGAAGGGGTTGCCATTGGCGGTGATCGCTATCCCGGCTCAACCTTTATTCAGCATCTTATAAGGTATGAGAAAAATCCTGATGTTAAAATGATGGTACTCCTTGGGGAGGTCGGTGGTACTGATGAATACGTCGTGGTAGATGCATTAAAATCTGGTAAAATTAAAAAACCTCTGGTTGCCTGGTGTATTGGAACATGTTCAAAGGTTTTCCCTGCTGAAGTCCAATTTGGTCATGCTGGAGCTCGAGCTGGCGCTGAACAGGAAACAGCCGATGCGAAAAATAAGGCATTAAAGGCTGCAGGTGCTGTAGTTCCTAATTCATTTGATGATTTTGATAAAAAGATAAAACAAACCTTTGATAAACTGGTAAAATCAGGGAAACATACACCTATCCCAGATGTAGAACCCCCAAGAATTCCTATTGATTACGATGTAGCGCTGAAACAAGGAATAATTCGCCGCCCAGCAAATTTCATCAGCACTATCTCTGATGATAGAGGAGAAGAACTGCGCTATTGTGGCATTCCCATTTCAAAAATCTTTGAGGAAAAATGGGGTCTTGGAGGCGTCATAGGACTACTATGGTTTAAAAAGGATTTACCGAAATGGGCGCGAGAATTTTTAGAGATGGTAGTGCTTGTAACAGCGGATCATGGCCCTGCTGTTTCCGGTGCTCATAACGCCATTGTTACTGCCCGCGCTGGAAAAGATCTCATTTCATCCCTGGTCACTGGACTGTTAACCATTGGACCAAGATTTGGCGGTGCAGTACAAGGATCTGCTGATCACTTCACCCACTATCTCTATGCCAATGAAAAACCTGATTTCATGGTTAAAGATATGAAAAATAAAAATGTTAATATTCAGGGTATTGGCCATAGGATAAAATCTGTGACAAATCCCGATGTTCGCGTAGAGATCATGAAGAACTATGCGAAAAAACACTTCCCAAATACAGAGACTCTTGACTATGCTCTTGAAGTCGAGAAATTAACAACATCAAAAAGAAACAACCTGATCTTAAATGTCGATGGTTGTATTGGAGTACTCTGTTGTGATATGTTAAGAGGCGTTGGTTATACCAGGAAAGAAGTCAGAGAATTTGTAGACCTGGGTATACTCAACGCTTTATTTGTCTTGGGGCGGAGTATCGGCTTCATGGGTCATATCATGGACCAGAAACGTATGAAAGCTGGATTGTATCGGCATCCATGGGATGATATCAACTATATGATGCCGGATAAACCAGAGAAGGTAAAATAGATATTGCAGAGGAAGTTGAGGTAGAAATAATGTCTTCAAAAATACAAATGAAAACTCTATTAGTTGACATCGATGGAGATGAGATGACAAGAGTAATGTGGGCCATGGTAAAAGATAACCTTTTAGAACCCTACATTGATCTTAAGACGGAATACTATGATCTCAGTCTTGAAAAAAGAGATGAAACAGACGACAACATAACAATTGAAGCAGCAGAAGCAATTAAAAAATACGGCGTAGGGGTAAAATGTGCAACAATCACTCCAAACGCGGCCAGAGTCGAAGAATACAACCTTAAAAAACAATGGAAAAGCCCCAATGGGACCATTCGTGCTATACTTGATGGTACCGTGTTCAGGGCACCAATTATGTTAAAAAACATTGAACCTGCCGTTAGATTCTGGAAAAAACCAATCATCATTGGCAGACATGCCTATGGAGATGTTTATAAAAATGTTGAATATAAAATCGACAAACCAGGCAAAGCAGAGCTTGTCTATGTTTCAAATAATGGGGATGAAAAAAGAAAGACGATTCAGGAGTTCAATGGACCAGGAATAATTCAGGGAATACATAATATCGATAAATCTATAGAAAGCTTTGCAAGAGCATGTTTTACCTATGCACTTGATCAGAAAACCGATCTTTGGTTTGCAACGAAAGATACCATTTCTAAAACCTATGATGCACATTTCAAAGAAATATTTGAACGGATATACCATGAGGAAAACTATAAAAGTAAATTTGAAAAAAATGGCATTATCTATTTCTATACGCTGATTGACGATGCTGTTGCAAGAGTCGTACGATCTGAAGGAGGCTTTCTCTGGGCATGCAAGAACTATGATGGAGATGTACTGTCAGATTTCTTAGGATCGGCATACGGCAGTTTAGCATTATTAACCTCTGTCCTCGTCTCACCGTATGGCTACTTTGAATATGAAGCAGCTCATGGAACCGTTCAAAAACATTATTATAAGCATCT
The DNA here is from genome assembly GCA_016932245.1 of Thermoplasmatota archaeon. GTDB lineage: Archaea > Thermoplasmatota > E2 > DHVEG-1 > DHVEG-1 > JAFGDG01. Next base: position 2,498 of record JAFGDG010000145.1, read on the forward strand.
CAAAGGTGAAAAGACTTCGACAAATTCAATGGCAATAATATTTGCATGGACGGGAGCCCTCAAAAAACGGGGAGAGTTAGATAAGACACCAAAACTCGTGGAATTTGCAGATAATCTTGAAAAAGCTGCAATCGAAACAATAGAGAAAAATAGGATAATGACAGGTGATCTCGCCCGAATTTCAAATCCACCGGCAAAGAAAGTAGCGGAAACAGAAGAATTTATTCAGGCAGTAGCAAACAATCTGACAAAAAAATTATGAGGCTTTCCCATCTCATATCTTTCTTAGATGATCTTAACAAGAATGTGCTTGAGGTAAGGATTGAAGGAATTCCTTTGCAACCCTAATAGATTGTAAATTGAACGTACGACTAGGATAACATTATGAAAAAATATAACTATACACGTTTGGTTTGAACTCTAGGGGGGAATGAAACTGAAAGAAATAAAGGATATAATGGACGCAATGAAATAGGGGTTCCACCCCTATAACCCCGTTCCGCCTTCGCTTCCTCGGCAAGCCCACTGGGCGTTGCCGTATCCCCGCTCGGCGGTTACGCCGAGTTAGGTAGCCGCTGTTGACAATCATCAACAACAGTAATTCCATGATGTTGCTGCTGACCGCGACAGTACGCAATTGACCGCTCCAGGTCGATCAACCCCGTGGACTCATGGTGCTCATAGCTACTCCAGAAACTACCACGAGGGTAGCGCTTACGGAACCCTGGATGCGCCTCAAACATCTTCTTGGCACTATAGGATTTAAGCATGGTCTCAGCGGTTTGAATGGAATACTTCTTGGGAACATTGACCGGGAAATGCACATGACTTCCGCCAAAGCCGAAATCGCAGAATTCAAACCCGAGGCGTTCGAAATCCCGGAACGCCTGGGTACAGGTATCGATATGGGACTGCCTTCGGAAACAGTTGTAGTTGCACTTGGTTTTGAACATCATGGTGACCCAATTGTTACGTGTGTCATGCGCTAGCTTTTTATGGCATCCGCTACTACCTATCTTCATAATTTTTGTGTTCCTGTCGCACCGTTTAAAGGGCAGGCAATAGCCTGCCGCGTGCGACAAAAAAAGTAAATGGTTTAGCTGGAGAAAAAAGAGATGCGACTTTTCATCCGCGGGTCTTCACTGTGTTTCAGACCACGCGGTATTCCCAGTCGCAGTTAATAAA
>JAFGDG010000146.1 GCA_016932245.1 Thermoplasmatota archaeon
ACGAATGAACTGATAAATCGCGTTGAACTGTTGTTAAAAGGTTGATGTACTTTACGAAAGACTATGTGATAACAAGAAGGTGTAATAAAATGGATGACGGGCGTAGTTTCAATACCGTTCTTTTTTCTTCAATAAATAAAAAACTCACACTGCTGTTTATGATAGTGGGGTTACTCGCTCCTGCCATTGGCATCTCATATTTTTATTTGATTTCAACGTCGCTGATTCCCCCTGATCTTTTAGTAGAACAAGGAATGTTGCTTGAGACCACTGCGGTGCTTATTATTGCTCTTATTGTTATCGATGTAGGGATTGTAGGTTTTTTTGTCTCGCGATCACTTTCAAAACCTCTTGGAGAATTATATAAAGCGACCCAGGCGATTGAGAGAGGTGATTTTTCAGTAAGGACTGACATCAAGACGGGGGATGAAATTGAACAACTTGGTCATGCGTTTAATAAAACGGCAGAAGCACTCAGCAGAATGGATGCAGAGCGAAAAGAAATTGATAATGCAAAGACAGAATTTTTGAGTATCACCTCTCATGAATTACGGAGCCCTATGACTCCGATGAAAGCTCAGCTTCAAATGCTGGTCAATGACTATTTTGGCAAACTGACCAAAGGGCAGAAAGATAGTCTTGATATTATCATTCGCAATGCCGATAGGTTAGATACGATTATTGTCGATTTCTTAGAAATATCTCGTATCGAAGCCGCTCGTTTGAAGTTTACCTTCAAGAAAACCGACATCGGGACCTTGATCCAAGATATAGTTGAATTCATGAAGGGGTTTGCACAAGAAAAAAAGATTAAACTCATTGCCAACACTACAGGTCTTCCTGAAATTGAACTTGATCCCGATCGCGTGAGCCAAGTCTTACGAAATCTTCTGAACAACGCTATCAAATTTTCTGAAGAAAACAGCACCGTTGAAATTGCCGCTCGTACCAATAACAATCATATTTTGTTTTCGGTGAAAGATCATGGCTGTGGCATTACCCCCCCAGATCGAATTCGTGTGTTTGAGCCATTTTATCAAGTAGAACATGCTTCATCACGAAAATATGGTGGGACGGGCTTGGGTCTTGCTATTTGCCGAGGCATTGTTGAATCCCAAAAAGGGAAGATTTGGGTTGAGAGTAAGGTGGGAAAGGGCAGTACGTTTTATTTTACCGTGCCATTTGAACCGGTAAGGAAAATAGAACCTATCAAAGTCTTATTTTCTCAAAAGGAAACGATCGAGCGGAAGTTAAAAGACCATTTCAATGTAGTACTCGGTCCCTTGGGGGCTGTTGAATTTTATGAACTCAAAAGTAAAAATGCGTTGTTGGAGCCAGATCTTCTTGAGTATGTTGATTCCCTTTCCCAGGACTATATCCTGACTCCTAAACAAAGTGAAGACTTTAAACACCGAATCAAGGATGTTTTTGGTGAAGAGATTATAAGTGAGAAACCAGATGCACTTGTTGACTGTCATGGATGTGAGGTGGTAGCACGAGATTAAGAACGTTGTTGGTAATAATGTTTCTTACCGTATCATTCATTCCGATTGGTATTATTGGAGGTATTCAGGGATTTCAATATACCTCGCTGATGCTTATTGGTTTAATTGAAATAGTAACGTTTGTGGTGTCATTGGCGATGGCGTATCTCATTACCCGGCCACTTGAGAAACTTACAGGAAAGATTGATGCGATTTCAAAAGGAAAGCTTGAAGAACGTTTGGAAAAAAGTGAGATTTACGAAATCAACAAACTTACTGCCTCGCTTGATCGGGTAATGGCAAGTTTGAAACTCGCTATACACAAAGTGGGCATTAAAAAGGGAGAAATTGAAGCCACTGCAAAACAGAAAACTTTTGCGGAAGAAAAATATCATGATCTGGTTGGTACTGTTGCAGGATGGGCGTGGGAAGTGAATGAAAAAATGGCCATTACCTTTTGTTCGTCAAATGTTGCAGAAGTATTGGGATATGATCCTGACGAAGTGATTGGCAAAAACTTTTTTGATATGATGCCTCCTGAAGAAGCAAAAAAAGCAAAGGCGGCATTTTCCCAAGCACATGATAAAAAGTCACCTATACGTAATCTTGAACTCTGGAATTTTCAAAAAAATGGAGAAAAGGTGTGTATGGTGGTTAATGCCGTTCCCGTATTTGATGATGATGGCATGTTACAAGCATATCGGGGCATTGATATTGATATTACTCAAAAAAAGCTTGCTGAAGAAAAGATCGTTACCTTGGAAACAGAACTCACTAGCTTACGTAATCAAATCACCAATTTACTCAATGTTCGGAGGACAACAGGAATCAAGACGAAAGGAAAACATAAGCTTAAAAAATCCAAGTCAACCGACAGTCTTGAAGAAAAATGGTCGGAACACGAATTTGATTCTGTTTTTCTTTTTGACGAACACGCCAACATTTTAGATTGTAACGAAAACATGTACAAACGGCTCGGGTATACTAAAGGAGAAATGCTTTCTCTAAATGTCACTGATTTTGATGCTCTTGAGTCTGAGGAAGATATTCTTGATAAAATTCATAACGTGAAAAAAGCAGGTCCCTTAAGCTTTAAAACGATTCATAAGCGAAAGGATGGATCAGCAGTCCTCGTTCATGAAAACATGTTTTATCTGAAGGATAGAAATACCTTTAAATGCATTGTTCGACAAGAATAAGCTGATATTTTTTTACCATCAAGTATTTATGATACCTATGGATATGGCGGCTCGTGGTGATCATATGAGTAATGCCTCAACCCGATCACAAGGAGTGTCTTACGCTATTCGCGATGTAGTCTTGCCAGCTCGTGCATTGGAAAAACAAGGAATTAAGGTTTTACATCTCAATATCGGCGATCCTATCAAGTACGATTTTGACTGCCCAACCCATATGAAAGATGCACTTTATCAAGCAACAAAAGAAGGGTACAACGGCTATTCTCCATCTGAGGGAGACATTGAACTTCGACAAGCAATTATTGCTCGCGAAAAAAAACGAAATAGAGTTGGTTACGCTCTTGATGATGTGTGTGTTACCACTGGTGTGACTGAATCACTTCAAATGCTTGCTAATGTTCTGCTTAATCCTGGAGACGAACTGCTTATTCCTGGTCCTACCTACCCACAATACAACTTGTTGCCGCGGTTGTTAGATGCTTGTCCTATTACCTACCATACGATTGAAGCAGAATCATGGCAGCCAGATCTCGACGATATCCGTCAAAAAATTAGCCCCAAGACCAAAGGGCTTGTTCTCATCAATCCTAATAATCCTACTGGTGCCCTTTATTCAAGATCAGTCATTCAGCACTTTATTGACCTTGCAGGAGAGTATAACTTACCAATCATTTCAGACGAAATCTACGATGATATTGTCTTTGATGGCGAACAGGTAGCAACCGCGACACTGGCGAAGGATGTCCCCATCATTACTTTTAATGGTTTATCAAAGGTCTATCTTGTTCCTGGCTGGCGAGTGGGACACACCTTGTTTTATCATCATGGTGAACTTGATGAGGTGCAAGATGCCTTTTTCCGCATCGCTCGATCCCGACTCTGTGCAAATTCCGTTTGTCAGAGAGCAGGGATAGCGGCATTAACTGGTCCACAGGATCATATCAAAAAAATGAATACGACGTTGCGAAAACGCAGAGATTTTTCCTATAAACGATTAAATGAGATTCCTGGAATTTCTACGGCAAAACCAGACGGGGCGTTCTATATTTTCCCTAAAATTGAAGCCATGGATCAAGGGCTATGGAAGGATGATAAGGCGTTTGTATTGGACCTATTACAAGAAACGCACGTGTTGGTTGTCCACGGTTCTGGGTTCTGTCCGACCTATGGTAAACATCACTTTAGAGCTGTCTTTTTGCCACCTATAGATGTGCAAGAAAAAGCGTATGATGCCTTTGAGTCATTTATGAAAAGGAAACAGCAAAAAGGTGGCTAAGAGTACCGTTTCTTCATCAAGACAATAACAAAACTACAGGCAATACCAAAGCTATTGGTGATAATTATCGCTAGTGATGATTTTAACGTTCCGTATATTACCCATAAAGCCATACCTGAAGCAAGGATGAGAAACATAAAGTAGGAGACATCATCAAGTTTTTTGGTGGCATATCCTTTATAGAGTTGAGGAATAAAGCTTATCGAGGTTATTGCTCCTGCAAGCAAGCCAAAGAGTTCAAGAAAAGTGGCATCCATCATCAATCTATCATACTATATCGTGTATTAAACCTTTCCAAAAAGTGCGCATAAGTTTTTTCAATGCTTTGTTTGATACCTAGTCTTGTCTTTGGGCCCGTGGGGTAGCTTGGCATCCTTCTACCTTGGGGTGGTAGTAACCTGAGTTCAAATCTCAGCGGGCCCACTCTCACCATCTTGAGTATCTTCTATGTTCTTCGGCTTGACGCATCGATCCCGTATCTCTTTTAACTTCAAATCTAAATAATAATCGGGAGAGATAATGAAGGGATGTGTTAAGGTTCCTTCTTCAAATTCACCTTTAAGCTGGGTTTTCACTTCGTCAAAGATAGCATCTGCTGCTTTGTCAATAATCAAATCAACGAATTCTTTGATGTTCACATTGGTACAATTTTCATGATTATCGTACCACGCTAGCACTTCTTTCAATATCTTTTCATTCATGGCCCCATCACATACTAGACGGTAACGTCTTCCTCTTTATAAAAATATAACATTTGTTTACTACTTATTTCGCAACAGCACTTCAGTATGGGGATAAGCAAATTCAACATCTTTTTCGGCAATAATCTGTTTATGGATGACTCGCTGAATGTCGGTTGCTATTTGATTTCGTTTCATGGCAAGAGTAGTGTACCGCACTGTTACATTAATGCCCGAAGGTTGAAACGACAGTCTTGTGTGTGTATTTCTTGAAACCTTCTTTGGAAACTTTTCCCAAAACACCTTCATTACTTTCTCTACTGCTATCATCATGATGGCTTCTGCTTTTTGTAAGTTACTTTCATAGGTCACCATCGCAGTCACCTCATCAAGGATATAATCGTCTTGTTCAGTATAGTTAATAACTTCCTGCTCAAAGATGATTGAGGTGGGAATCATAACTGTGCGACCGGAACTCTCTTCACCATCGATAGTCCCTCCAACTTCATCTAAGAAAATATGCGTTAAAGTAATATTTGAGATGTCTCCTTTTACACCTGATATAATGACTCGATCTCTGATGCGAAACGGCTGTCGGGTAACGATAATTAACCAGGCAACCACTCCACTAATAGGTTTTTGTAATGCCCAGCCAAGAGCAACGGTTAGTAATCCTGCAATGAATCCAAACTCTCCCCAGGAATCGTAATAGGTAGAAAGAACTAAAATGAGAAGCAATAACAAAAAGACAAATCGTAGCAAACCAATGAAAACCGTGACGTTAGACATTTGTTTTTTTGTCTTCACCTTTTTCATTAAATTCCTTTTAATGGACCGCAAGATTACACTAAAAATAGCAAACACAACGATAATGAGAATGATGATTTGAATTATAGGAATATATGGCTCAAAGAGACGAAGAAACTCTGGAATAATATTCCCTATGTCAGTAATCCATTCTCCCATGTTCGTATGCAATCTCCTGTCCGCTACTTAAATATTTACCACTGCCAAACATTTTAATATGGCAATCATAATGATTCATGTTATATGAATCATCACAAACCCCACTCTATTTGGTCAACTTATTTTATCAAAAATCCTCGTAACTTTTGGGCGGCGTACGTAGTTCTTCTCATTGTTCTGGGAGTACTGGCAATTTGGGTCTTTTTGATTGATGGTGAGTTGCTCAGCCTGCAGGGAAGAACCTGGTTTCCTTTGTTCCTCCTTCTTCTTCATGCTGTTTGTTCTCCACTTTGTTTTTATCTCCATAAAAAAGAACATGGTCAGCAAAAACACAGATAGTGATTTTACAGCGAAAAACATATAATCCTGTGATTGCTTACGGGTACTTGGTGATGTGGGTGCAGAAGACCTTATTTGATTTTGTTGACGAAAACGAGGACATCGATACTCTCCCAAAAGAGTGGAATCAGTAGTTTCTCTCTAGATGGTAGTATGGGTGGGGGGCTTAGAGTTTTGCAGTCTTATTTTTTGACAGTTTGTGCATGGCAACAACAAGGGCTACAACAAAGACCAGAAAACATGCAAGAGCGATATACACAAAAATAGGGTCTTGATAAAAGGGTGTAGATCCACCGGTGAGGCCAAAACTCAAGGTATCTCCATTTTTTACTGCTTCATTCAAGGGAGCTGTTAAACCATCTTCTTCTGCGCCTGTTTGTGCAAGTCTTCCCCCTTCTGAAAAAAAGATATTGTGACCGAATGTTGTCACTGTTCCTTTAACATAATTCATCAGTGCAATAATACCTGCCCAGAGGGCAAGAAAGGTTGTCGTAAACAGTACCACTATTTTTGTGTTTTCAGGATGAAGCAGACTTTCCCCTTTCCATGAGAGCGTATAGTATACCCACTTATGCCCCTCTCGCTCTTTTCTCTTTACTAGTCCTACCTCATGCAGTTTTGTAAGATGCTCATGCAACGTTGCTTTATTGAGATTTGTTTCCTTACAGATATCATTTAAACTAAGATGTTTGCCATCAAGTACTCGCAAAATATCTAATCGTGTGTCCGATGCAAGAGCTTTAAACGTACTCATGTCAAGGGTAACTTTTGTCATACTTACATACTATTTAATCTGAGATTGTTTAAAAACTGTTTGTTTTTGTTTGGCAAATTCCAAACGATTTTTTCATGTAAAACTATAAATTGTCACTTGTTATATCTCTCCCCATATGGAAAAAGAAACGCTGATAAAATTGCTGAAAGAGTGTGGAGCCATACAATTTGGACGGTTCGTATTAACGTCGGGCGCTGTTAGCGAATACTACATTGATATCAAAAAAGCAAGCACTGCTCCAAACGTCTTGAAAAAAATTGCAGAGGCAATGACCAAGTATACTCAGGGATACGAACTGATTGCTGGTATGGAACTTGGTGCGGTGCCGCTGATTGTTGCCTTATCATTAGAAACTGGCATTCCTTACGTCATTATCAGAAAAGAAAAGCGAGAGCATGGTACTGGAAAACAAATTGAAGGAGGGCACGTGACAAATAAACGAGTGCTCGTTATTGAAGATGTAACAACAAGTGGGGGTTCTGTTGTTAAGACAATTCAGATTTTGCGGGGGCAGAAGGCAAAAGTCGATGAGGTTATTGTTGTTGTCGATCGCGAGGCAGGAGCTGAAGAAAAATTACAAAATCTTGAAGTGAATTTTATTCCTCTGCTGTCGGTCAGTGACATCTTAAAAAAGTAAATACTATAAACGAAGAGACGTAACTTCCTTTTAAAAAATCGTAAAGGAGAGTTTTATAAAGAGTTAGATGCTTAAAGATTATGATCTACGGGAGGATATAAGATGAATAAACGACTCTTGAGTGTTTTTGTGTGCCTATTGATGATGATTGCTGTGCTATCAGTTACCGGCTCAATAAAAAAGAGTGAGAATTATGCCCTGCATTCTGAAAACGTTGCTGATGATGACTGCGGGTGCCGTATTAAAAAAGAGAATATTGCTACTGACAGAGACCAATCCTTTGTTGCCTATCCTACCATGGAGGACCAGATTGTTACACTTGATGCCAAATGTCTTTCACCAAAGCCGGAGATTACGAATACTCCTGATGAGTTTAGTTGGTTAAATTATGATGGTCAAGATTGGACCACCTCTGTTAAAAGGCAACTCTGCGGCGATTGTTGGGATTTTGCGGCCATTGGCGTTCTTGAAAGCATAATAAACATTAGGGAAAACTGTGCAATGTTAAATCCAGATTTATCTGAACAATATGTGCTTTCTTGTCTACCCGGTGCAGGAAGTTGTCATGGCGGAAACCCCGCACGCGCCTTTCAACTGTTAATGGAGACCACCCCTGAAGGAAATTACTACAATGGTGCTATACCTGAATCATGTTTCCCTTATCAAGGAGATGACGATGTTCCCTGTGATGATAAGTGTCCCAACTGGATAGAATTGCTTGTTCCACTCCTAGATTGCGGATCGTGGAGAAGCGATGGATCATCGACAGATATTGAGGCCATTAAAACGCAAGTTATGTCAACTGGTCCCGTTGTTGCCAGTATCAAAGCAACGGACTTCTTCAAATGGTGGGGGTCGGTTCAGCACAATCCTGACAAATATTTCCCCTATCTAAGACCAGTTGTTGGTATGAACCATGTGGTCATGATTGTTGGATGGAAAGAGTCTCCGCTCATTCGCAACGGGGGCTATTGGATTTGTAAAAACAGCTGGGGAACGAATTGGGGATATGGAGGATTTTTTAACATAGAATATAATGCATTGAATATTGATAAATCGTATATTACTTGGGTCGACTACGATCCCGAAAGCGTTGACTGGGCACCTTTTGCTGATGCTGGTGGATTATACTTTGGAGATGTTGGGGAAGAGATAGTATTTGATGCGAGCAATAGCTTTGACGTCGAGGACAATATTGTCTCTTACTTTTGGGAGTTCGGCGATGGGACCAACGATACTGGAATTACGACAACCCATGCGTATGAAGAACAAGGAATCTTTGCTGTAACACTCACCGTTACTGACGGCGGCGGAAACATAGGGGAAGATCACACCTGGGCAGGAATAGAAGAAGCACTCGATCCGCCGGCTGTACCAATAATAGATGGAGAAACAACCGTAAAACAGGGGCAGGTTTATGAATATACTTTTTACACCACAGATCCAAATGGAGACGACGTGTACTACTATGTTGACTGGGGCGAGTACTTCTCTGTTGGACAATGGTATGGCCCCTATGCATCTGGCGGAGAAGCATTGTTATCCCATACGTGGGCTTCAACTGGAAATCCTGTTATTAAGGCAAAAGCTAAAGACACCTATGGCTTGGAAAGTGACTGGGGATATCTAGAAATCGAGATTCCTATTGGCCAACCATCGGTCATTACACAGCAACCCCAACACATACAATACTCTTCAAGTCCATTATTTCATTTTGCAGTACAACAGTTGCTGAATCTTCGGTAATGGTTCACACTCTTCCACCCTTAGGTCAATGTAGAAAACAGCAGCTGATATCAAAGGTGTAATTGGAGGAAAAAATGAGAAGTAAACTATGGTTAAACGCCGTTCTTTATGCAATAGCATCAGCCATGGGTGTTGCAATACTTGTGTTATCTTTTGTGATGGATTTCTCTTGTTCAGTAAACATACGGTATTTCATTATGTTTCTAGCCATAGGTATATTCTGTCTCTCTCTTGCAGGGATCAACTCTCTGAAAAAATAACGAATGTTCGGTGCTTCTTTCATCATGTAGAAACAACCTTTAAAAAATAGTGTACCATTAAATAGATGAATTCTATTTAGCAATTTCCGGGAGGCTGATATAATTGAATGTCTTAGTTGTTGGTGGTGGCGCCCGAGAGCACGCCATCTGTGATGCCATATGTCGATCAAAACATGCTGATCTTTTTGTGGTGATGTCTAATCGTAATCCGGGCATTGCTTCGTTAGCTACTGATTTTTTACAAGAAAAAGAAACCAGGGTTGGTGCCGTTGTTGAGTATGCTAAGAAGCATGCTATTGAGCTAGCTATTGTAGGTCCTGAGGCGCCCCTTGAGGTAGGACTGGTCAACGCGTTTCATGAGGCAGGAATCCAAGCAAGTTCCCCAACAAAAGAAGCAGCACGCATAGAAACGGACAAAGAATGGATGCGAAATCTACTGAAAAAATATAATATTCCCGGACAACTGCAATTTGAAAGTTTCACCACCTCTAAAAAAGCAAAGGTCTTTATTGAAAAACTCAACGGTGATGTTGCCATTAAACCTATTGGTCTTACGGGGGGAAAGGGTGTTTGGGTTGGCGGTGATCACTTCAAGGGCATTGATGGAGCCCTTGAGTATATTTCTCAAGTTATTGATAAAAAAATTGGCGGACATGCAAAAGTATTGATTGAAGAAAAAGCAGTAGGGGAAGAATTTACCCTTCAAGCGTTTTCAGATGGGACTAGCATCCTTCCGCTGCATGCGGTTCAAGACCACAAACGACTTCTTCCAGGAGATAAAGGGCCTAACACAGGCGGCATGGGATCGTATTCATGCGCCGATGGTTTATTGCCGTTTTTATCAAAAAGTGAGTACGAGGAAGGCGCGGCCATCTTACAGAAAATCGTTGAAGCATTGAAAAAAGAAGGATGTCCCTACATTGGCCCCATCTATGGACAATTTATGCTCACGGCGGACGGACCAAAAATCATCGAAATTAATGCCCGATTTGGTGATCCAGAAGCTATGAATGTATTGCCCTTACTGGAAGTTGACTTTGTTGAATTGTGCCAGGCTATGATTGATGGAACCTTGAGTCAGAAAAAAATCAAACTGAAGAAAAAGTCAACCTTATGTAAATACGTTGTTCCTGAAGGGTATGGCGTCAAGAGCGTTGCAGGAAAACCGGTATTTGTTGATGAGCAAGCCATTCAACAAGCAGGGTCAATATTGTTTTATGCTTCTGTCAATAAGGAGAATACTACGATATACACCACTACCTCTCGATCACTTGCAGTTGTGGGTATTGCAGATACCTTGCTAGAAGCCGATGAACAATGCGAAGATGCACTTCGAAACGTAAAAGGAGATCATATTTTCATCCGTCATGATATCGGCACACCAGAACTTATTGAAAAACGTATTCAGCATATGAATGAACTTCGTGGCATGCTATGAAAGAAGAAATTTTTGTGTATATTATTGGGACAGCGGGTTCAGGAAAATCAACACTGACCCATATTTTCAAACAATGGGTAGAACTTCGAGGAGTGGATGCTATCACCGTCAATCTTGATCCTGGTGCGGAAAATCTCCCTTATAAACCGGATGTTGATATTCGTGATTGGATTTCGTTAAAGGAAGTTATGGACACCTATAAACTAGGACCTAATGGCGCGCAGATTGCTTGTGCTGATATGCTTGCCCTTAATATTGATGATATGAAAAAAAGCATTGAAGCATTCAAAACCGATTACGTGCTGGTTGATACGCCAGGGCAACTCGAACTTTTTGTTTTTAGGGAGGCGGGAAAGTATATTGTCGAATTTCTAAATCCCCAACGTTCCCTTATTGCCTATCTTTTAGATCCTGCGTTAGCAAAAAACGCCTCAGGGTTTGTTTCTCAATTACTGCTGGCAATTAGTACAAATTTTAGACTCAATCGACCTCAAGTCAGTGTGCTCAGTAAAGCAGACATGCTTACCAAAGAAGAAACAGAGGTTGTCACTCAATGGTCACAGGATGCCGAACAACTGCATGATGCTATTCTTACAGAACAAGCATCCATCTATAGAGAGATGAGTGAAGGCATTCTTCGACTAATTCAAGATTTCCAGGAACAAACTACCTTAATTCCAACAGGAAAAGAAGACTTTTTAGGTATCGAAGACCTCTATACTTTCATTCAGTTACAGTTTGAAGGTGGCGAGGATCTCATGCGCGATTGAAGAACGCTTTTTCATTTAATTTTCGATTCTTTTTTTCCATTAGTCAAAAGAACCACTCGCGAGTCTTGCTTCTCCATACTCAAGGTATAGCCTAATTGTTCAGCTAAGGCTGTGCCAAACGAACGAACTTGTGCATGAGAAGGCATATTTGCGATGGTCATACGCTTTCTGGAGTAGCCAACAAACACATAGCCTTTCGGTTCAATGAAATCAGGATTTGCACGAGCATCAAGGGCTGCGTACTTATCGATATGCACATTGTCCATATTCCACCCTTGAACCAATGTATGTCTGATAACGGTTCTCGTATTTAATGAAGGAAGAAGGTCTAGCGTTTGTTGTAGTTTTTTCCATCCGTCTGAAATTAGAGGAACACAGAGTTTTTTGTATATTTCTTTAGTGGGAGCAACAACAGATACGTATAGCTGTGTTGGAAGTGTATCAAGGTGTTCTAACGCCTCAGGATTCGTTCCATTTGTAACAAGAAAGGTTGTCATCCCACGATTGTGACATTCCTGAAAGAAGTCACCGAGCTGCGGGTACAATGTTGGTTCTCCAGAAAGTGAGCAGGCAACCATATTCGGTTTATTAGCCTCGTTCCATTTTTGCCGGTCACAGCGTTCATCTCCTTTGAATCCAGTAATCAATTGCCGTTGTGCTTCAATTGCTTTTTCCAAAATATATGAGGGGTCATCAGCATCCTTTACTTCTCGTTCAGTAAACCCCTGATGCCGCCAGCAAAAAAGACACATTTGTGTGCAGTGGGTAACAGCGGGCGTCATCTGAAGGCAACGGTGCGAATCAATCCCATAAAAGGTTTGCTTATAGCATTCTCTTCCGAATAAAAGACTTTGTCTCATCCAATGACAGAGTTTTACCCCAGAATGGTTACCAATGAGTGCATATTGTTGTTTTTTCAGAATTTTACGCAATTCAGTATTCATGTGTAATGATGTAGTCATACCCTGCTCTTTTATATGAGTTATGTTTACTCAGCAACTTTTAATATTGGATATAAATATATAAGAAGTTATATATACTAAAAAAGGACATACATATTACTCGTTGTATATATAATATACAAAATATTAAATAATAGAGAACAATATTTAGTACTGTAATAGCCCATATGAATACTAACGGGGGACGTTATGTATGGAAATAAGAAAACAAAATCTAAAAAGCATTTTAACAGTTAGTATAGTTATTGTCATGATCAGCGCCTCTTTCATACCTATTGCGCTGGCAACCAATGTTGACCGTCTCCAAGGGATGGCCAAGGG
>JAFGDG010000147.1 GCA_016932245.1 Thermoplasmatota archaeon
AAGAGTCATTAGCTATCCGTATATTCAAAAATTAACAAAATTGTGTCCTTTTCCTATTACAGCGACATCTGCCAATATCTCCGGCAAAGGACCCCACTACTCCATTGATTCTTTTTTACACACACTTTCACAGGAAAAGAAACACATGATTGACCTTATTATTGATGCCGGAACATTGCAAAGAAAACCAACGTCAACGGTCATCAGGCTTCTAAAAGACAACATTGAATGTTTCAGAAAAGGAACTCTTGAACCAAAATACCTGCAGACAAAAGACACAGCCACGCCAGAAGAAACAAAGAAGTGTGCCCAACATATATACCAAAAATATTTCAAAGATATTCTGAGCGAAAAAGCTGTTGTTGTCATTTTAAAAGGCGATCTAGGAAGTGGAAAAACTGTTTTTGCACAGGGTATTGGGGAAACTTTTGGCAAAAATCTCGTATCACCAACATTTGTCCTTATGGATGAATACACTATAGATCAAACCTCATTAAAAAATCTGTACCATCTTGATCTTTATCGCATAGAACAAGAAGAAGAGCTTATTGCATTAGATATCCCCGCGCTTCTCAGAAAAGGTAATCTTTTATTAATAGAATGGGGAGAGAAACTATCCATTTTCGAACACTTATCAAAACAAAACGCATGTTTCTACCTTATTCACATTATTGAAGAAGATGAATATACTCGATCTATAAAAGTGTATCAAATATGAACATTTTATCCATCGAAACATCATGTGATGAAACATCTGCGGCAATTACGAAAGAACGCAGAATTATCTCCAATGTTGTATATTCACAAATTGATATTCATAAAGAATATGGGGGTATATATCCAATACTTGCAAAAAGAGAACACCAAAGAAAAATTGGTACTGTACTAAACAAAGCACTTGCATATGCTCATGTCACACTAGATGATATTGACGCAGTGGCTGTTACATTTGGGCCCGGATTAGTAATTGCTTTAGAGGTAGGGCTAAGAAACGCAAAAGAATTAGCCGCGAATCTCAATAAGCCATTAATTCCTGTTGACCATTCCGAAGGACATATATTTTCCGCATTTGCACAAAATAGAAAAGGAAACCCAAAAAGAGAGATCAATTTCCCATTTTTAGCCCTGGTTGTATCTGGGGGGCAGACAAATCTTGTTTTAGTGCATGATTATGCAGGGTATGAAATTATTGGCCGAACACTTGATGATGCTGCTGGCGAAGCCCTTGATAAAGCCGCAAAAATGCTTGGCATGTCTTACCCTGGCGGGCCCATCATCGAAACACTGGCCAAAACAGGTAACCCGAAGTATCTAGACCTGCCAATCCCCTTACAAAACAGAAATGATTTAGACTTTTCTTATTCCGGACTGAAAACTGCATTAAAATACAAACTTCAGGAAATGAACCAGCATGAAATTGTCAGCAATCTCCCCCACATTTGCGCATCGTTCCAGAATGCTGTATTTACAAGCATCATCTTAAAATTGAAAAAGGCACTGCAGCAGACAGGCATTAAAACACTTGTTGTTGGCGGCGGCGTATTAGCAAACAAAACATTGCGTTCCCGTATCCGAAGACTTTGCAGAAAAAACGGGGTTACTTATTATCAACCTTATGCACAGAAACTCTATGGAGATAACGCAGGTATGATCGGGATAGCTGCGTATTTTAAATACAAAAATGGTATCTACTTACAAAATGATCTTTCATCGCTAGATAGAGTCGCACGTCCAGACCTTACAATGTGGGTAGGGTAGCTTGCTCTTGCCTCATTAATTTCCTTTTGTTATTATGCTCACATGAAAAAACGCCCAAACTTTAAAGAATACGAAAAACATATATATCAATTTTGGGAGAGCAATGGATACTTTAGACCAGAAATTCATCCGGATGGAAAGCCATATTGCATTCTGCTTCCTCCCCCAAACGCTAATGCCGATCTCCATGTTGGCCACGCCATGTACGTAATAGAAGACCTGCTTATTCGCTGGCACCGCATGCTGGGAGATAAAACTCTCTGGGTTCCAGGTACAGATCATGCAGGATTTGAAACGCAATATGTCTTTGAAAACAACCTAGAGAAAGAAGGTTCCTCTCGTTTTGAATTTGATAGAGAAACACTGTATCAAAAAATCTTTACGTTTGTTAACAAAAATTCCGGAGTCATCCAAAAACAACTAAGAAAGCTAGGCTTTAGTCTTGATTGGGAAAGAGAAACGTTTACGCTAGATAAAAATGTAGTACAAACTGTATACGACACATTCCAGAAAATGCATTCCGACGGTCTTGTGTATCGAGATAACTACATTGTTAATTACTGCCCTCATTATGGTACTACGTTTGCTGACCTCGAAGTGAAGTACATAGAAAAAGAAGGAAAACTCTGGTTCATTAATTATCCTCTTAAAGCTACAAGCTACAAGCTACAAACTACAAACTATATTACTGTGGCAACGACAAGGCCGGAGACAATGCTCGGTGATACAGCAGTAGCAGTTCATCCAGATGACAAGCGGTATACCGATTTTGTCGGGAAGACAGCAACCCTTCCGTTAGTAGGACGTGAACTACCGATAATTGCAGATAATGAAGTGGATCCGGGATTTGGAACAGGCGCAGTTAAAGTAACACCAGCACATGACGAAACCGATTTTGAAATTGGGAAACGCCATAATCTGAATATCATATCGGTAATAGATTTTAATGGAAACATCAGCCTAAAAGATAGTTCGCCCTCCGAATCGGAGGATGAGTCCTCCGAATCGGAGGATGAATTTGATGGATTGCCCGTCGAAGAAGCCCGTGACATCATTGTCGCAAAATTACATGATATTAACGCAATACAAAACATAAAAAATTATACTCATCGCGTTATGGTAAGTTATAAGGGGAATCATCCGATTGAACCAATGGTTATGCCGAATTGGTTTGTTAATACAAGTCAAAAGTCAAAAGTAAAAAGTAAAAAGTTAAAAGAACGTTTATCAGTAAATGAGGCATCCCTTGGAGAGATGGGGATACTGGCGGCAAAAAAAGGACTAGTAACATTTATCCCAAAGCGGTTTGAAAAGCAATATTACCAATGGATGGAGAATATAAAACCATGGCCTATATCACGACAGATCGTATGGGGAATCCGCATCCCGGCATGGTATAACGTAGACAAGAATCCAGATCTGCAAGTAACATTTTTAAACGCAAAAAATGACGTTGTGAACGGCAACATATCTGACCTATTGGACCAATACGACCTATTGGAAGTTGAAGCTGGATTACAAAACGTGATTGCACCAATTAACGCCAAGTACGTTATTAACGAATATAAACCAGGCGATCGTTTTTTACAGGAGACAGATGTGTTTGACACATGGTTTTCGTCCGGACAGTGGCCGCAGGTTACACTTGGATATCCAGACAAAGAGGATTTCCAAACATTCTACCCAACAGATGTACTGGACACCATGTGGGATATTCTATTCTTTTGGGTTGCGCGTATGATCATGTTTGGCCTCTATTTAGCCGGAGACGTCCCATATAAAACTGTGTACCTTCACAGTATGGTTACTGATAAAAAAGGCGCAAAAATGAGTAAATCAAAAGGAAATGTTGTTAACCCATTGGATATTGTCAACGAATACGGAGCAGACGCCTTGCGAATGAGTCTTCTTGTAGGATCTGCACCGGGCAACCCGGTTTCTCTCTCATTGGATAAAGTAAAAGGGTATCGGAATT
>JAFGDG010000148.1 GCA_016932245.1 Thermoplasmatota archaeon
ATGCCACTGTTTTTGTGCCAATTATTATCAGACACAAGTTCCATTGATAGATAAATTCTAACACACCACTTATGTCAGGTGCAGCGTGATGACAAGTATGGCACAACGATGAGCGATTGTCAATACTGTTTTTTCTCTATAAATAACTGGAATGATGTGATGAAATCCTGCCTTTAAACTCTTCATCAAAATTGGTAACACATCGTTCGCAATAATTCCTAGATATTTCAATTCCTTTCTTCTTTATTTAGCTCGGAAATTTCATTTCCCTCTCCATTTAAATTCACTTCGGGTCTTAAAAGTATATTTCTAACTGTAGTAGAATACCAATCACTTTGCTTGTCTTTCCTAGTATGTCTAGTTGGTATGCCGCTTTTATTTAGATATTTGGCAATCTCTGGATAACTATTCCCCTTTTGTCTTAGTTCCCTCATCTTACTAATTGTCTTTTGTTCTTCAGGATTTTTAATTAGCCTAGTGTTCTTTTTTCTGTTACCAACAGTATCAGATTCGATAATATAACCATACGGGGCTTTACCAAACCATTCACTTTTCATTTTTTGCTTGACACCTGCTCTAATCTTTGATGAAAGCTGTCCTCTAAAAAATTCACTATATGCTGCTAAATTTGTAAGCATAACTCGTCCTTGTTCGCTATAGATATCTATATGCTGCAGATTGTAAATATGAAGTTTCACTCTTTTTTTTATTAAATCATCCATTACGTTTAGTAAATCTTTTGTTGATCTGCTAAATCTGTCACTATCTACCATGCATATCCCATCAAAAAGACCATTTTTTGCGTCGTTTATCATCTCTTGGAATTTTTTCTGATCGGGATCTTTTTCACCAACCTCTTCATAATAAGTTTTTACCCATTTCCATCCTTCCCCCTTGGCCCAAGTTTCTAATATTGATTTCTGCCCTTCCAGACCATGCCCTTTTGATTGTTCGCCCATATTTACTCTTACATAAAATGCAACTTTATATTTTGGCATTTAAAACTCCTCATGTACATGACAAGTACATGTATATGAAATGACTTATTTATTTTTTACCACAGAAATGAGTTACCTTCGGTAGTCCGAAGGTAACTATTAAGCTGTTTGATTTGCTAACTTTTTTGCTGGGATTCCCCCACGTTGCGCAATATGATTTTGAATTTCATCAAAATCGAGATTTTCAATTATTTTTTCATGGTCACTTTTGTTGATATAATCTTCCCAGTGCAGGTAACCACAATATGTCGGATTTTTAAGTATGCTAGAAATAGTCTTTTTTGCCCATAACCCCCCCTTTTTCGTTGGAATTTTACTAGAATTAAGCATTTTAGCAATTTCACCCATGCTTTTTCCCCTGTTGTACCAAGAATAAATATCTTTTACCGTTTTTGATTCTTCTAAATTTACCACTAGCCGCCCATCTATATAATCATATCCATATGGTATGTTAAAACCTAGCACGCCACCATTTATCCTAGCTTTTTGTTCCATGCCAACATATACACGTTCTCCAATTTGTTCAGATTCTAATTGTGCTATTAATTGGATGATATTCATGACAAAACGACCCATTGCGGTGGAGGTATCAAAAGATTCACTCATTGAAACAAATTCTTTTTCATGTTTATTTAAAAACTCCATCATAAGCATGAAATTTTTTGAATTTCTATGGATTCTATCCATCTTTAATACAAGGAGTAAATCCCATTTTTCCATGTTTTCCATCATGCTAGTATATGCTGGACGTTTTACATTTCTCCCCGAGAAACCATCATCAATGTATTCATCTATTATGGTCCAATCTCGCGCTTTGCAATATGCTCTTAATTTATCCAATTGCGCATCTAATGAAAATCCTTCTTTTGCTTGATCCTCAGTTGAAACTCTAGTATAAATTACTGCTTTCGTTTTTTCCGCATCCATCCAATATCCCAAATTTAGTAGCTAGTTAAAAAGGGTTCCGCATGCTAAATATTATCTAACAATATATGCTAAAAAACGTGCTATATAGTATCTGGCGCTGTTTATTTGTTACTCAGTGCCACGCTAACAATTGTAAACAAAATAATGTACAGAAATTAAAAATTTAAGATAGTAGCTTAATAATATTAATTAAGTTAATACTAGAACTAAAACTGTCAACTTTTGCTCTCAAAATTCTTCAGGCTCAACATCTTCGCCGCCAAATTCGTCTAGTTTGTAATCGTCACCATGCTCTTGTTTAAGTGCTGTATCTTTCTTAATAATTTTTTTGCACACTTTACAGCGCCCTTTTTCGTCGTACTCACGCCATTCCATGCATGTTGAACAAAACTCATCAGCCCCTACTTTTACGGTCATGCACTTCACATAACTAGCTTTTAATTTACTACTATATGATATCTATAACGAGTATATTACTTTTTTTTCATAGTTGTAGAACTTGGTATAGTATTTGTTCACCGTTCTATCGTACCTTAAAATAGAAATCACGAACTAACTGCATCGGCTACAATCGGTTGGCAATTTTCACCAAAAGTTTACTTTTTGCTTCTTTTTTATCAACGATTACACGCCCCGTTTTTTTCCAATGATTTGCAGGATACGCACGTTCTTTTTCGACAATTGGATTGAGTCCTAACGTTTTTGCTGCTTTAGCAATTGCTTCTATGGTCGGTTTTTCTATTGCATGTTTCTTAGCAACTTTTCTTCCTTGCAATCTCGAACGTGTTTTATCAAAATAAGATGGCCAAACAACGTACTTCTCCTCATCACGGGAAACCATGAGGTATCACACCAACATTATGAGAGTAAAACGGCATTAATGGTACCGCTTTGACCAGGTCGTGAGGTTACTTTTGCCTTCCCAAGCTTGGTTTCAACAATTGATCCTTTGTTGATGATGTTACGTCGCACGTAGTGGATATTTGCAGGATTTTCTTTTACCGTGATAATTTCTGTTTTCGTTGTTTTTTTTGTTTTAGGATCAACAACATAGGCAACATTTGCTGTTTTTGCTCTTGTCTTCCTGTTGTTTCCCCGGGTACGAACGATTTTTAAAGTAGTGGGACCAATGGTTGTGAGATGGGATTCTCTTCCAATCTCAAACTTGCGTTTCCCCCGTGCATAGCGTATACGCCTTCCCGAAATACTTCGCTTTGAGTTACCTTGCCAAAGTGCCATTACAGTAGGGGAATAAAGAAGAGGTATTTAAATAATATGGAGGGACAAGTAAATAAAGAATCAGAGGCTTTTTACATCACATTCATCTAGAGAAGAACCTGCAGGGCGGGAAGGGTTTTATCGCAGAGAAGTCGTATTTAAATCATCTATTTTTTATTTGCCTTTTACTTCCTTTAGTGGTTGCTACTTTAGTCATACTGCCCCCTACAGGAATAAATGCTAAAGTTCAAATAAGATGTACTATTCACCCACCACGTGGCAACGCAATCTTCTTCTCATAATCCTAAAACAAAAGGCGTAGGCATGCTGCTGGGCGATCCTAAAAAAGCGATCATCAAACTTGCAATTCCTATGATTGTTGCTATGTCTGCCCACACGATCTACAATCTTGTTGATGCGTTGTGGGTGTCTGGCTTTGGTCAGGATCTTTTTACTGCTGCAGAGGTTGCTGATGTGGGAACCGGTGCCCTTGCTGCTGTTGGCTTTGTCATGCCCTTTTTTATGATGATTATTGCCATCTCTACTGGTATTGGTATTGGTGGTGGATCTGCCATCTCAAGACGTATCGGTGCAGAGGACAAAAAAGGAGCAGACAATGTTGCCATTCATTCGATTGTCATTACAATTATTGTTTCTTTAGTTTTTACGGTACTATTTTTCTCCTTTGCCAATGCTATTTTTTCTTCCATTGGTGCTGTAGGAACCGTGCATATGGCAACATCCTACGGACGTGTTATTTTTGCCGGAAGCACCTTCATCTTTTTTATCAACGTTGCAGTAGCAATCTTACGGGCAGAAGGCGATGCAACCAGAGCAATGTATGCGATGTTGTTTGGTGCAGGTCTTAATATTATCCTTGATCCACTTTTTATCTATACCTTTGGTATGGGAGTTACTGGTGCGGCAGTAGCAACTATCCTTGCAATGGCGATTACGTCCTTTATATTGGTGTATTGGTTATTTTTAAGAAGAGATACCTACGTCACTTTCAAATTTAAAGATTTCAAATTTAAGAGGGACATTATTAGAGATATTTTTCGAGTAGGTCTCCCTGCGTCGATTCAACAACTTTCCATGTCGTTTACTATGTTGATCATTGTCATTCTTATTGGCGTTTCTGGAGGGGGCGAAGAGGGTGTTGCCGTTTATAATACCGGTTGGAGAATTGTGATGATTGCCGTTCTCCCGCTTTTGGGGATGGCTACTGCGGTAACCACTGTTACTGGTGCAGCGTATGGCGCAAAAGCATATGAAAAATTGAATACGGCATATATGTATGCTGTGAAATCTGGTTTTTTTATAGAAATTGTGCTTGCTATTGCTATTTTTTTCTTAGCGCCTTTTATCACGTACGCGTTTACCACTTCTGCAGATGCTGTCCATATCCAGGATGACCTTGAAATGTTTTTAAAAGTCACCTGCTTATTTTATCCTAGTGCAGCATTTGGTATTGCTTCATCGGCCATGTTCCAGGGAACGGGAAAAGGTACCTATTCGTTGGTTGCCACCCTTCTACGAACCGTTGTGCTAACGGTTGTCCTTGCTTTGATTTCTACTTATGTTTTAAAGGGAGGGATCATTGGACTCTGGTGGATAATTGTTATTGCAAATTTGGTAGGATCAGTCATTTCCTTTGGATGGGGTATTTTCTATATCCGCCGTCTGAAAGCCCACTTTCTGTCAACATCCTTTTTATAAACGAAAACAAAGGTTTAACTACCAGTGATGGCGGGGATTTCTTGGAATAATAATCCAAAAGATGAAATATATGAGAACAAGTGCCCCTGCTGAGACAAATAGTCCAATAATCCATAACAGACGGATAAGGACAGGATCAACGTTAAAATACTCAGCAACCCCTGCGCATATGCCGCCAAGAATCCGCTTGTTACCTGATCGATAGAGTTGCTTATAACCATCCTCTGTAGTGGTCGTTTTTGACGATTCCTTTTGTATACATGATGATTTTGCTGCCTCTTGCACGATCGGCTTTGTCGTGATGAGTAGGAGGAGAGCAATATACCCTACAATAACAATGCAAAGGAAAATAATCACAAGATTGGTTAAGATGGTAGCGGCGGCAGAGGTTATTATTGGGAGTTCTAAATCAGGTACAAGGATGTATAAAATATTAATTACTAACCAAAACGCAACAACAATTCCCGCTGCTGTTGTTATGGGAGTAACCCACCTGAAATATTTGGGATAGATTTTGTTTCCATATTCGGTGTATGAAAACAACAGCGAGACTCCAAATAAGAGTGCAATATGAGCAAGTAAAAAGGAACTTAAATTGGAAAAAGCGGCACTGTTTGTTTTTGTTCCCAGCAGAAGAAAAATCCAAATGATGGCACCAAGAATAATAATTCCAATAATACTTGAGATCAGTGGACCAAGAACACCAAATGTACGATGGTACCATCCTTCCATTTGCTTTCCTTTTGCTTCCAACTCATCTCCAACAGTTTTCATCCGTTGTTCGAAAGTTTTTGCATGTTTTTGTGCCTGTTTACCCACATTTTTACCCAGCTGTCCTACTTCTTCAGCAAAATCTTCCACTCGATCATCCATCCCCTCTTTCTTTTTAGTGGTCATGCAAGCCTCCTCCAACAATTTTTAGATATGCTCTTACGCTATAAAAATCATTCTTTGAGTGGTATACACATGGCAATATGTTTGATTCCTGCTTCATCAAACTCCTTTCCATATCGCTTGAATCCTAACGTTTCATAAAATTCTGCAACAGAAAGTTGTGCATGAAGATGCATCTCGGTAACAGGTTTTGTTTTACAATAGGTAATGGCAAAGCGGGTAAGCTGTTGACCAATTGATTGTCCACGATATTCTTTGAGGACAGCAAGCCGCTCTAGTTTTGCATAGTTTTCTACAATACGAATGCGGGCACAACCAATGGGTTTGTTTTTGTGATAGGCAATGATGTGTTCTGCTGTCTCATCTAATCCGTCCACCTCTAATTCGTAGGGGACATACTGTTCTTCAACAAATACCTTTGTTCGGATAGCAATAACTTGCTGAAGCTCTATATTAGTAGATACTACTTTTATTGTTAATGTAGTCACGATACCTAAACCTGATTTTCATTATAAAAAGAGTGTGATTGTTTTTTATCGAAAGAAAAAAAGAGAGAGGTGGGGAAGGAGACGAACTGATTAGTCTGCAGCATCAACAGTTGGTTGTATAGGACTGATGCGAAGATGTGCCCACCCAACTCGGTTTATGGTCATCCACTGGATATGAAGCGATCGTGTTTCCTGGTCTATTCTATAGAATCCAGTAATGGGACGCTTTTCTCCTTTTGGGGTAATGATCTTTCCATTAAAGTACCCATACTTGAGAATGCCGCGGACACGACCGACACTTCCATTGGTGGTGTTATAGAACCCATTGAGAAAACCAATACGTCCGGTTTTTCCAAGAGTACCTTTACAGTATCCTTTTGTTTCGTTATCTCCGAGATCGCCCCAGATACCTTTAAATCGCACCCGAATGTGGGGTAATGGTGCAACATCAGCAGTTGGTTGTCCAACCAACGCATCGGCACCTACCACAGCAGGTAATGCTTCTTCTTGCCGATATTGGTACTCAGCTTGTTTCATATTATTCATGGCACTTGCACTGGTCACTGATCCGTCACTTGCATTTACCACCGAGGCCATACCCAAGAGGAGTATGCCCAAGACGATGGCACCTGTCCATATTTTTTTCTTCATGTTTTTCACCTAGTTTTTTAGTTCTACATTGATTTATGAGAATGAATGTTTATATTAAAATTCCAGAATTTATTCCAAATGAATTCCAAAAGAGACCCAAATCTTACCCTATTCCATGCTCAGATAGAGCAGAATAATGAGGGCAATGGTTTCAAATAAATTGGGTAAAATTTCAAATAAACTAGGGATATAGCGGAGGAACCCTAAAGATGCTTGGAGGACAGGAAAAGAAATAATTGCCTGTACGAGAAGTACACTTACAAACAACAAGAGACCAAAAATAAAACTTGATTTTGTTTTCCTGAAGGTATCAGTATAGATGCCCACTAGTCCTAAGAGTAAGAAGATATTTATACAAATAATGGTAGTATGGAGCATATACATGTCTCGCAACGCCTGGATATATTGCTGGAGGTTTCTATTGAGATTTTCCACTCGTTGTCCGACATACTCGGTACTTATATAGGAGATGACCAGGCCAACAATTGTGCCAATAACTAATAATACTACAATAGTAGCAATTGCTTTTGTTTTTGGATCCATTGTTTGCTTATATGGAATTTCACTCATACCCTATTCACCTTTTAGGTTGTTCTTTTTTATTTGCTTTTTCCCAATTCGGCCCCAAATTTCTAAAAAATATGCTTTGTTCTCCTCTAGCATGTCTGAGGGGGAGTATACTTTACCATACCCGCTTCCAGTCGCAGTGATTAATCGATTGTTTTCTAAGACTTCAAGATGATGACGAACCGTTTTATAATCTAACTCAAGGACTCCTGCTAATTCGTTGGCGTTATATGGTCGAGGAAAGAGCACTTCTAAGATCCGCCCGCGGTTTGCACCACCAGCAGACCCAGCAAGTAGCCACCAGAGAAGTCGTTTCACCGCGTGCATCGGGATATTCCTCGTGTGGAGTATAGTTCATATCTTAAAAAGATTAATTATATTGCTCTATTTTATAAAATTAACGATGTCCTCGCTCCCAAATTTGTTCGTATTCATCCTGGGTGACAGGTTTGTCTTTTACTGGTTCAGCAACTAGTGTTTTGGATTCGCTTGATTTCGCTTCTTCTTGATTTTGTTCATTTGTTGATGATGCTGAGGCTTTTCGGAGTACTTTTCGGTACACCACAAAACCAACTACTACAATAGCGATAATTGCGATTATGAATGGAAGCATATTGGACACCTGTTGTAATGTGGTCTGTTGGATGGCAATTTCATTGGCACTTGTTGAAGATACGCCACTATAGCTATCACTTGAGATTTGGATAGTATATGATGATCCCGGGTTAAGTCCTTGAGGAATTGTCCATTGGTAATGTCCATCGTTTTCTGTTTGCTCTGCAATGGTAAACGATAGTTCGTCATCTGCATACAATGAAATATCCACATAATCTCCTGCCCCTTGTGATTCCCACACAATCACGTACGTTTCACCGACGTACCACGTCTCTTCATCAGGGTCATGTATGGTAATTGATCGACGGTCGATAGTGAAATACTCGCTAATGCCATAGACCGACGAAAAACTTGTACTTTCAACTTTGAGCTTGCATGAAGAACTAGGCAAGACATCAGCGGTAATCTGCCAAGAAAATTCTCCATCATTTTCTGTACTTGTCGTAATGGTTGCTGCTGGCCATCCTTCCTGATACAATGACAACTTGACAGAAGACCCAACATTTTCTGCAGACCATCGGATGGTATATGTATCATTGATATACCATGTTGTACCTGATGTGGGCGCAATCACGATTATTAAACGTTCATCTATGGAAAAGACGTCACTCCAATCCTGTATGGAGCTATCTGAAAGACTCTGCATATAAAGTTTATAGTCTGAACGAGATGCCAAGCCGGAAGGTAGCGTCCAGCTGTACCTTCCATCGTTACTTGTGTTTGATACGATAGTATAATAAGAATATGAAGATCCATACGTATATCCAATTTTTACGTGATTCCCTGCATTCCGAGAATCCCAAGTAATTTCGTACGTTTCTCCTTTAAACCATTCATCATCTTCAGTTGGAGATGTGATGGTTATTGATTTTTCATCGATAGAAAATGTGCTACTGTAATCATAGACTGTATCGTAGTTGCGGCTGCTTACCTTAATCTTGTATGATGAACTTGTGGGAAGTGTCTCAGGGATGTACCAGTAATACTGGCCATAGGGACAATATGCATCTGAGGCTAT
Source organism: Thermoplasmatota archaeon (assembly GCA_016932245.1). Classification (GTDB taxonomy): domain Archaea; phylum Thermoplasmatota; class E2; order DHVEG-1; family DHVEG-1; genus JAFGDG01. The sequence goes on from JAFGDG010000148.1 coordinate 9,096, forward strand.
CGTCTGATATTTCGATCCACTTTTATACAGTTCAATATCAAAA
>JAFGDG010000149.1 GCA_016932245.1 Thermoplasmatota archaeon
AATACCCTGGGGTAGTAAATCATTATTATATTTTGTAGAATCAATTAAATTCCCTGAACTGTCATTGCAGTGCCATACGCCCAAATAGTGAGAATCCCAGACACCTGTTCCATTCTCCACTGACTCATTATAATCGCCATAATACATGTTGAAGACAGTATCATCACTATTGTATATTCTTGGAATCTTCACCCATACAATTCTATCCGAATTATCGCCCCATCTTTCAATCTCAAAGGAAAGTAACGATGTATTTTCCTGATCGAAAAATCTGAGAGACTCATAACCACCAATCTCATCAGCAATTGTATCGTTGATAACGACCAAGATAGGAAAATTCACCAAATCTGCATCAATAAAATCAGAGTCTATGATAATTGACCGGTAAAACTTGGTTGCCGTTGAAAAATCATTAGTTAATATATCATCACCTATGGAAACATCAGCTAGATATGCTGGTTCAAAAGTATGTCTTACGCTTGTAAAGGTTAACAAAGTCAAAGATAGTGCTAACAGCATCATAACTACTACAATCGAATGTATTTTTCTCATAATATCCTCCCTACTCTGTTCCTGTTCTAATCTCTTCTTAAAATTTAAATGTTTTTAAGTTATTGAATGAAACATCACCCAGTGTTTTTTATCAGTTTGGTTGCTCTTCTTTTTACTGCTTTGCATTGAGTCGTTATGATATACCATAAGATTTAAAAGGTATATAAATGAATCACATATGAATCATATATGATATCAGATATGATACTTAAAGTGATTCATATATGATACTTAAAGTGATTCATATATGATACTTAAATGAATCAATATCGATTCATATTTGATAACAAAGTTTATAAATAAATGAATCATATGTGACTCTTACAAGTGAAGAGTGGATGGGCAAAATTCAGCGATTTCCAGTCGGTTTTCCACCTGCTATTCGTGAGATTATCAAAGAGCAAGTAGGAGAACTTGGGAATTCTGAGGCTGAAGTTGTCAAAAACATGGTTCTCATCTATCTTACTGAGAGGGGACTCCTGAAAACATTTAGACCGCCAAAAGATAAGGAGGGGAGGCGAAGATGAATAGGAGTTCTCTCCTCAGGTTACTTAGTGGTATTGCGCTACTTGTTGTATTGTTTGCACCTCTGTCTGCTGTGTCAACGGTACATGCTGTACAGCCAATTTACCAGGAAACTATTATTGTAGATCAAAGTGGAACAGGAGATTACACGACCATCAAAAGCGCTATTGCAGCGGCAGCTCCGCTCAGTATTATTAAAATCCGTGCTGGAACATACGAAGAACATGATTTCACAATTGCCAAGAAGATAGCACTTGTGGGTGAAAGTCCAGAAACGACAATAATTGATCTTGAAGGCAATGATGGATTTTTGCTGAAGAGCACGCACATTGAACTACATAATTTAAAGATTACTAATTCAGATCAATATGCAATATCTATCCCCTCTGATAACGATTATTGTAATGTCTCTAGTTGTGTTATTGAACATGCTCGAGTATATGGCATCGTTCTTCAGGCAAGCTATTGCCGCCTTTACAATATAAAAATCCAAGGAGACCAATCTAGTGCAGAAGGCATCACTGTTCGTGGTAGGGGCAGTATCATCAACCGTTGCTCAATCCAAGGGTTCAGGAATGGTATTCTTACTCTTCTTGGTGCAAAGGACAATCAAATCTTATATACAAACATATTCAATAACGATGTCGGATTTGATTTCCGTATCAGCGCCTCTGACAATATGGTTTCACAATGTAATATCTACGGTAATGAATACGGCATCCACATTTGGCAGAACTCACATCGAAATCAAGTGTATTTGAATAATTTCTGGAAAAACGACGAGGATGTGATTGATGAAGGAAATAACAGTTGGGATAACGGTGAACAAGGTAATTATTGGGATCAATACACAGGGAAAGATGTGAATGGTGATGGTATTGGCGATACGCCATATACTATCTCCTCAACAACAAAGGATAGCTATCCACTCATGGACATGATTCTTCCTACCGCCATTACCGTTCCTCCAAATATCAAACTTGCGAGTTCTACGTGGGAGGACACGCCTTCATTTTCCTGGGATCAAGCTATTTACAGCAAAGGAGTCGAAGGGTATTATGTCAAGATAGGAAATGATCCTGAACTCTCTGTTGGTAAGGCCACTAGTTGGACCAGTCCCACTCCTGTTTCTAATGGCGTCCACACGTTCTACATTAGAGCAGAGGGAACCGATGGTACGAGTAGCGAGTATGGAACGCTTACCTTCTCTATAGACACCACCTTTGTGGACACCGATGGTGATGGCTGGTCTGATGATGAAGAGCAACAATATGGTACCGATCCGAATGACAGCGATAACTATCCGCTCGATACCGATGGCGATCATGTGCCTGATTCTGTTGATACCGATGATGACAACGACGGCTACAGCGACGACATGGAATTATCTTATGGAACCGATCCAAAGAACCCAAATAGTTATCCCCTGGATACTGATGGTGATGGGGTACCAGATCGCGATTCCATTGATGGAAAATACGAAGGAGATATTGACGACGACGATGATGGCTTAATCGATACTGTTGAAATTAACCTCGGATCAAATCCAAAAGATCCTACCGATGTGGTTAAGATATTTGTCAGTGGAACTGCCTATTATCTTGTTGATATTTCTGCTAGCGGCGTCTATGACGTGCTATATAACCCCTCTACCGGAGCAACGACTGCTGTTGAGAGATATGGAGACAAGTATTATCGTCTCGATATCAACGGTGATAACGCCTGGGATTACATCTATCAACCTTCAGACGGCTCCATTGTCACGTATACTGGTGAGCAACCGGACCTTATCACGATTGATACCATTCTCATCATCCTTTCACTTGCTCTTACGATATTCCTTATCTTCTTCTATCTGTTTAAGATTAGACCACAGCGGTACGAGCCCTTCAGAAAACCGCTCAAGATAAAGAAACACCCCATCCACAGAAAACCATTGGACTATCAACCAACAGATGCCAAAGATACCGTTGAGATGATTGGCCGTACCCGTGTGCTTCTTCAGCACATCCATGAAGACGTTCAAGTCTACATGGACCAATTAAGTCAGATGCAAGAACAACTCACCATGACGACCATGAAACCTGAAGAAACACCGGAAGAACCTACTACCGTGCCAGAACCAGCTCCTGAAGCATCCGATGTAGCCCTGGCGCCAACCGAGCAAGTTCCCGAAAAGCCAACCAAAGAAACCGACGTTGATTCAGAAGTTGATCAGCTACTGTCGCGACTCGAAAAGAAAGAAAAAACCTAAAAACGTACAACGCATTGCTAGACAGGGAGGAATATTGCGTGACCTATCGTTTCTTATTGATTATCTTCATCTTTTCGCTTCTTTCGTCTGCTGCTTGTGCAGGGATTAGCGTGTCACCTCTTGAACTAACCATTGCCATGGACGATCAGTTTATCGTTGGAAACACAGGTAAGACCATCACTGTTTTTAACACTGATAATCAAGAATTTAACGTAACCTGGTACATCGAGAATCCCACTCCTGCCTCTTATCTCAGGGCTAACAAAACCTTCATGCCTAATCTGTCGTGGGTTGATGTCGAACCACAATGGATAGTTCTTCCACCGAATGGAAAAGGCACCTTTACCCTTTTTTCCACGATTCCCGATCGTACTGAGTTATATGATCAACACTGGGAAGTATGGGTGACGTTCAAATCAGGACAGCAGGGCATGTTTGCCTTTGAGCATGCGGTGAGAGTCTATATTGATACGCCATCATCTGCAACCGATGGTGCTCTTGCAGGAGCAACTGATGCTATTATTGTTCCCCTGGCTCTTATTGCACTTATTGCTGGTGTTCTCATTACTATCACATTTTTTAGTACCAGACGGCATCATACTCGGCAAAATCATACGACAGAGAAAACGTACCAAGAACGCCTTGGCAATCAATCAGCTGTAGAAACACACGTTGATGAAGCGTTATCACTGTTTGAACGTCAAAAAAAATGATGGCATTACCTTTTGAGTATCTGTCGAATATGTTTGATAAAATTCTCTTTGCTGTCTTCATTAGGAACAACGATGTCTGCTGATGCAATCACTGCTTCAATGCCCCACCCCTTCTCACGTTCATCACGTTCTTTGATTTGTTCAAGTGTGCTACTATCATCTTCTCGACCACGAGTTAGTGCTCGTTGGTACCGAATCGCATCTGGTGCGGTAATAGCAATGACTACAAACTCTTCTCCTAATGCTTGTTTAAACGCCTCGATTTCTTCGTGATTGCGAATGCCATCGATGATGAGTGTCTTTGTTGTGTCCATTGCTTGTATTTTTTTAAGCGTTCGTTGTGCCCAGATGTCTTTGCCATACGTTTTTCGCATGGCTGTTGCGATGCGGCCAACTGTTTCATCAGTCAGTGGCAATCCTCGACGCTTTACTTCTCCCCAGACCATGTCACCCATGCGTACAACAGGAAGACCTCGTTCTTTGGCCACTTCAACAGCTACAGACTTTCCAGAAAAAGGCATACCTGTGAAAGCAATGATTTTCATCAAACACAACCCATGTTACTTTAGTGTATGGGAAGAGAGATCAACTCGAAGTTTAAATCACTTAGCCATCAATGGATTTAATTCACATCTTCGAATATATGTTGTGGGCAGGGGGGAGATTTTGACTTCATTTTACTGGTAAAAATTAGTGCGGGGGAAGGAGTTGAACACAAGTTTACTGGTAAACTTTATCTAATTATCATCAGATCTGTATCTAAGAAAAATCGCCTCTTATGAACCATTTCCAAACAGGAATAATCTTTATTTTTTTCCCATTCATAGTTATTTCTTCTTCATGCTCCTGCGTTAGAATCAACCCCTCTTTTAGCTGAAATGTTTCCATAGCCTCCAATAAACCAGTGATTTCCCTTTCTCTGTTACCCTCATCCAATAGATAACAAACTTGAATTGCTTCAGTAATTTTAGTACCATCCTTTATGAGAAAATCGCACTCGTTTTTATTTGAATAATAGTATATTTCTTTTCGATTCCTTTTTAACTCGATGAAAACAATGTTTTCTAAGATTTTTCCTTTGTTAAAGGAAAAATTTAATCCACAGATTTGATGAAAGATAGGATCGATAACATAAATCTTTTTAGGAGCATTAAGTTGTTTTTTTATTGAGAAATCAAATTTTTGTAATTCAAAAAATAAATACGAGTTGTGTAAATACGAAATGTATTCTTTTACAGTTATTGCATTTGATAAACCCAAGGTTTTTTTCAGAGAATTATACGTAAATTGGGAGGAGATATTTGTCATTAAAATGCTGACTAACTCTTTTAGAAGTTTCTGTTTTTTAATGAGATATCGTGCGATGATATCTCTATATAAGATGTTTTCATAGATCGTCCTGATATATTCTATGTCTTTGTTCTTAAGATATTCTGGCATGCCACCTGCAGAAAGGTATTTTTCAAATAGTTGGATGAGTTGTACTTTTTTTTCTGCTAAATAAAACCATTCTTTTTCTGGTTTAACATTATGGAATTTTAGATATTCTCTAAATGAAAACGGGTAGATTTCAAAAGATTTATATCTTCCAGTTAATCTTGTTCCGAGTTCTTTGCTTAGAAGTGTTGCATTTGAACCTGTTATAACGACTTTTTTTCCCTGATCTTGAAGTCTTCTTACAAATGTTTCGAATTTATCGATGTTTTGTACCTCATCAAAAAAATAGGTGGTTGGATTATTGTATGCTTCAATAAGTACTTCATGTAATTGTTCAAATTCTTGGGCTTTAAAATTGAGGAATCGTTCATCCTCGAAGTTTACATAGCAACATTTTGTCATTTTCTGTATAATTTGTTGCAGTATGGTTGATTTTCCACTTCTTCGTAATCCAGTTAGTATAAGTATCCTGTTATCAGTAAACCATTGTAGTATTTTGCTTAATATGTCTCTTTCTACTGTTTCATCTATTGGAAGACGTTCATTTTTCTGTTGAATCACGATTTGTCGAAGTATCTCCTTTGATATCATACTAATTGGT
>JAFGDG010000150.1 GCA_016932245.1 Thermoplasmatota archaeon
GCCTCCATTTCAAAGAATAGACCCACCAGAGCAACCAATATGACGTGCAAAGGACTGGTTGCGCCTGTTAAATACGAAGTACCATCATAGGTAATGCCGTTGAACTTAAAAAAATTTGCTGCAAATTTTAAAGTAATATAGCTATCATCAAAAACTAGTACATGATCCGGATTACTTCTCAGAAAAAAGAAACTCGCTGCACATGACAAGAGTGCAATTAAAAACAGGGGGAAGAGTGTTTTTAGATAATCTCGTCTTCCCCCCCTCTGTACGATACCCTCCGGCATATACACCCTTTCTAAGAATGGCGTTTTTCTTTGAAATTCTCCATGTAAGATGCTAGACTATATCCTCTCAAAAATCAATCCTTAAAAAGCCGCAATAACTCCATAATGGAATGATGTGTTTAATACAAGGTGCAGACTGTGTGTTTCGCGTTACGGGTTCAACAACATTCTTTCTTCTCAACACGCAACTCGTAACACCTAAAAAAATATATTTAACCGTTATTCCTTTACTCCATTATTCCAAAAACTAAAAGATTGGGTTATATAACATCGTATGTTTCTTAATACCTTAATCGGCTCTATCATCTTCTTAATAACCAACATCTCCTTACTCTATACCTCCCACCTGTTAATCAGAAGGTTTCTCCCAAATGCTCCCCATTCAGTAAGACTGGTAGCCATCGGCACACTATTCTACGCTTTTATTATCTTGATCTTCCAGGCATTATCACCATTTCATGCTATCTCGAAAACCTGGGTTACCATCACCTGCATCCTTCTGGCTCTTATTTCCCACTTCGTATGGGGTAAGCTACGAAATCCCCAGGCTGATATACAACCAGTAAAGACATGGATTCGAGACAGCCTATCTTCCAGATGGGCTGTCCTTTTAATTGTTTGTGGGTTTGTTGTTTTGTTATCCTTATCCCGTGCTCTCCTGATGCCGCCTCTCGCCTGGGATTGTTTAACTTATCACCTCACCTCCGCTGCCCTGTGGATAAAAAAGGGAACCCTCCTGATCTTCAGTGCTCCGGACCAGATACAATACACTCATTTCCCAATTAATGGTGAGATATTCGCCTCGTGGCTTCTTCTCCCCCTTCATAATGATTTGCTGGTTAATACAATGAATTTTCCCATAACCTTACTGGGAGGGATTTCATGTTATGCCATTGCACGAGAAGTAGGATTGACCCGTAAAGAAGCCAGCTTTGCCCCTGCCTTAATATGTTTTTCTCCTATGATATATGCTCTGATTACAACCGAATATGTTGATACTGCGGTATTTGCATTTTGTTCCGCAGCCGTTTTATTTGCCTTGAGATATCTTAAAAAAGGAACCCTTCATGATTTTCTCCTAGCCATGCTTGCATCAGGCATCCTGCTTGGGATAAAATTCACGGGTATTCCTGTAGCAGGACTCATTCTTATTGTAACTGCAATAAAAACGATAACTCTTACCTGGCATCCTGGTTTTCTGAAGAAGTTGGGTGTGGTTCTTTTGGGACTTCTTACGTTATGTGCTATGGGAGGAAGGCAATATATACTCAATAGCATAGACGCACGAAATCCACTATATCCTCTGCCAATAAGGATAATGAACCATGAAATAGCTGAGGGCTGGGGTGGACTTGACAAGATGAATGAATGGATTTCCCAATATGAAATAAGTGAAGGATTAGACAAACTAGATTGGTGGGGAAGAACGTACAGAAAATTTTATTATCGATCGTTAACGGCCGGACCAAAATATTTCCTCTTTTTAATTCTTGCAATCGTCTCTTTATTTATAAGTTTTCGCCATATTCCTCGCTACCATTGGTATTTTTTATCGATGATGTGGATCATCCCCATTACGCTATACTATACCGGTCCTTCAATGGATTTTGCAAAAGGGGGTTATTATCTTGATACAAGTACACGCTTTCTTTCTCCCTACATCGCTATATTTACCATCCAGGGATTAGTTCTTCTTAAAAAACTTAGCAAATATTTTTATACAACAGACTCCTTCCTCCTTGCACTCGTCGCATGGGATCTCTTGTATGTCAATAAAACTCACATTCAAGAGATCGGGCTGCTCTATCCTTTTGTTGTGGTATTAATAGCCTCAATCATAATTATTTTTAAACTTGTGTCCAGGGCACTGAAAAACCTCTTTTCAAAAGAAGGAACAATTTTTATTTTTGGCCGATCATACAGGTTAGACGTCACGACTACCATACGTTGGGCAAACTATTATGCTATAGGGTTTATTGTGACGGTTGCAGGAATCTATGGTCTTCAGAACTATCGTGACCATACCAGGTATTTATATTATCGTGGGTATACTGATCTCACCAATACCCCAAAATCCTTTGTAAATGGATGGGAGTTTTTGGATAAGTCCAACGAAAAAAAGACTATTGCTCTAACGATGGGATGGAAATCACCTGGACATCATTGGTTTTTCTATCCGTTAATGGGAAGACATCTGCAAAACAACATCACGTATGTATCGGCAAGGCATATGTGGGATGTTCCCACCTGGCTTCACCAAGGCGAAATAAGGGGAAATGAATATTCGATTTGGCTTCACAATTTGAAGAGAAAAAATGTTGATTATGTTCTTGTGCAAACTCCCTGGCCGGTCGAGTCGCAATGGATGGCGCTTAACGAAGATATATTTCAGCTCATGTTTTCTGATGAAAATTGCAAAATCTTTAGGTATAATCGTGAATGAGTCACAAAGCAAAGGGAAATAAATCTTTCGTTCAACGTCTAAAAAGGAGGGGAAAAATGTTAACAAAAAGATTTCCGCTAATAAAAAAAACAGCAATCATTCTCCTCATCCTATGCTCTTCGGGATGTTCAATTAAAGAA
>JAFGDG010000151.1 GCA_016932245.1 Thermoplasmatota archaeon
CTGCGGTGTATATTTCATCCGTTGTTTGTAACGAGCGAAGAACACAACGTGAAGTAGCAGAAATTGCTGGTGTCACAGAAGTAACGATTAGAAACCGCTACAAGGAACTCGCAAAAAGGTTAGATATTGATATTGTAATGTAAAAAAATGTAGTTGAGGAAATGTAAGAAAAACTACGACATAACCGGTGAAAAAATGATATTTGAAGAACTTAACATAAACAAAAAACTCACAGATAAAACACATGAGCAAGGATTCAAAGAACTCACGCTTATCCAAGAGAAATGTTTACCTGAAATTATACAGGGGAGAGATGTGGTCGGTCAAGCAGAAACGGGATCGGGGAAAACTCTTGCCTTTTGTCTCCCTATTTTAGATAAAGTCACCATTGGTGGAGGACTGCAAGCTGTTGTTCTTACGCCCACCAGAGAGTTATGCGTGCAGGTAACGGAAGTATTCAAAGATTTTGGGAAAATACTTGGCATTAAAACAACAAGTGTGTACGGCGGCGTAGGCATCGATCTACAGATAAAAAAGATCCGTACTTCAGAGATAGTGGTAGGTACACCTGGTAGGATGCTTGACCACTTGCGCAGAAAGACCATAGATTTCAGACGGGTACGATTTCTGGTACTTGATGAAACTGATAAAATGCTGGAAATGGGATTTATCGATGATGTAGAAAAAATAATACATCATGTGCCAAAGCATAGACAAACACTGATGTTCAGTGCAACAATATTAGGAAGTATTCATAGACTCATGAATAAACATCTGAACAATCCTGTTATCATAAAAACTAAATCTCAAGTGGATAAAAGCAAACTGGAGCAGATCTATTACGACATCTACCCGCAGAATGATAAATTCTCTATTCTCGTACATCTGCTTAAAAACAATACCCCTGGTCTTGCCATTGTGTTCTGTGCAACACGAAGAGAGTCGGATATTGTCGCAAGAAATCTCAGACATCATGGAATTAATGCTTCTGCGATACATGGAGGAATGAGCCAAAATAAAAGATCACAATCATTAGATTCTCTGAAGAATCAGAGAACGGATGTTCTTGTAGCAACTGATGTAGCAGCCAGAGGTCTTGACATAAAAAACGTTACTCACATCTATCACTACGATGTCCCGAAGACGCCCACGGAGTATATCCATCGCATTGGAAGAACAGCACGTGCTGGGGAAAACGGGAAGGCAGTAACGTTACTAACTGAACCCGACCATGATAACTTTAGACGAGTGCAAAGCAATGACGAACTGGAAATTGAAAAGGAAGACATTCCTGAGTTTGAAAGGGTAAGTTTTGTAAGAAAAACCAATCAGAGAGAGAGATATCCTCAAAAGAAACGCTGGAATCCTAACAAAAGAAATAACAGGAGAGGAGGATATAGAAAGAGGAGTAAGACTTTTGAAAGATCGTAGATACATACGGCGGTAGGCAAAAAACAACAGGCACGTGCAAAAGAGAGAATAATCCAAGTACGGTAGTATCACCTTTCTTTTCATCTACAAATTCTTAAAAGGGGATGAAACGATTATCAGTGGTATGCCTGATGACAATTTTTCCTGGAAGGATGCGCTTCCATCCTGTATTGCCGGGTTATTTTTTATTACTCAAATGCTTTACGGGTTTGCATTCGTTCATCATGAACGGATTGTTGCGCTGGAGTATTTTGGCGTTGGCGTGTTTCTTTTATCAGGTGTCTTTGGGATGGCGCCGGTGATCATGTTTCCTCGAAAGGGGGGTGTTGAAAAGGGTAAAAGTTTTATTCATACGACCAAACTTGTTGATACAGGAATCTACGCTATTGTTCGCCACCCCCAATATTCTGCATTTATCTTGTGGGCCATTGGTGCAATGCTTCTGTTTCAGGATTGGGTGGTAGTGATATTGGGATTACCAGCAATCCTTCTTACATATCTTGACATGATGAGAGAAGATAAGCACAATATTGACAAACTTGGTGATGCATACAAACAGTATATGAAAAAGGTACCTCGAGCAAATTGTATATGGGGACTCATTCGTGCTATCAGTAGATAGGAAGGTGTCAATCAGAAGGTATCGCTATGGATTGGGACATTTTTCTGGACATTCATAAAGACATGCCTCGGCAAGGATCAGGACGAGACAAATATACACAGAGAGCATTTGAAATGATTCCGAAAATCATGCACCCAAAAATTTTAGATATCGGCTGCGGCCCAGGTATGCAGACCATCAAACTGGCACAGTTATCTGGTGGCGAAGTTATCGGCATCGACATCGTTCCCCAATACCTCAATCAACTCCAGGCACTCATCGAGAAAGAACACTTACAGGAAAGAGTTACAGCCGTAAATCAGTCGATGTCTGGCATGGATTTTCCTAAAGAAAGTTTTGATATCATCTGGGCAGAAGGATCAATTTTTGTAATAGGTTTTGAGAGGGGGCTTTCTGAATGGAAGAAGTATATCAAACCAGATGGTTATTTAGCAGTCCATGAAATGGCATGGATTCAGAATGACCCGCCAAAAGAAATCGCAGAATATTTCAAGAATGTATATCCCGCAATAACCACCATTGGAAAAAATATTGAATTGATCAAAAAATGTAATTATAAATTATTGGGATATTTTCCGTTACCAGAAGATGCATGGTGGGAATTGTACTACGAGCCTCTTCAAATTCGTCTTGATGATCTAAGAATTAAATTCAAGGACAACCCCAAAGCAATTGAAATGATAAATCAAGAACAAGTAGAAATCAATCTGTTCAGGAAATATAACAAATGGTATGGCTCCGTCTTTTTTGTTATGCAAAAACAATAATGATTATCGTTTACTATTGTATAGTTCTCTCAACGGGATATAAAACACCAAGCCCGCAATAAACAACCATAATAACAGCCCGGGAATAACTGGTGGAAATTCGAACATGACAATATTGAGCCCAGAGATAATGATAAAAGCAACAACAACACCAGTGAGTGCTTCCCCCGCAATCAACCCCGCAGTGAAGAGTAATCCTGTGCGGACGATACGCTCTTTTGGTTTCATCTTGGTTCGTTTAATGGCAAGCTCCCATTCATTAATCTGATCGTCATCGTCGGACCCATAGCATTTGGTAATTTTTCTGTTGGTAAGATATCGAATGATACCGCCGCAAAAGATAGGAGTTGCTAGTGTAAACGGTAGGTAAATTCCAATAGCAACAGGAAGCACGGGCACATCAATGAGAATGAGAATAAACGCAAGTACCATACCCGCAAGCACAAAGGGCCACACCATTTCGCCACCAAGTACTCCCTGTACCACGCCACTCATGAGAAAAGCTTGCGGTGCAGGTAAATTGGTACTGCCGATGGTATATGCCTGATGGAGTGCAGATACCACCAAAGCAAGTACTGGTGCAGCAGCGACAATACCCACTAATTCTGCCAGCTGTTGCCGATAGGGAGTTGCACCAATGATTTGTCCTGCGGTCATTGATTGAAGGACGTCGCCTGAAATAGCGGCGCAACAGGCAATAACCGCAGCAATGAGCAACGCGATACCATAGGCACCGACACTGCCAGATAAGCCAAAGCCGAGCAGAATTAAACAGGTCAACAGTAACACTGAAACAGTGACGCCTGAAGTGGGATTATTTGAGGATCCGACAAGACCAGCCATGTATCCTGCAATGGCACTAGCAATAAACGCAAAGAGAATGGCAAAGACCGCCATAACTCCTGACACAAGATAGTTGCTGGATATCCAGGCGTAGACCAAAAAAACAGGTATCGTAAGGGCACCTATGCCAAGAAAGACATACTTAAAGTTTAAATCCTGGTCGGTTCGTTTTTTGGTAACGGTTTGACCAGATCTAAGGCCGGTGACCGCCTCTTTGATACCATCGGAGATATTAGTGCGAAGTTTGAAGATGGTGAATAGACCACCCACCACCATAGCACCGACACCGATATAGCGAATGTAATCGCCCCAGATTTCGTAGAATCCCCAGAGGTATTTGCCAACATCAAGGTTGCCACCCGCCAAGGACATGGCACTGGCGATTTGTGCTTCTGTTGTCGGCACAGGAATGCCAATGGCGAGAACAATAAGGGGTGCAATGACCACCCAGCCAATGAGACCACCTATAAAGACAAATGACGCAATGCGAGGGCCGATTATCCAACCGACACCAAGGAGCGCTGGTGATGTCGCGATACCTCCATAAAACAATCCATCATGTTCTCCACTACCAATGTTAAATCTCCCGATATTAATAATGCCATGCAATTTTCCTTGGATAGCATGAAGTCCCACCTGTGCAAATTTTAATGCTGCACCAAGCACGGCACCAATCAGTAACCAGATGCCGCTTAATCCTGCCTCTTCTGTTGTTTTTGTGGCACGGCCGTCACCAACAGTGGTAGTCAACACTGCAGCAACGGCAACACCTTCTGGAAAGGGCAGATCGGTTTTAATGATTAACGCACGTCTCAGTGGTACCATCCACAGTACACCAAGTATCCCCCCTAATGCAGCAATAATGGTCGTCTCAACATAGTGTATCTCTGTCCATGCACCAAGCAACAACATCGCAGGGATCGTAAAGATAACACCAGCCGCGAGAGATGCCCCGGCTGCAGCACCCATCATGCCAATGTTTACCTCTAAAAGCGTTCCCTTTAATGGCCTAAGGAGGGCAAATGCCATCACCGCACCAGGAATAGCAGCGGAAACGGTCATGCCCGCATATAAGCCAAAATAGGCGTTGGCTGACCCGAGTATAATAGCAAGCAGCGCGCCAACTAGTACTGCCTTGATGGTAAACTCAGGCATACTCGTTTTTACAGGGATGAATGAGTGAAAATTTTCGCGATATGACATTGTATTCTTACAAATAAATATAATTTATATCATATATAAAATAATCGTCTTTCATAATTCATAACATCTAATCACTACATAAGTAAAAGGCGGTTGTTTCTTCAACACTTAGTATCGTAGCAAAAGTTTATAAGTTAACAATCGTTAATACTAGTAGTGAAAACAGTAGTATGAAAAAGATAGTAGTAGTAATTATAGCAGCGACCCTTCTTTCAACGATATCAGGTAGTATGGTTATCGCAAGTACGGGTGAAGGCGAGCATCACAACGACTATAGCAACGAATATGCCCAAGAAGAACAACCAGATTCTGATGACATCCCTGGCATGAATCGTGCTGAGGATAGAACAAGAAACAAGGATAGTTAACTTCACCTCTTTTTTAAGGTGTTGCTGTAAAGTAACGTTTTTGAAAAGAATAGGTAAAAGCAGCATCATCACTGTTGATAGAGATGCACATCGTGTTGAGGGAACGGGATAGTAATACCTTCCGTATCAAACGCTTCTTTTAGTTGCCGTATTAACTCACGTCGAACCGGCCAATACTCACTCGTATGAACCCATGGCCGTACCATAAGATTCACACTTGAGCCACCTAACTCCGTCACTGCAACGTAAGGTGCCGGATCTTTCAACACCTGTTTATGCTTTTGCAACACCTTCATGGTAACAGCAATAGCTTTTCCCATATCATCAGAATACCCTATACCAACAGTCAAATCTATCATCCGGGTCTTAAGAGCAGTATAATTAACAATAGGATTGCCCCAAATCTTGGAATTAGGGATGATGACTCGTTTATTATCGACTGTTGTCATAGTGGTAATACTAGCACCAACGTTATTGACGGACCCTGAGTTGCCTGCGATATCAACATAATCGCCTACTTTGAACGGTTTTGTAATGGCTATCATAAAGCCTGCCGCTAAGTTTCCAAGTGTTTCTTGGAACGCAAAGCCGAGTACAAATCCAGATACCACCGAAATGCTCACCACTGCCGCTCCCACATCAATGCCAAGAAAACCGATACCAACGGCAACACCAAAAATGATGAGTAGAATTTTGGTAACTCTACTGGTAAATTCTGCAAGAATTTTGGCCATGCTTGCTTTTATCATCGCCTTTCGAATATAGCGACTGATAAGTCTCGCAGCAATGTATGAAATGATGATGACAATAAGCGCTGCAATGATACTAAAAACAGTGACACTGGTGAATGGAATTTGCATCTCTAATATTTCTTGTATAGTCATACTCATTGTCCTCCCCAAGACTGCGGCATCTGCAATGACCTGCTCTCTAATAAACATTTCAGTGAAAGGATTTGTAATCCAACGTTTGTTAGGAGAACATAACCATCATTTTGATAGAAAGCTATTTAAAAGAGAGGATAATGCTGGTAATTACAAAGGAATGAAAATAAACGGTCTTACTGTTCCATGCGAATCGTTAAACTGTTTTGTTTTTGTTCTTTTGAAAACAAAAAGACTCCATAGTCTAAGGAGGAAAATAAATGCAAGGAACCGTAAAGTGGTATAATGCCCGAAAAGGATATGGTTTTATCCAGGGCGAAGACGAAAAAGACGTCTTTGTTCACCGATCGGCCGTACCTGCTGGAACTTTCCTGAATGAAGGAGATAAAGTAGAATACGAAGTCGAAGAGACAGACAAAGGGCAACAAGCAAAAAATGTAAAGAAAGTCTAAACTCGTATTAAGGAAAGTATCAGTATATTTTTACTCAATACGGAATCGATAATGGCACGGGCATACGTGCGTGTCATTTTTTTTCTTCTCTTATAGAAGTATTTTTAAAAGCATACTCATTCTGGTGTACGATGATGGGATGACTGCCCTTCTTATTGAGCTGGTAAGTTTAGTTGCCTGTGTTGTCTTTGTGTTAGGGTTGTACGGCATATTGGCATCGGAATGTAAAAAAGCCAATACATTCAGCTGGCATGACTATTTTCGTCAGTGTGGCATTTACCAAGGAGTTTCTCATTGGACGACACTCAAGATATTGATAAAAAAAGTACGATCTTGAAAGCAGGATATTATTTTTTACTGATGGGTTTTTCGAGCTCAAAACATTCATTACAAAGCGTATTTCCTTCAGGGATGAGTCTACCACAACGGTTGCATTTATTGCGCCGTACTCGTTTGAATCCTGCCACAAGTTGATGATGGGTAGTAGTCCAGGTAAACAGCAATTTTTCTCGATGAACATGGTGTTTCATGGTATCTCCCTTAAAGGTAGAGGCGCAGAATATAGTAGGCAATAGTGATACGGTATAAAATAGTTTAGTAACGTACTGGGTTTTCAGAAGGATCCCTAGGAAAAATTACTTAAAGATGAGTAAGATAGCTCAGCAATAAGGGTGTGAGCAATGAATATTTTTGTTACCGGTGGTGCAGGATTTATTGGCAGTCATCTGGTCGATCAGCTGATACAGGATGGACACGCCGTCACCGTCTATGATGATCTCAGTTCTGGAAAACAAGAGTTCATCGAGCATCATCTGGATAACAACAATTTTACATTTATTCATGCTGATCTTGTTGATACCAAAAAGCTGATAGAATCACTGCAAGGCCACGATGTGGTGTATCATATCGCAGCAAATCCTGACGTTCGACTAGGGGCGCAACAGCCAGTCATTGCCAAGAAAGATATGCTTGCTATCTACAACCTACTTGATACCATGCGGCGCCATGATATCAAACAAATCATCTTTTCTTCAAGTAGTACAGTCTATGGAGAAACACCACCACAACCGCTACCTGAGAACTATGGCCCGTTATTGCCTATTTCAGTCTATGGTGCAGCAAAGCTTGCCGCTGAAGGCATGATCAGTTCATTTTGTCATACCTTCGATATGCAAGGGTGGATTTTTCGATTTGCCAATATTGTCGGAGAACGAGGGACTCATGGAGTCATTGTTGATTTCATTAAAAAGTTGCGGAATGACCCAAAGCACCTTGAGATTCTTGGTGACGGAAAACAGAAAAAACCATACCTCTATGTAAAAGATTGCGTTGATGCAATGCTGTTTGGATGCCAGCACGCACAAGACCAGATCAATGTGTTAAATCTTGGGTGTGATACTGCAACCCAAGTAACTCGCATCGCTGAAATTGTAGTCGAAGAAATGGGATTAAATGACGTAACGTTTTCCTATACAGGGGGGACACGAGGATGGAAGGGTGATGTTCCTTATTTTCAATTAGACACCACCAAAATGAAAAAGCTCGGATGGACTGCCACATACCTTTCTGATGATGCAGTCAGAGAAACAACGAAAGTCTTGCTCGATACTAACCTTTAAATCGATTCCTGAAATACATACTGCTGATGAACATTGCCATTATTGGAACAGGATATGTGGGGTTGGTTTCTGGTGCCTGTTTTGCAAAGCTCGGTCATCGTGTTATCTGTGTTGATGTTGATAATAAGAAAGTAGAGATGATCGACAACGGCATTGCTCCCATCTATGAAGAAGGATTAGATGAGATCCTTACGACGTACAAAGACAATATACGGGCAACAACAGACTACGCCGAAGCGGTACAGCAAAGCGACATTACCTTTATTTGTGTAGGTACGCCGTCTGAAAAAGATGGGAGTATCGACCTTTCGTTTGTAAAGGAAGCGGCAACAGCAGTTGCTAAGGAACTGAAACAGAAGTCTTGGCATGTGGTCGTGGTGAAAAGTACAGTGCTTCCCGGGACAACCCAACACGTAGTGCTTCCCCTCTTGGAAAAGCATACTCATCAAAAAGCAGGCAAGGATTTTGGCCTTGCCATGAACCCAGAATTTTTGCGCGAGGGCGTTGCTGTTAAAGATTTTCTTGAACCTGACCGCATTGTGATTGGCTGTTATGATGAGAAAACAAAAACAACCTTACAGAATTTGTACAAGGAGTTTTCTTGTCCGCTTCTTGCGACGTCTCTTTCTGCGGCAGAGATGATAAAATATGCAAGCAACTGCTTCTTGGCTGCAAAAATTAGTTTTATTAATGAAATAGGAAATTTCTGCAAAAAACTAGGTATTGATACCTATGAAGTTGCTGATGGGATGGGGCTTGACGAACGTATTCAACGATCGTTTCTAAATTCTGGCATTGGATGGGGTGGTAGCTGCTTTGGCAAAGATACAAGAGCGCTTCGTGCTTGGGCTAAAAAAGAAGAAATACCATGTAAAATGGTTGATGGCACAATAAATGTTAATGAAGAACAGCCATTACAATTAATAAAATTACTTAAAAAATATCTACCCGTTTTAAAAAATAAAAAAATAGCGGTGTTAGGTCTTGCTTTCAAACCTGATACTGATGATATACGTGATACAAGGGCAAAACCAATAATCGACAAATTATTAGAAGAAAAGGCAAAGGTACAAGTATACGATCCAAAAGCAATGGATAACTTCAAAAAAATACATCCCAATATACACTATTGTAAAACTGCACAGGATACAATAAAAGATGCAGAAGCTATTCTTTTGACGACTGAATGGGCTGAATTTAGAAAACTTGATTTCACAGGTAAAATTGTTATAGATGGTCGTAGAGTAAAAGAAGCAGAAAACGCTAAAGTGTATGAAGGAGTGTGTTGGTAAAATATGAACGTTAAAAAAGCAGTGATTCCTGCTGCAGGTCTTGGCACTCGTTTTTTACCTGTGACAAAATCTATGCCTAAAGAAATGCTACCATTGGTTGATACTCCTGCTATTCATTATGTAGTCAAAGAAGCAATAGACTCAGGCATTGATGACATTCTCATCATCACAGGCAGAGGCAAACGATCCATTGAAGATTATTTTGATGATGCTCCCGAGCTGGAAATGAAGTTGCAGCAAAAAAAAGATAAACATCTACTCGCCCTCGTCAAAGACATTTCATCACTGGCAAATGTTCATTACATTAGACAAAAAGAACCAAAAGGATTGCCTGATGCGATCGGCAAGGCGGAAAAACACATTGGTGATGAGCCCTTTGCCGTCTTGTTGGGTGATGATTTAATTGTGAGTAAGAAACCATGCACCCGACAACTTATCGATGCGTTTACCAAATACCATTCATCGGTCATCGCGGTGCAAGGGGTTCCATTAGAAAAAATTAGTAGATATGGATCAGTCAAAGCAACACCAGTGAAAACGACTCTTGAAAACGATCTCTATCTCATCGAAGATATTGTCGAAAAACCAAAGCCACAAGATGCCCCGTCGACCATGGCTGCTATCGGCAGGTATGTATTTACTCCTGAAATTTTTGATTGTATCAAACAGACAACACCAGGAGTGAACAACGAACTACAGATTGCCGATTCCATTCTACTGCTACGCAAAACCCAACAGGTGTATGCCTCCTCATTTCATGGAAAGCGATACGACATTGGGGATAAACTAGGGTATGTGGAAGCAATTATTGACGTTGCCCTGTCGCATCACGAACTAAAAAATGATGTTGCTACTTATTTAAAAAACGTCGTGATGTGATCAATAATATACTGTTGTTGTTCTGTAGTCAATTCTGGATAGATAGGAATGGACAAAATCTCTGTTGCAAGCTGTTCTGAAATGGGGAAATCTCCTTTTACAAAGCCAAGATGGCGATAGGCGGGTTGTAAATGTAAGGGAAGGGGGTAGTGAATACCGCAACTAATCCCTTGTTTTTTCAAATACTCCATAAGCTCATCACGACGAGGGGTACGGATTTCGTACATGTAATAGACGTGTTTTGCTCCTGGCGACTCAACCGGGCGTTCCACCATGGAGGAAAGATGAGTGTCATAAAACCGTGCATGTTTCCTGCGAAGGTCAGTCCATGTGCTAAGATGAGGGAGTTTGGCATTCAATACTGCTGCCTGCAAGGGGTCAAGGCGATAATTATACCCTTCAATCTGATGCTCGTATTTAGTAGTTCGTCCGTGGTTCAGTAGCAATCTGATGTGTTCAGCAAGTTCATCGTTATTGGTAACCACGGCACCACCGTCACCAAAGCATCCAAGATTTTTAGCGGGAAAAAAGCTGTAGCTTGCTACATCACCGTAGTATCCTGGTTGGTGACCATCCCATTCTGCCGCATGGGCTTGAGCAGCATCCTCAATCAAAAAGAGATCGTGTGCATCAGCAAGTTCTCTGATCTGTTTCATGTTAGGCATTTGACCATACAAATGAACAACAATAAGGGCCTTGGTTTTTTTGGTGATTGCTTTTTTCAAGTGATCGATATTTATCAGTGCCGTATCCGACTCAACATCGACGAACTTGATGGTACCGTCAACATAGGAGATACATTCTGTGGTGGCAATAAAAGTGTTAGGAACGGTAATAACTTCATCGCCTTTGATAATTCCTCCTGCGAGAAGGGCAAGATGAACAGCGATGGTACCACTGGAGCAGCCGATACAGTGCTTTGCGTTACAAAAGGATGCAAAGTTCTTCTCAAAAGTCTTAAGATAAGGTCCCATAATGAAAGAGGTGCTGTCAATTACCTCTTGAATAGCACGATCAATTTCATCTTTGATAGAAAGGTAATTTTCCTTCAGATCAACCAACGGTATCTTCATCATGTTCAATCACCGTATGCTGTTTGACCATTGGGGTACACCAAATCGGCAACATCTTTGATAACGTTAGCAGGGTTACCAGCAACAACCTTACCTGCAGGAACGTCACGACGTACTACACTACCGGCGCCAACTAAGGCATTATCTCCAATCTTCACCCCAGGTAAAATCGTCGCATTCGCACCAATTTTAGCATGCTTACCAACGACAACGCCTTCAAGAAAATCCTTGGCATGCACAGACTTTGGATATGGTGCATTAGTCAACACTACATTAGGGCCAATCCAACATCCTTGTTGTAATTCACAATACTCAGGGATAAACGCCTGGGAATGAATCCGAACACCGTCACCAATCGTGGTGTTAAATTCCACCACACTTTTTGTCCCAATACTGACATCGTTACCGATACTGTTTTCCTCACGAATACTGGCATGATTACCGGTTTGGAACCCATGACCGATAACGTTGCCAGCATAAATCACCGTATGGGATCGTATCACCGAATTATTGCCGATAATGGTCTTCAACTCACCTTCCGTTTTACCCTTGGGAGGCACGCCGATTATGACAAAATCCTCAACAGTTACGTTTTTCCCAAGGTCTACATTCTTCAGGATCTTTGCGGTATCTGCAATGGTACTCATGGTATCATCATCTCCTTTCCCGCCTCTGCTGACTTGATACTTAATTCACATGCAAGTATAATAGAGGGATCTTCTTTTCCCTTGTTTGAGAGGGTTGCTGCATCACTCGTCTGAGCCTTCTGCACAAGGTTGATAAAATACTCGAGTTCATCTTTGAGTGGCTCATTGGGTACAAGGGATTCCTGCAGTGGTTCTCCCCCCTCCACCTTTTCATAGGTGACCGTCAGCGGATAGCGGGTAATGGTTTGAAAAAAATAATCAACATACAGTTTTTCTTTTTCTGCAATAATCCACATGTCTCGTTTCTTTTCAGGATGGGTGCAACTGACTTCAATAGTGGCAAAAAAATCCTTGTAATCAAGCAGCAGCACTGCAGAATCTTCCAATTCCTTGGATAAAAGATTTTTTTTCTGGGCAGCAACACGCCGTGGTTTTTTACCGGTGATAAAATTGATGATATCCAAAGGGTGAACGGCAAGATTCAAAATGGCACCCGCATCCCTGCGCGGTGGTTTTGTAGAGTGAATGTACCGACAGGTGATGTATTGAATCTCCCCAATGTTTTTAATCAGTTCTTGCACCTTTGTAATGGCATTATTAAATCGGAACAAGTAGCCAACTGATAAGATACAGTGGTTTTTCTGCGCAAGCGCTACGAGTTGTTTACTCTGTGCGGAGGTGGATGCAATGGGTTTTTCCACCAGCACATGCTTGCCTGCCTTCAAACACTCACGTACGATAGTATAGTGGGTGTCCGTTGGCGTGGTAACGGTGACGGCATCAACATGTTCAATCAATTGTTTGTAGTCTTCAAAAAAGGAAATCCCATACTCTTTGGCTAGTTTTTTTTGTGCAGGATCAACATCAGCAATGGCAACAAGATCGCAGGAAAGTGTTGCTAACGAGCGAAGGTGATTCTTTCCCCACTTCCCGACACCAATGACTCCTATCTTTACCATACTGTTTGCAGCGTATAGAACACGTATTTATTAATCTATAGTTTTCCATATGCCAGACCACGCAGGAACCCAGCCCCATAGCCAACATGAATGACAAGATAGCACGCAATACTGGCAAGAACCAGACTTGGCTTTTTGGTAACCTGAAACGAGCTAAAGACGGAGGCAAGAACATAGGTGATAAGGAGTAACGGAAGCACCCAGAGAGGAATAAGGTGCAATATGGTAAGGAGCAACAGCACTACAAAACCAAGAATAAAGCCGGTACCAAAAAGATGAAAGATTTTCAAGGTTTTGGGATGTTTTTTTGTCATGTTTGCTCGTGCAATGCCATAGCGATACATCTGACGAAACAAGGATCGTATCGTTGTTCGCTTGAAGTGATAGACTTTAGTTTTAGGGGTGAACAAGATGTTGTATCCTTTTTTTAGCAAACGCAAATCCAATTCAGCATCTTGACCGCACCAAAACTTGGGGTCAAACATACCAACCTCTTCAACGGGTTTTCTTCGGTAACAAGCAAAGGAAATGTGGTCTACAAAGCACTCGGTCGGATGCTCTGCGTTTTGCACAAAGAGGTTTTTGCCACCCATAATGCCTGAGAAGGAAATACCCGCCGCTTTTCCGATAAAATTTTGTGTTTGAGGCGAGATGTTTGCACATCCTACTGAGACAATATCTTTTGGGGATTTTTGCAATGTTAAGGCAAGGACGGTGAGAATATTTTTTTCTGCAATGGCGTGCCCAGAGTAATTCATGAGCATATCACCCGTAGAACACTCGATACACAGGTTTCTGCCGATGGCAGTGTTACCGGTAGGGTTTGGTATAAGTTTGATGTTGGGATGGTTCTTTGCATAGTTTTTAAGGATCTTATCAGTATTGTCAGTAGAAGGACCAGTGGCAATCACGATTTCGATGTTCTTTTGAGGATAATCTAATTGCAGGAGCGCATCGATACATCGTGCAATCGTATGCTCTTCGTTTAACACTGGCATAATGAAGGAAACTGTGGGATAGTGTACTTCCATTTGCTCAAAGAATCGGTCCGTTCTATTTAATGTTAATCTTCAATTTATCTTATGAGTGGTTGTGCTGCAAAATTTTATTACGTGATGGTCAATAATGAGATGAAACAAACTAACGGGTGTTATCAATTACTATCGAAGAGAAAGCAAAACAAATTATCGATTACTATAATACCTATAGTTCACATATTACCGAAAATATCCATGAGAAATCTGCTGTCTCGTTAATTGAACAGATAGAAAAAGAGTGTGCTGTTGACGACATAAAACTCTCCGATGGTACAAAAATATGGAACTTGCTTCGTATTTTTATTCGCGATGATCTTCCCAAACTACAAAAAAAACAGCATCGTGAGGGGTCTCAACTCTCATTACTTCCTTTTCTCAAAGAAAGTCTTTTACCACTCTCATTGCCAACGAAGAAAGGCATGATTTGTGGGTTTTCAAGTACTGAGAGTCGAAAAGAGGCACAGGGGACGTATTATGACATTTATTTAGAC
>JAFGDG010000018.1 GCA_016932245.1 Thermoplasmatota archaeon
CAGTGATCATGGATGGAGAAACGGGCGAAGCTCTTGCGTTTTTAAAACCACCAGACCATTGGAGTTGGCGTATGCAAAAGGTAGAAGAAATTGCTGAAGCACTTGACCCTGAAATCTATGGAATCAAATCAATCTATTTGATTGGCAGTACGAAAGATGGAAGTGCTGGACCGGCAAGTGATATCGACCTCTTAGTTCATTTCCAAGGAACAGAAGAACAACGAGAAAAACTCCAAGTCTGGTTTGAAGAATGGGGTAAAAAACTTGATGAAGAAAATAAACAGCGAACAGGAATTGCAACTGGAGATCTTTTAGATGTGCATATTATTACTGATGAAGACATCAAGAAAAAAACCTCATGGGCATCACACATTACATCTCCCTATATGAGCGTGAAAAAAATCAACCTCAAAAAAGAAAAGGCTTAGAGATCAACGAGTTCTTTTGATGCTTTGTTTAAATCATCAGTGTCAAAGCGAATAACTGCGAGTTCAGGTCCATCATGAGCTGCAGAAAAGGAATACGTACGACCAAATCGCTGTTTCCATTCACCAGTTAATCGAGCAGATTCATGAACATGGCCATGAAGGGTGAGAAGCGGCTGTTTTTTTTTGATGAATCGTTGTATGGCAATGCTACCAACGTGAACATCTAGAGGTGCATGATCCATCATTTTACCATCTAATGCGGCTCGATCTAAGTCTGACTGATAGGGCGGGGAATGAAAAAGCCAAATCGTTCGATCGGCAGGGGCGTTCTGAGAAAGTCGATCTAAGTCTTCTGCGATAGTTGTATAGCGTATATCGTCCACGGGGGCATCAATCGTTCGATACCCGCTCTCAGGAGAAACAGCACCAACATCAAGATGCCGAGAAACGTCATATCGTTCCCAATCCTTTAGCTGAAAAGGAGTTGGCGGCACATAGGAATATCCAGTAACAAAAAAATCACCAAAGGAAACAGTTTTATTGTGGACGTATGTGACGATATTGTTACTATCTGCCTTAAAAAATAAGTCCTCGTATATTCGTGGATCGTCGTTACCAAGGATAAGGAAAAATCTGACAGGTTTTTTAACGGTAGCATTTATCTGCTGTATCTTAGAAAAGAGATGCCGAGAAATAAATGTTTCAAGAGAGTCGCTATTTGGATGAGAGTGTGGCAATAAATCTCCACCAAAAAAAATGCCATCTGGTTGCTGTTTTTGTATAAACTTGAACAGACTATCGTATCGCTTGATTTTCCCATGAATGTCAGAGACAAAGATACACTTCACATTTAACACCAGCAGTCTTCTCTTATGGAACGCTTTGTGTCTAACTATGTTGTTCAACTAAATCTGCGATATCAGTAGGGAATTGGGCTAAAGGCACATGTGCTTTTTTAAACGCTTGTATTTTTGATGTAGCGGTTCCCTTTCCTCGTGCAATAATAGCACCTGCGTGCCCCATCCTTTTTCCTGGCGGCGCCGTTCTTCCTGCAATAAATGCAAACACGGGCTTGTTGATATGCTCCTTGATGTGCTCGGCAGCATCCTCTTCAGCAGTACCACCAATCTCGCCGACTAGCACCACTGCTTTGGTGTCTTTATCTTGTTCAAAGGCGTCAAGGGCATCAATAAATGTTGTCCCAATGATCGGGTCGCCACCAAGACCGACACAAGTACTCTGTCCCATGCCTTTTTCACTCAGCGCATTCACAATCTCATACGTCAGCGTACCCGAGCGGCTCGCAACACCAACAGTACCTTTTTTAAAGATACTGCCCGGCAAGATACCAATTTTTGTTTTACCAGGACTGGCAATACCTGGACAGTTGGGACCAATTAAGACTGCATCGTTGTATTTTGCATAATGGACAAATTCCATGGCATCATGAAATGGAATGTTTTCGGTAATGGTAACAACCGTTTTAATTCCTGCATCAAGTGCTTCAAACACCGCATCCTTAGCGAAGCGAGCAGGAACCAAAATAAGGGAAGTGTTTGCGCCAGTTTCATCAACAGCTTCCCCCACGGTATTAAAAATAGGTACACGATGAACATCCTGGCCGCCTTTACCTGGCGTTACACCAGCAACAACGTTGGTACCAAAATTTAGCATTTCGCCGATATGAAAAACGCCTTGATGACCGGTTGCACCTTGAACAACAACAGTGTTTTTTTTGTCAACAAAAATAGACATTTATTCACCTCCTGCCATCGTAGAAGATTGTTCAGCAGCATCTTGTAAAGTAGTTGCCGTGACGAGCCCAGCATCCTTTAAAATTTCCTTTGCTGCCTCTTCATTCATTCCTTTGATTCGGGTGATAACCGGACAGTCAATACCCTCCTTCGTAATAACTGCTTTAACCCCTGTTGCAACAGTGTCACACTTAGTTATACCGCCAAACAAGTTTAAGAAAATAACCTTGGGTTTGGCTTTTTTCATGAGTTCAAATGCTTGTTTGACTTTTTCAGGATCATCGGTACCGCCAAGGTCTAAGAATACCCCTCCTTTCCCTTTATAATAAGTAAGGGCATCGAGCGTTGCCATAGTGAGACCTGCGCCATTGGCAATCACGCCAATGTTTCCATCGAGTTGAATGAATGAAATCCCTTTTTCCTTCGCATCTTTTTCAAGGGGAGTAAGCTCAACATGTTCAGGAATGATATCTTGATGGCGAAACATCGCATCGTCATTAATAATCACTTTAGAGTCGAGCGCCATTGCACTACCATCTGTCTTGATGATAAGCGGATTGATTTCAACGAGCTCACAATCATATTCTCGAAACATTTTGTAGCTCTTTGTAATTATCTTTGAAACTTCTTTTCCTTCTTCCTTCTCAAGACTGAGTTTAGAAACAAGGTTACGAATGTTGAACGATTGAATGCCAATCAAAGGGTTAATCCATTCCTTGAAAATTTTCTTATCTGGAACACTTTCGATATCCATGCCTCCTTCACCACTTATCATAATGAGAGGCATCCTCTTAGTTCTGTCAAGCATAATGCTCAAATAGAGTTCTTTTTTGATAGAAACTTTCTCTTCAGCATATACTTTTTTTACTGTGTATCCTTTGATATCCATTCCTATAATTTTAGATAGTTTTTCTTTAGCATCTTTCATATTTTCAACGACTTTGATGCCACCAGCTTTTCCTCGCCCTCCAATAGGAATCTGTGCCTTAAGAACAAAAGGAAACTTCAAACCAGAAAGGTCTTTCTCGCTGTTTATCAGCTTACCATTTGGAACTGCAATACCATATTTATCAAACAATTCCTTCCCCCGATACTCAAAAAGTTTCATAGACTCAGAAATACAAATTCTCATATATAATAGCTTTTTAAATTAGCAAATCAGAACCTAATACCTTCCTAGCAATAGGAGCAAACTTAAAATCTTTTATGAACACCAACGTGTTCAACCCATACGTTCGTATCAGAGGATCCTTTGCGATCCACTTATTTTCTTTTAATACCTGCATAATCCTAGTCTTATCCTGTTTATACTCATCATAATCACCATAGACAGAAATCATCACTGCTTCAAACATTCTCCTTGCCAAAAAAATGGTCGAATCACCCATCAATAACGAGGCTTCATATTTTTCCATATCCGGTTGGTTGCGTGGATCGAATCTGATGTGAAAAAATGTCAAAATTTCAAAACCCAATTTCTTGAGATTTGGCAAGTTAATCTTCCGTATGAGATTATCCTTCTCAAATCCTCTTCGTAACCTTGAGACCGTGTGACGTGAAACCCCCAATTCTGATCCAATAGCCCCATCTGATAACTCAGGATATCTGACCAACATACAATACACATCTTTTTCAGTATCAGAAAAGGAAACATCCTCTTTATTTCTAAAACCAACGTCTCTTACCACGTCATCTATTTCTAAATCTAACGCAAAACTGCTTCTTAGCAAAGGCGCAAAATCAAAAAAATTATGGATTGCACTTATCTCAAAAGGAAACACCACCATATTTGGATATTCGTTCTCCAAAAGCCCACGCCCGCCAAATGTCCGTGTTCTAATGTCATTAATTTTTCCAATGGTAGCATAATCTTTTGCAAGACTTAGAGAGAATCCTTTATCTTGTTCACCAATAGAAAAAAATATTTCGTCAAAAACTTCGATAGTCTTTCCTGTAATTTCAACTCTTTCTTCTAAAGGTATCAAGGGACTAAAACTTGTATAAATTACAACCAACATTTCACACCCCATATTCTGAAGTCTTGGAATAATAAGAGTTCTAAAATATTCATTTTTTCTTAATCGGTGTCTAATAGAAGTAACTGTAGAATGGTTCAAATTAAGTTTTTCTGAGAGTTGTTTGTCTGTCATTCGAGGATAGTTTACTAGTCCATACAAAATGAGTTTTTCTTTGTTGGTCAGATCAAACTTTTTCATCATTTGAGAATAAGTTTCTTTCAATATAAACTTTTTCTCATTTTAACGAAAATAAAGTAATTAATTGTTAAAATGGATATAATTATGTCTAAATTTTAGCAAAAATACAATCATACCACTGCCTTTTGCTATTAGGAGAATTTTATCAAAAGATTTATATGATGCATTTTTCATACGAATTTAGATTTTAATTTAGGAGGAGTTGCCTTGTCTGATCTAATAGCAGGGAATGCCATCCATAAAAATATTAGAAGGGAAAAACTCTCCTTAGAATTTTTAGTTGAGATATTAAAAAATTCTGGTTCCGTTTTGTGGGGATAATGTATGAGTAAAGAAAGTCAGGTCCTTGTGGAGAAGCCGGACGTAAAAAAAGCAGCAGATGTGGAAAAGAAAGCAGGAGTATTAGAAGTATTCATAATGGGTAAAAGATACCAAGTTCCAACTGGTCTAACGATAATGAAGGCCATCGAATACGCAGGTTATAGATTCATTAGGAGTTGTGGTTGTAGGGCTGGATTTTGTGGTGCATGTTCTACAGTGTATAGGATAGAGGATGAACAGAAACTCAGTTTTGCGCTTGCCTGTCAAAAACTTGTAGAAGACAAGATGTATCTTGTTCAGCTTCCTTTTGTTCCTGCAGCGAAGGCAGAATATGATATTGAGAAGCTTGAACCAAGTGAAAGCACCCTTTTGACCATCTATCCTGAGATCGCCCGATGTGTTTCATGCAATACCTGTACAAAATCATGCCCTCAAGACATCGAGGTCATGAAGTATATCCAGATGGCAATTAGAGGAAACATTACGAGATGTGCTGAAATTTCCTTTGATTGCATCCAATGTGGTCTTTGTGCTATGAGGTGCCCTGCCGATATTAAACATTATCATGTGTCGCAGCTTGCTAGAAGACTGCGCGGCAAATATATTGATAAAAAATCAAAAAATCTTGCAAAACGTCTAGAGGAAATTGAGAATAAAAAGTACGATGGAGATATTGAAAAACTAATGAAAAAGGACAAGAAAGACATTATGGAGATGTACAGCGGTAGGAAGATCGAAGCAGAAGAGGGAAATGCGGGAGGCGATTAGTTGAAGATGATAGAGGGGTACCCAGACTACATGATGAAGTCCATAAAACTTGTTGAGAAAAAGCGGGATAAAAACATGTCTATTGCTGTCAAACCTATGAATATGAAAGAGCGAGATCAAGTACTCAAAAAATATCATCCTGATTATATGGAAAGTACGAAGAGAAAAGTAAAGGTGGGTGTTGACAAGGGAAAAGTGTTATATAATGGCATCGTTGACCTCCTTGAAGCCAAGTCAATCTTGGATCCAAAGGCTGTGGACCTAAGTAAAATAGATTATGACGTTGACCTACTAATTATAGGGGGAGGAGGTGCAGGAACAGTTGCTGCACTTTTTGCCTATGAATCTGGAGTTCCCGCAGAAAAAATATTGATTGTTACAAAGCTTCGTCATGGTGATGCGAATTCCATGATGGCTCAGGGCGGAATACAAGCGGCTGACAGACCGCAGGATAGTCCAGTGTTGCACTATTTAGACATTTATGGTGGGGGACACTTCACCAACAAACCTGAGTTAGCGAGAGCACTTTCATTAGACGCTCCAAAGATCATCAATTGGCATGAAGACCTTGGTGTGATGTACGACCGCCAAGAGGATGGAGAATTTCAAGAGCTATCTGGAGGGGGTACCTGTAGAAATCGTATGCACAGTGCCAAGGACTACACGGGCATGGAACTATTGCGGAATATTAGAGACAAAGCAAGAAACTTAGATATCCCCGTACTAGAATTTTGCCCCGTAATCGAGTTTCTCATGGACGATAAAGGACAAGTGGCTGGCGGTATCGCCTTCAACATAGAGACGTACGAGTATTATGTAATTAGAGCAAAAGCTACTATTTTGGCTACGGGGGGAAGTGGACGATTACACCTCTCAAATTATCCAACTACCAATCATTATGGTGCAACGGGTGATGGTCTTATCATGGCATATCATGTTGGAGCTAATCTTCTTGATCTAGATACCATACAAATCCATCCCACAGGAGATGCATACCCGGAACCAATAGTGGGAATTCTTTCAACAGAAAAGATACGTGGACTGGGTGCAGTACCACTCAACAAGAACGGCGATCCCTTTGTATTTCCGTTGGAACCTCGTGATGTAGAATCAGCAACATTTATTCGGGAATGTAAGAACGGAAATGGCCTTGTAACCCCTACAGGAATGCCAGGAGTATGGCTAGATTCACCTATGATAGATATCATTCATGGAAAAGGCACCATAGAAAATAAACTTGCAGGCGAGGTGAGGAAGTTTAAACGATTTGGCATTGACATGACAAAACATCCAATATTGGTATACCCAACACTTCACTACCAAAATGGCGGGGTGGAGATAAATGAGAAATGTGAAACAAAAGTCCCTGGTCTCTTCGCAGCTGGCGAAGTTACAGGAGGAGTACACGGTAAGAATCGCCTCATGGGAAATTCCCTTCTCGACTATAATGTATTTGGCCGTCGGGCTGGCATCTATGCTGCGAAATATATTAAGAAAGCCAGGATTGGAAAACTCACGCTAAGCCATATAGAGAGATATAACAAAATGATAGAAAAGGCAAGCATCAAAACAAAGAATAAAGCACCTATACTATTACCAGAATATCGAGGGGAGATGGCAATTTCCAGAGCGCTTGACATATTATAAGAAACGGTGAATTAATGATTGAAATTAAAGACGACTGGTGCAAGGGCTGTAAAGTCTGCATCGAACGATGTCCTGTTGGTGCCCTTGAGGAATCAGATAGGCTTAACAAAAAAGGCATTCGCCCACCTAAACTAAAAGAAAAGAATGAGTGTAATTTTTGCAGACTTTGTGAATTAATATGCCCCGATCTTGCAATAACCGTAATTCCTGACAGGGAAGTTAAAAAAGATGTTAAAAAAATCCTTCTAAGTCCAACTGGGGGAAAATAAATGAAATATAAACGGGATCCTGAATTAATACGAGATGTTTTAGGTAAAAAAGTGCAATTTATACTTGGAGACATGGCCTGTGTCTATGGTGGTCTGCTCGCAGGTTGTTCATTTTTTGGTGGGTACCCCATTACCCCTGCATCGGAAGTTGCTGAGGGAATGGCACGAAGACTTCCAAGAGTAAAGGGAACATATATTCAGATGGAAGATGAAATCGGCAGTATTGCCGCAGTTATCGGAGCTTCTTGGGGCGGTGCCAAATCTATGACTGCAACATCGGGTCCTGGTTTTTCACTTATGATGGAAAACTATGGCTATGCTGTAATGACAGAAACGCCCTGTGTCATTGTTAACATCCAAAGGACTGGCCCTTCGACAGGCCAACCCACTCTTGGTGCTCAGGGCGATATGATGCAAGCTAAATGGGGATCACATGGTGACTTCGAAGCAATAGCGTTGGCTCCTAGCACTGTTCAAGAATGCATGGATTTTACAATAGAGGCGTTTAATCTTGCTGAAAAATATCGTAATCCTGTTTGTGTCATGGCTGATGGGGAAATAGGGCATCTTAGGGAGAGGGTAGTTATCCCAGATGAAAAAGACTTGAAAATAGTTAATCGAGTCCGTGCTACAATTGATAAAAAGAAATTCATACCTTTTACAGATTCTCAGACTAGGAAAAGTAAGGTACCTGATTTCCCAACTTTTGGAACAGGTTATCGTACCTATGTTACTGGCCTTACCCATAATGAGAAAGGTTTTCCAGCAACTGACAAGCAACCAGATCATGAAAAACTTGTGAAACGAATTACTTCAAAAATCACCGATGATCTCGATAAGCTCACTAATGTTGAAAAACTGTATCTAGATGATGCGGAAACTGTTTTTGTTACCTATGGTGCATCTGCTCGACCTGCAGAGTCGGCTGTGGAGATGGCAAGAGCCAAAGGCAAAAAAGTTGGCATGCTTCGTCTTAAGACTGTTTGGCCATTCCCATTCAAAGAGATTCAAAAACTAGCAAATAAAGTTGATAAAATAATCGTTCCTGAAATGAATCTTGGGCAGATTGTTCATCCAGTTCGTGAATATGTGGAAGGTAAATGTAAAGTGGTTAGCGCTCCGAAAATTGGTGGAGAGATGCATCTACCTAGCGAGCTTTATAGATATCTGGAGGAAAAATAATATGCCAGAGATTAGAACGGCAGATGAACTTAATAAAAAATACTTGCGTGAGGAAATGTGGCCCACTATTTTTTGTAATGGTTGCGGGCATGGCGTAGTATTGGACTATACCTTTTGGGCAATTGAAGAACTTAATTTAGACATGGATAAAACCGTTTTTGTTTCAGGCATTGGTTGTTCATCTCGTCTACCCGGCTACATTAATGCAGATGGTTTGCATACAACCCACGGCAGAGCTATAGCATTTGCAACTGGCATTAAGGCAGCAAACCCTGATTTGAACATCATTATTTTTACAGGAGATGGTGACTGCTCAGGAATAGGTGGTAACCATCTCATTCATGCAGCTCGGCGAAACATCGATGTGACCGTCATTATGATCAATAACTTTACATACGGAATGACTGGCGGTCAACTCGCGCCAACGGCACCACTGGGAAGTATTGCAACAACTGCCCCATATGGAAATATTGAACATCCTTTTAACATATGTGAACTTGCAAAAGCACTTGGCGCCAATTATGTTGCTCGATGGACTGTTTCCCACCCATATCAACCGATAAAATCAATAAAAGAGGGAATACAGAAAAAGGGTTTTTCACTTGTTGAATTTTTAGCCCCTTGCCCAACTGCTTATGGTCGCCGTAATAAACTTGGCGACATCAAAAAACTTTGGCAATGGTATGACGATAATACAATCTTAATTGAAGACTACGACAAGATAATGAGATACGGATCTGATGAAGAAAAAGAGAGAATAAAAAATAAAATACAAACCGGTGTTTTTCAGAATATAGAAAAACTTGGTTTTTTTGAACAATATGAAAAGCTTCTGGGAAGATTACAAGAAAAACAAGGCAAGGGGGAGAAGAAATGAAAAAAGAAATGCGTATTTGCGGTTTCGGTGGTCAGGGGGTAATACTATCCGGTTTCATTTTTGGTAAGGCAGCATCTGTTTTTATGGATTATAACGCAGTTCAAAGCCAGTCATACGGACCTGAAGCCCGCGGCGGGGCTGCTAGATCTGAAGTTATCATTTCTGATGAAAAAATAGGTTACCCTCGGCCGACAAGCGTTGATTTTTTTATTGCGATGTCACAGGAGGCTTTTGATACGTATCGAAAGGATATCCGTAAGGATACCGTAATTGTTATTGACCCTGATCTAGTCCCTAAACATGATATTGGAAGACCAGTGTATAAGATTCATGCTCAGAAAATAGCTGAAAAACTAGGTAATAAGATTGTTACCAATATCGTCATGGTTGGCGCAGCCACAGCCATTTTTGATGTGCTAAAACATGATGCTGTGCAAGAAGCAGTTATCGATAGCGTACCAAAAAAGTTTGTGGATCTTAACAAAGAAGCTTTTGAACGAGGCCTTGAGGCAGGTAAGAATGCCAAAAATAAGCTATAACAAAAAAATTGATCACGATTTGGGAATTCCCCTTGAGGATGATTATTTTTATAATGAACCAGAAGAAATCTTAGAAGTAAATCAAATGGAAGAAGTAGAAAGCGAGGTAAAGCTTTCTGAAAAACTAAAAACAAAGAAAGAAAAAAGGGTGATAAATGCTGATGTTCTCATAGTGGGTGCTGGCATCTCTGGTATGCAGGCAGCGCTTGATATCGGGGACAAGGGTTACAAGGTTGTTCTCATCGATAAAACCTCCACGATTGGAGGGTCGATGGTTAAACTTGATAAAACATTTCCAACAAATGATTGTTCTATTTGTACCGCTGCACCCAAGATGGTGGAACTTTCGCGTCATCCAAATATCGAATTAATCACATATGCTGAACTCAATTCACTTGAGGGTAAACAGGGGGATTTTACAGCAAATGTTTGGAAAAAAAGCAAATATGTTGATCCAGATAAATGTACAGGATGTAATGATTGCGCAGAAGTTTGCCCTGTTAATGTTGTAAGTTCTTTTGATGAAAAAATTACCACAAGAAAAGCAATATATATTGAGTTTCCACAGGCAGTACCAATTGTTTACACGATTGACCATGAAAACTGCGTGGGCTGCGGGTCATGTGACCGGGTCTGTGAGCCTGAAGCAATAAGTTTTCTTGAAAAATCTGAAGAAATAGAGGTAAACGTAGGGAGCGTTATTGTTGCAACGGGTTTTGAAGTATTTGAACCAATTGAAATGAGAAAAGAATATGGCTATGGCAAATACAAAAATGTAATAACTGCAATGCAGTTCGAAAGATTATTGTCTTCTTTTGGCCCTACTGAGGGAAAGCCTCTACGACTTTCAGATGGTAAAAAACCCAGGAACATTGCATGGATTCAGTGCGTTGGTTCTCGCAGTAAACAACTAGGTTTTCCATATTGTTCACGTGTGTGTTGTATGTATGCAACAAAAGAAGCATCCATTGTTAAAGAAGCAAATCCGGATGTCGGTATTTCAATATACTATATGGACATCCGTGCGTATGGAAAGGATTTCCAGCAGTACTATAATCATGCCAAAGATCTAGGTGTTAATTACATCCGTGGACGGCCTTCTTCAATTTATGAAAACAAAGATAAAAGTCTCACGATCCGTTATAAGGATACACTTACTGGCGAGATAAAAGAAGATATCGTTGATATGCTTGTGTTATCGACTGCAATCATTCCTTCAAAGGATAACAAAAAACTTGGCAAATCTCTTGGGATTGAAGTTGACGAAAATGGTTTTTTCAAACAACAGTCTTTACTAAATAATCCAATTCAATCAACAAAAGAAGGGGTTTTTCTAGCAGGTTGCATTCAAGGCCCGAAGGATATTCCCGATAGTGTCTCCATGGCAAGCGGTGCTGCGGCAAAAGCCGTCGCTCCAATCAAAAATAGAAAAAGGCACATAGGTAAAGACTTCCCAAACGAAATGGATATTTCTGGTGATGAGCCTCGCATTGGCGTATTCATCTGCCATTGCGGCAAAAATATCGCAAGTTACCTGGATGTTGAAAAAGTTACTAAAGCTACCGAAAAACTGCCAAATGTGGAGCATGCCGAACATGTGATGTTTGCCTGCTCCGAGGACAGTGGTAAAAAAATTAGAGAAACAATTAAAGAAAAAAAATTGAATAGAGTTATTGTTGCTGCTTGTTCACCGCGTACTCATGGCGGTCTATTTCAGGATACTCTTATGGAAGCTGGGCTAAATAAGTATCTTTTTGAAATGGCCAATATACGTAATCATTGTTCCTGGGTTCATTCTGATGATTGGGACGCAGCAACTAAAAAAGCAACATCCCTAGTAAAGGCCGCTGTGGCAAAGGTTCGCCTGCTTGAACCACTCAGCGAAGAAGAGTTTTCAATTATCCCTAAAACACTTGTCATAGGTGGTGGTGTCTCAGGTATGAAGGCTGCTCTTGCACTTGCAAGCATGGGTGTTGAATCTGTTTTACTTGAGAAAAATTCAAAACTAGGGGGGAGACTTAGAGAACTTCATTCAATGTTTCCATCCGATATAAAAACTGAAAAGATTATTAACCCACTGATTAAAGAGGTCGCAAAAAACAAGTTAATCAGCGTCATGACTGATGCCGAGCTTACCAATGTAGATGGTTTTATTGGAAACTATAAAGGAATTGTTAAACAGAAGGGTAAGGAAAAAAAAATAGAGTTTGGAACAATCATTGTTGCAACTGGGTTTAAGGAAATTGATCTTGAAGGAGAATATCAGTATCTTAAAAATAATAATATTTTGTCGCAAACTGAACTCGAAAAAAGAGTTAAAAATAACTCTTTGACTTTGAAAAAGAAGCTAAAAAATATTGTTTTTATTAATTGTGCTGGCGCAATGGATGAAAAACGTCCATATTGCTGTCGTGTTGGCTGTGGCGTATCAATTAAAAACGCGAAACTCGTTAGCGAGAAATTCCCAAGTTCTAAAGTGTATATTCTGTATAGAGATATGAGGGTCTTTGGTAAGGAGGAAGAAGAATATTACTCAGATGTGTTGAAGACTCACCATGTTACTACTATTCGTTATGCTGGTGATAAAAAACCAACGATCATCCTTGACAAAGACGATCCTAAGAACGGTCCTGTATCTGTAAAAGTCCTTGACGATACTTTAAACGAGGAGATAGAAATTTCTGCCGACCTTGTGGTTCTTACAATCAATACTGAGGGTGAGGTTTCAACAGAGGCGTTGAAAAACATGCTTAAAATACCAGCTGATGCAGGGGGGTTTTTCATGGAAGCACATGCAAAGATTCGGCCATTGGATTTTGCAACTGATGGCATTTATTTGTGTGGTGCTGCACATTATCCGAAAAACTTGGTTGATTCAATTGCACAAGCAGAAGGTGCTGCATCTAGAGCAGCCATCCCTATTATGCAAGAAACAATGAAGGGCGAGGGGGCTGTTTCAGAGGTTAATGAAGATCTTTGTAGTGGTTGTGGGACATGTAAGTCCATATGTACCTATTCCGCTATTGAAATCCTGCCTCGTTCTGACAACCCTGAACACGCTGTCGCGATTGTGAACAAGGCGTTATGCAAAGGATGTGGTGCGTGTGCCGGTGCGTGTCCATCTGGTGCAATAGACCAAAAAGGATACAAAAGCAATCAGATTGATGTAATGCTGGAAGCTCTCTTAAAGGAGGTGACTGCCTGAAAAAAAAGTTAGAGAGCAATAAAGAAATCGATGCTATCAAGTTTAAAGAAGGTGGGCTTGCAACAGAAGTCGAGGAGCTCTCTGGAGAAAATCTTTTTTCATGCTATCAATGTGGAACTTGTTCAGCTGGTTGCCCATTTATCGAGGATATGGATTTAGGTCCCGATAAAGTCATTAGATATGTGGTATTGGACAGAACAGAAGTGTTAAATTCGAATACAATTTGGATGTGCGCATCCTGCTATACTTGTGCAGAAAGATGTCCTCGTGATTTGAACATTACAAAGATTATGGAAGCGCTACGTCAAATAATTCTTAGAAAAAAAATTGATCGGACAAAAGTTGTAAAAATTTCTAAAAAGGAAAAAGAAACTATTCCTCAGTTGGCATTTGTTAGTTTATTTAGAAAAAATATAGGTTAAGACATATAAAAATATATATTAAAGGATATTTAGAAAGACATGCTAATATAGTGGGGCAATATCATGAAGCTATTGTACTATCCTGGATGTACGCTTAAGACCTCTGCAAAAAACCTTGAGAGATCCGCATTTGCCGTTATGGAAGCTTTGGGCCACGAAATGGTAGAAATGGAGGATTGGAACTGTTGCGGAGTTGTTGCATCTCTTACTGATGATGATCTCATGCATCATCTTGCCCCATTGCGAAGTTTGATACATGTGGAAGATCAAGGAGAAGATAAGGTTGTAACGCTCTGTGATATGTGTTGTAATACACTTAAACAAACCAACTTAAGAGTGAAAGAAAACTCTGACGACCTTGAGACGCTCAATGCGTTTATGGATAGAGAAAATGATTATAAGGGGACTGTAACGGTCATTCATTTTCTTGAGTTTTTACGTGATGAAATTGGTTTTGATGTGATTAAGAAAAAAGTAAAACGTCCCCTCAAAGGCATACGAATTATGCCGTATTATGGGTGTATGCTTCTCCGTCCACGTGAAGTAGCAATTGATGATGCAGAAGAACCTACTATTCTAGGGGACCTTCTTTCTGCGCTTGGCGCAGAAGTTATTGATAATCCATTCAAAATTGAATGCTGTGGTTCATACCATACCGTAGATGAAAAAGAATCGGTTTCTAAGAGAGCGCATAGAATTACAAATTTTGCAACTGAGGGGGGTAGTGACGCCATGGTGCTTTCATGCCCGCTTTGCAGGTTTAATCTCGACGCGCGAGGGAAAGAAGCGGAAAAAATGTTTAAGGACTACAAACAAATACCAGTATTTTACTATACTCAACTTATAGCAATTGCACTTGGTTTAGACCAAAACGTGTGTGGTTTCGACCAACATGTTGTAGATCCGCTTCTATTGTTAAAGAAAAAAGGAGTCTTCGAAAAAGAGGATAAAATAATCAAAATTTGATAAAGATGGTGTTAGCGATGGTTAAAGAAAAAAAGAAGGAAGAACCGACAAAAAAGAAAAAACTGCAACTTGCATTTTATTGGGCAGCAAGTTGCGGCGGATGCGAAATAGCAGTACTTGATATTGATGAAAAGATACTCGATGTCATCGGGCTTGCAGATATTTTATTTTGGCCTGTTGCCATGGACTTTAAGTATAAAGATGTTGAAGCGATGAAAGACGGAAATATCGACGTGTGTTTCTTTAACGGTGCAATCCGGACAGAAGAACAAGAACATATTGCAAAATTACTGCGAAAGAAATCAAAGGTTCTTGTTGCCTTTGGTGCTTGTGCAGTAAACGGAGGGATCCCTGGCCTTGCAAATATTGCAAACCGAGAAGAAGTATTTCATACTGCGTATCTTCAAAATCCATCAACTGACAACCCAAAAAAGACGGTCCCAAAAACCAGCGTAAAGGTCAAAGAGGGTACACTAACGCTACCAGAATTTTATGACACCGTAAAAACGCTTGACCAGACCGTTGATGTTGATTATTATTTGCCTGGCTGCCCGCCAACACCTGAAATTATTATGACTGCTGTTGGCGCTATTGTCGAAAATAAGCTACCGCCAAAAGGATCAGTTATTGGCCCAATGAAGTCGGTGTGTGATGAATGCCGATTTGAAAAAAGTGAGAAAAAAATTACAAAAGTTAGAAGAGTCTACGAAGTTGATAAAATCGAAGAGAAGTGTTTACTAGAACAAGGAATTATTTGCCTTGGCCCAGCAACTCGTGGCGGGTGTGACGCACGTTGTCTTGATGCCAATATGCCCTGCACTGGTTGTGGTGGCCCTACACCAAATTCTCTTGATCAGGGTGCAAAGATGATGTCGGCACTTGCATCCATACTTGGGCTTGAAGGGGAAGAAAAAATGAGTGATGAAGAAGTTGAAAAATTAATCAATCAAGTGGTTGACCCAGTTGGAACGTTCTACAAATATGGTTTGCCAAATGCTCTGATCAACAGGAAGGTGATGAGAAAATGAAAACGATTACCATCGATCCGATTACCCGGCTAGAGGGGCACGGAAAAATTAGTATTTTCTTGAATAACAACGGCGATGTGGAAAATGCCTATCTGCAGATTCCCGAACTCCGTGGTTTTGAGCGGTTTAGCCAAGGGAGAAGAGCAGAGGATATGCCACAAATAACAAGTCGTATCTGTGGTGTGTGTCCTGTTGCCCATCATTTTGCTGCAACAAAAGCACTCGATGCTGCGTTTCACGTTGACCCGCCATCTGCTGCAAAAAAATTACGAGAGCTCATGTATATGGGATACTACATCTACGACCACATCCTCCACTTTTATTACCTCGGTGGCCCTGATTTCGTTGTTGGTCCTGATGCACCACCTGCAAAAAGAAACGTAATAGGAGTCATTGAAAAAGCAGGGGTAGAGATTGGAAAGGAAGTAATCAAACATCGTGCATATGGCCAGAAAATCACCGCGATACTTGGCGGAAAAGCAACCCATCCAGTCTGTGGTCTTCCTGGAGGCATTTCCAAAGGACTCGACAAGGATGAAGTCAAAGACATCAAAACAATGGTAGACTCATGCATAGGGTTTGCACAATTTTCGCTGAAACTCTTTGACGACATTGTACTCAAAAACAAATCCTATGTTGACCTTATTCTAAGTGATCCGTATCAACTAGCAACGTATAATATGGGCCTTGTGGATAAAAACAATAAGGTCAACTTCTACGATGGCAAAATTCGGGTAACAGACCAAAAAGGAAACGAAAAAGTAAAATTTGAGGTGAAAGACTACTATAAAAACATAGCAGAACACGTCGAAGAATGGACCTACATAAAATTCCCTTATTTGAAAGCAGTGGGGTGGAAAGGTCTTCGGGATGGTAAAGAAAGTGGGATTTATCGAGTTGGACCTTTAGGTCGACTCAATGCCGCTGAAGGAATGGCGACGCCTCTTGCGGATAAAGAATACAAAAGATTCTACGAGACACTCGGCGGTAGAGCAGTAAATTCAACACTTGCGTTCCACTGGGCAAGATTAATAGAACTACTCTATGCAACAGAGCGAGCAAAAGAACTGATTAACGATCCTGAAATCACTTCTCAAAAAATCAGAAATCCCGTTGGTGAACCTGGTGAGGGAATGGGCGTTACCGAAGCAGCTCGAGGCACTCTCATCCATCACTACAAACTCGACAAGAACGGATTAATCGAGAAAGCCAATCTTATCGTTGCTACAACGAACAACGCAGGAGCAATAAACATGTCAGTTCGAGACGCAGCAAAAGGACTAATTTCAAAAGGAAAAGTCAGTGATGCCACCCTGAACATGGTGGAAATGGCGTTCCGTGCCTATGATCCTTGCTTTGCGTGTGCAACCCATACGCTTCCAGGTGGTATGCCCCTAGAAGTGAAGATATTTGACCATAACAAAAAGTTATACAAAACACTGCACCAGAACCTTTAGAGGAATGCATTCATATGAAGACCATAGTCCTTGGAATAGGGAACCTGATACTTAGAGACGATGGCGTAGGAATACATGTTGCAAATGAGGTGAAAAAACAAATCAATAATCCAGATGTAACTGTGGACGAAGCAATAACTGGCGGAATGAACTTACTGGATTTACTACTAGGATATGACAAAGCAATACTAATCGATGCGGTAAAATCAGATGACGGGGCTCATGGGGAAGTAAGGAGAATACCTATCAAGGAGTTCAGCACAATGCATTCATGCAATCCTCATGATGTATCATTAATTGAAGCAATAGATATGGCTAAAAAACTAGGTGAATCACGAATTCCCAAAGAAATAATCATCATCGGTGTGATGATGAGAAAAATACCATGTGAATTTGGCGAAGATCTAAGTGATAAGATTGCAGCGGCCGTCCCGGAAGCTGTAAAATTAACATTAAATGAGATAAAAAAAGATATGAAAATTTCAAGTTGAGGTGAAAAATATATGGCAAAAGAATTTGAACCAAACATAATCGGGTTTTTGTGCAATTGGTGTTCCTATGCAGGTGCAGACCTTGCTGGCACAAGTCGCATCAAGTACCCGCCAAACATCAAATCCATACGAGTGATGTGCTCTGGTCGCGTCGATCCAGTATTTGTACTCGAAGCACTCAAAAAAGGAGCAGATGGCGTACTTATTGCAGGATGCCACCCTGGAGATTGTCATTACCAGTCAGGCAACTACAAGACTAACAGACGTATTAAACTATTAAAGAAATATCTCAATGAAATGGG
This sequence comes from Thermoplasmatota archaeon, assembly GCA_016932245.1. Classification (GTDB taxonomy): domain Archaea; phylum Thermoplasmatota; class E2; order DHVEG-1; family DHVEG-1; genus JAFGDG01. The sequence continues at coordinate 17,873 of JAFGDG010000018.1, forward strand.
CATCGAGCCTGAACGTGTACGATTTGAATATATCTCTGCTTCTGAGGGGCAAAAATTTGCGCAAGTAGTTACTGACTTTGTCGCTGAGCTGAAAAAACTAGGACCAAGCCCACTCACGGTAGAAGCATGAAGATTGACATACCAAAACTCAAACAAATAGTCGGCGAGGGCAACGTCCGAGATAACATCGCTGATCTTTATGTCTATGCATCAGATGCATCAGTGCACAGCAAACTGCCTGATGTAGTGGTGCGACCGAGCTCTACAAAAGAAGTACAAGAAGTCGTGCGCTATGCCAATAAAAACAAAATACCCGTGGTTGCTCGAGGAGCAGGGTCAGGAATGAGTGGGCAAACCGTTCCCCTCAGTGGCGGTATCATCCTTGACATGAAAAAAATGGATAAAATTATTGACATTCGTTCCCAAGATTTACTCTGCAAAGTACAGCCTGGTGTTATTAACGACGAACTAAACCGCGTATTGAAATCATATGGTTTCTTTTTCCCACCAACACCATCTTCTGGCAGAATCTGTACCATTGGAGGGATGATTGGTACCAACGCCTCAGGAAATCGTTCTGTAAAATATGGAGCAACGCGAGATGCCGTATTAGGGATGAAGGTAGTACTTGCCAATGGCGATTTGGTAACCCTTGGTTCAAATACAAAGGTCGACTCATCAGGGTATCAGCTGGCACGATTAATAGTGGGATCAGAAGGCACATTAGGAATTGTCGTCGAGGCCACTCTTCGAATATCCCCTGTACCAAAATATCGTGCAATGGGTGTCGCTAACTTTGCAACTCTTAGAGATGCAGGTAACATGATAAGTGAAACTATCGCCTCAGGGGTAACTCCATCAATGCTTGAATTGATGGACAACGTGGCAATAACAGCAGTAAACAACGCACAAAACCTAGGATTGCCTGATGTCGCAGCAATTGTTATCTTTGAATGCAATGGCATGGTAAAAGAAGCGGTAGATTACGAAATAAATCAAATAAAGGAAATCTCGAAGAGCAACCATGGAACGGGAATAAAGGTTACCGATGATCCTGATGAGATGGTTCGCATCTACAATGGCCGGAAGAAACTTTTTCCCTCACTTTCCAAATATGCCGAAGGATTGTATACAACGGCACTTGCTGATGATATGGCAGTGCCGATGTCGAAAATTGCAGATACGGTTCAAAAAATTCATGAAATTGCAAAGAAAAATAATGTGGTTATGAGCGCGTATGGCCATTGCGGTGCTGGACTGATCCATACAAAAATTCTCATGGATACGACCAAAAAAGCACAATGGCAAGGTGCAAAAAGGGCAGTGAAAGAAGTATATGAGTACGTGCAATCTATGGGGGGTACAACTTCCGGTGAACATGGTATTGGGTTTTCCAAAGGGCAATCGTTTAAGGAAGAAAAACAAGACTCTCTTGCCATGATGAAAGCAATAAAAAAAGCACTTGACCCCAATAACATTCTTAATCCAAATAAATTGATGGATTCACCTGACGATTGGCTAACCGCAACGCCATTACGTTATCAGGTGAGTGCATAAGAAATAATCTGTATTCGAGGGAGTGAATTTGGCAGCAAAAACAAAAAAAACGAGAAAGCATCTAGAGCAATATGAAAGAGAAATGAACATGTGCATACGTTGCGCATATTGTTTTGAGAAGTGCCCGGTCATTAAAGAAGTTCAGTGGGATACTGATGGCGCCCGTGGAAAGGTAATAATGAGTTACGGGCTACTCACTGGAGAATTAGAACCTTCACAATATATTGCTGACAAGCTCTTCCGTTGTACATTTTGCCGCGATTGTCTTGACCGTTGCCCATCAAAAGTAAATATTCTGCATATCATCGCTTCAGCGCGGGCAGAAATTGTTGAGGCAGGGTTTGCATCTGATACTCATAAGTACATAATCGAGAACATTAAAAAAACGGGCAACATCTATGGTGATACTGAAGTCATCTCACAAGAACAAGAAGGAAAAATCCCACTTTTTATCGGCTGCCAGTATCTAGGACGGCCAAACAAAACCAAGAAATATCTTAAAATTTTAGAAAAACTAGACATAAAACCTGCTGTTGTTAAAGAAATTTGTTGCGGCTTTCCCATGGAAGTACTTGGATTCAAAGATGACTATGAAAAACATAAAGATAATTTCAAAAAACACTTTCCCTTCAAAGAGGCAATTACTCTTTGTCCAACTTGCACTGTTTTTTTAAAGGAAGGTCATGAGATTAAAGCAAAACATGTATTGCAAATAATACTCGAAAAGTTACCAAAGGCAAATCTTAACATGAAAGTCACCTACCACGATCCTTGTGATTTTTCTCGCGGATTAAAAATCATTGAAGAGCCGAGAAAAATACTTGAAAAGCTCGGTGTCGAAATTGTTGAGATGAAAAATAACAAAGAAAACTCGCGATGTTGTGGCGGTGGTGGTGGTATTCTAATGACTGATCAGGAACTCTCAAACGATATTGCGAAAAAGCGAATACATGAAGCTTTGGAAACGGGCGTTGACACATTAGTTACTTCATGTCCTACTTGCGAGACAACACTGAAAAAAGCAGCACAAGAAATCGCTGAATCGGAAGGAAAAACCATCTCAGTCAGAAGTATTGAAGACATTATATGGAAGGGGTTACAAGATGCTGAACGTTCTTAGGCTTGAACAATTGCCTGGCCAACAGTCAATGCTTGTGTTTCATGCACTTGCACGAATGGGATTTGAAGGACTTGTTATAGTCTCACCAAACGTTCCTCTTGCATCAATAGGATATTTCCAAGATGCAACTAAAGAAATAGATCTCGAATATTGCAAACAGGCAAAGATTCCAGTTATGCGGCGTGAGGTTGGCGGAGGCGCAACATATCTCGATCGCAATCAGATTTTCTATCAGCTCATTTGGCAGAAAGGTAATTCTCAGTTTCCGACACGAATTAAAGATGTCTTTCCGTATTTATCACAACCTGCTGTTGACACCTATGGTGATTTTGGGATTCAGACCATGTTCCGACCAGAGAATGACATTATTACTAAAGACCATCGTAAAATTGCAGGTGAGGGAGGTGGCGATATCGGCGACAGCATGGTATTTGTCGGTGGCATTCTTATGGATTTTGATTATGTGACAATGAGTAAAATTTTGAAAGTACCCGATGAAAAATTTCGTGACAAGATCCACAAGTCAATGGAAGAAAATCTGACAACTATGAAGCGTGAATTAGGCTTTGCGCCAGAAAGAGAAGAAGTCGTCACATCTCTTGTAGGCAACTTTGAAAAGCTCATTGGCACACTCAAACCAATCACGCTAACACAAGACACAATTGATAAAATGATTGAACTTGAAAGGTGGTTCACGAGCGATGCTTTTTTGTATAAAAAAACCCCACGTATTCCCAAAGGTGTAAAAATTCGTGAAGGGGTGGAGGTTCTTTATAGCACGTATAAAGCTCGCGGAGGGCTCATTCGTACTGCACAAGAGATCAAAGAGAATATGATCGAAACAATCCATATTTCTGGGGATTTTCAGTTTTATCCAAAATCAGAACTGTCTGATCTCCAAGAGAGATTAAATAAGACTAAACGTAAAGAGCGAGACATTATCTCAAAAATTGAAGATTTTTACGAAAAACATAAGATTGAAAGCCCAGGTGTAGAACCTGAGGATGTTACTGAAGCAATTATGGAGGCGAAATAGGATGATCGATTCAAAAGAATTAGATCCGAAATTTAAATATGAAGTGGCAGCTGAAATGGGTGGCACGAACATTACACGGTGTTTTGCATGTGGTACATGTACGGCAGGTTGTCCAGTACGTGAGATTGATGACAAATATAATCCACGCAAAATCATTCGCATGGTACTTTTAGGTATGCGAGAAAAGGTACTAAAAAGTGATTTTATTTGGCTTTGCTCTACTTGCTACACCTGCTATGATCGGTGCCCTCAAGATGTACAGCTCACTGCCATTATGACTGCATTGAAAAATATCGCTGCTCGAGAAGGGCACATCCACCCCTCATTCAAAGAGCAAGCAAGACTAGTGAGCACCTTTGGACGGTTGTATGAGGTCGAAGATTTTGACAATAAAAAGCGTGAGAAACTTGGTCTTCCACCCATACAAAAAACTTTTGATGATCTGACTAAGCTTGCTAAAGCATCTCTGCCTAAGAAGGTGATACAGTGAAATATGCGCTATTTTTAGGATGCACAATTCCCGTTCGTGGACAAAATTATGAAATGAGCGCTCGAGAAGTTGCAAAAAAATTAGGGATTGATTTTATTGATATTGCTGAGTTTTCTTGTTGTGGTTTTCCGGTAAAATCATCGAATGCTGAAACATCGCGCATTATCGCGGCACGCAATATTGCCATTGCATCAAACAAGGGCGAAAACATTTGCACGCTTTGTAATGCGTGTACATCTGTTCTCACCGAGGCAAACAAAGAACTTTCCGAGAATAAAGAACTTCGTGAAAAAGTAAATAAGGAGCTAGGGAAAATTGGTCTCGAGTTTAAACCTGGCGTCAAAATCAAGCATTTTTCACGGATTTTATATGAAGATGTTGGAATAGAAAAAATCCAGAAGAGCATTGAAAAGAACCTCAGCAAACTCAGCATGTCCATTCATTACGGATGCCATTATCTGCGTCCATGCGAATTGTACGATGGTTTTGATGATGCAGAAAATCCCTCAACAGTAGAAAATCTTGTAGCAGTGACTGGTGCAGCAGTTATTGACTACAAAAACAAATTAGAGTGTTGTGGCGGTGCAATTCTCGGTGTTGAGGAAGATATTGCTCTAAAAATGGCGAAAGATAAGCTTGATAATGTAACAAAAAATAAGGTTGATGCATTGGTTACCATCTGTCCCTTTTGTTCTATTATGTATGAAGACAACCAGAAAAAAATTGAGTCGAAATTCAACGTTGAATATAATCTCCCAGTGTTATATTACCCACAAGTTCTTGGTCTTGCATTGGGCGTAGAACCAAAACAACTAGGATTTAGATTAAATAAAGTAAAAACTAACCGGATTCTTGAAAAATTGGGGGTGGATATATGAGTAACAAGAATACGAAATCTGACAAGGTTGGCTCTGTTCTCGTTGTTGGCGGCGGTATTGGTGGGATGCAAGCTGCCCTGGATCTTGCCGATTCTGGATTTAAAACATACCTCTTAGAACAGAACCCCGCCATTGGCGGAGTCATGGCCCAACTCGATAAAACCTTCCCAACAAATGATTGTTCGATGTGTATTATGTCACCAAAACTAGTGGATGTCGGTCGTCATCCAAATATTGATCTTATCACATACGCTCAGCTAGAAGATATTATCGGCTCAGCTGGGAATTTTAATGTCAAAATAAAGAAAAAGGCAAGTTTCGTTGATGCTGATAAATGTACTGGTTGCGGAGAATGCGCCGAAGTGTGCCCCGTGATTCTTGAATCAGAGTTTGACGAGGGTCTTGCTAATCGCCATGCAATTTATAAGATGTATCCACAGGCAATTCCCAATGTATTCACTATCGACAAAGTAGGCATTCCGCCATGTATGGATGCCTGTCCGGCTCATGTCAATGCTCAAGGATATGTTGCTCTTATTCGTCAAGGTAAATTTCAAGAAGCAGCAGATCTCATTAGAGAACGCAATCCCTTGCCTAGTGTATGCGGTCGAATTTGTACTCATGTTTGTGAAGACAATTGTAATCGTAATGAAATTGATCAACCCGTTGCCGTTCGAGCGTTAAAGCGTTTCGCCCTTGACTACGAACGTATTCATGGAAGAAAAATCAAAGAAAAAAAGAAGAATCCTGTGGAAATACGAGGAAAAGGCAGAAAGGTTGCAATCATCGGTTCTGGTCCTGCCGGTCTTACTGTTGCCTATGATCTGGCTAAAATGGGGTACAAACCTACTATTTTTGAAGCACTTTCAAAAGCAGGTGGCATGCTCCGTGTTGGTGTTCCAAAATATCGTTTACCGCCAGATGTCCTCGATTATGATATCAAGATAATTGAAGAAGAGGGAGTCGAGGTTCGTACAAATACCCCCATCGGCCCAGATCTAACGCTCAATGACCTGTATAATGCAGGTTATGAGGCTGTTTTTATTGCGATTGGTACACACAAGAGTAAAAAGCTTGGAATCGACGGGGAAGATCTTGAGGGTGTTGTACATGCCGCTGGTTTCTTGCATGACCTTGGCATTGGTAAAAAAATTGATTATCGTGGAAAGATCGTTGCCGTTATCGGTGGTGGAAATGTTGCCATTGATAGTGTTCGTACAGCGCTTCGGCTAGGCGCAAAAACAGCTTTTGTATTATATCGTCGATCGCGAGCGGAAATTCTTGCTAACCGAGAAGAACTCGAAGAATGTGAGAAAGAAGGAATCTCATTCTATTATCTCACGGCTCCAACAAAAATCATTGGTGAAAAAGGAAAAGTAAAAGGAGTTGAATGCGTCCGAATGAAGCTTGGCGAGCCGGATGATACGGGTCGTCGACGACCAATACCTATTGAGGGATCAACATTTACTCTCGATGCTGATGTTGTCATTTCTGCTATTGGTCAAGCTCCCATACTTGAACCGCTTGCTGAGGCAGAAGTTGAACTTGGTTTAAACAGAGATGGCATCGTGTCTGTGCCAATACAAAACCTTCAACTCGAAGGAGTATTTGGATTCACCGCATTTCTCAAAGCACTTAGTATGGGACAAAAGTTAGAAATTGGAAAAAAAGTCCTTGTTGTCGGCGGTGGAAATGTTGCCATTGATGTTGCTCGTTCTGCCGTGCGTATTGGCGGTGAAGATGTCCACATGGTCTGTGTTGAATCCCGAGAGGAAATGCCTGCCTTTGATTATGAAATTGAAGAAGCAGAACAAGAAGGAATTGTGATTCATACCCGCCAAATGCCAAAAAGAATTGTTGGGGTCAGTGGCAGAGCGGTTGGTGTTGAAACTTTAAAAGTTACATCAGTGTTCGATGAAAAAGGAAGATTTAATCCTCAGGTAAAACCAAATACTGAGAGGATCATTGAAGCAGATACCATCATTGTTGCTATTGGCCAAGAGGTCGATTATACCCTTTTAAAAGCCGCTGATGGAGTTCTGGTAACCAGACGAGGATTATTGCAAGTCGATAACACAACGTATCAGACAAACATTCCATGGATATTTGCTGGCGGTGATGCAGTCGCCGGCCCGGGGCTTGTAATTGAGGCTATTGCTCATGCTCATGAAGCTGCAGTTTCAATAGATCGACATCTGAACAATGAAGATCTATATGAAGGACGATCTAAAAAGGACATTGTTGTTGCTCCAAAGCCCGATAAAATATTTGAAAAAATACCTCGTACACAAATACCAAAACGTACCGCTGAGGACAGAGTCACTAATTTTGAGGAGGTGGAACTTCCTCTGACAGAACAACAAGCCATAAAGGAAGCAGAACGTTGTCTGAGTTGTAACTTCTGCTCCATATGTAAACAATGTGTCGAGGCTTGTAAAGCAGATGCCATTGATCATGACATGGTCGAAAAGACGCTTGATCTGAATGTCGGATCTGTCATCTTGGCACCAGGATATGAACTATTTGATGCCCGTCTTAAAAGCGAGTATGGATATGGAAGATATCCAAATGTGGTAACATCATTGGAATTCGAAAGAATCCTCTCTGCATCTGGTCCATTCAGCGGTCATGTAGTGAGACCATCTGACGAAAAAGAACCGAAACGTATCGCATGGATACAGTGCGTAGGAAGTCGCGATAATACCTGTGGCAATAATTATTGTTCGTCTGTCTGTTGTACGTATGCTATTAAAGAAGCGGTGATTGCAAAGGAGCACTCTCCGAAGATAAAACCTACGATTTTCTACATGGATATGAGAACCTACGGAAAGGGATTTGAGCGCTACTATAACAGGGCAGAAAACGAACAAGGCGTACGGTTTATTCGCTGTCGTGTATCTGCTGTTGAAGAGAACCCAAAAACAAAGAATCTCCATCTTAAATATGAAACAGAAGAGGGAAAACTTGAAACGGAAGAATTTGACATGGTTGTTCTTTCTTGCGGTCTTTCATCACAAGAAAGTATGAAAGAAATCACGAAAAAAATTGGCGTTAAACTTAATGAATTTGGTTTTTGCGAAACCCAAGAGTTTGATCCTATCTCTACCACAAAACGTGGAATATTTGTCTGTGGGGCATTCTCTGGCCCAAAAGATATTCCTGAAACTGTCATGGAAGCATCTGGTGCTGCTGCAAAAGCTAGTGGCATAATTGCATCAGAACGCAATACACTGATTGAAAAGAAGGAATACCCACCAGAGCGAGATGTATCTGATGAAGAACCACGTATCGGGCTCTTCATATGCCATTGTGGCATAAATATTGGATCATATGTTAATGTGCCATCAGTGGTAGAATTTGCAAAAACATTACCGAACGTAGCATATGCTGAGGAAAATTTATATACGTGCTCCGATGACACGCAACATAAAATTGTTGAGAAAATAAAAGAGCACAAGCTTAACAGGGTTATTGTTGCGTCTTGTACACCGCGTACACACGAACCACTATTCCAGGAAACCATTCGTGAAGCTGGACTGAATCCACATTTATTTGAAATGGCAAATATCCGTGATCAATGCAGCTGGGTTCATATGAAAGAACCAGAAAAAGCAACGGAGAAAGCTAAACAGTTGGTGAAAATGGCTGTTGCAAAAGCAGCACTTATTGAGCCATTAAAGACTATTGAACTCGATGTTATTCAGAAAGCTCTTGTAATCGGTGGTGGTCTTGCGGGTATGACTTCTGCCCTAAGCATAGCTGACCAAGGCTTTGAGGTATATCTTGTTGAAAAAGAAAAAGAGCTTGGTGGAAACCTTCGTAATCTGTATTGGACACTTGAAGATTATGACATTCGTCCATATATGCGTTCTATTATTGAAAAAGTAGAGAAACACCCAAAGATAAACGTGTATAAAAAGGCACAGATAGACAAAGTTGAAGGATGCATTGGCGGTTATAAAACGACGATTAAAAATGGCACTGCAAAACTTACTGTGGAACACGGCGTTATAATTGTTGCGACTGGCGCCGAGGAGTATAAACCATCTGAATATTTGTATGGAAAAGATAATCGGGTGGTAACTCAGCTAGAGCTTGAGAAGAAGCTTGCTGGCGGACAAGATTTTGGCAAGAAAACAGTTGTCATGATACAGTGTGTTGGTTCACGAGAAGATGACCGACCCTATTGCAGCAGAATTTGTTGCACAGATGCAATCAAAAATGCACTGAAGATTAAGGAGCGGCATCCTGATGCAGAGATCTACATTCTCTATCGAGATATGAGAACCTATGCATTTAGAGAAAGCTATTATGAAAAAGCACGAGAAAAGGGAATTATTTTCATACGGTATAACAAAGATAAAAAACCAAAGGTTAAAAAAGGCAGCAGAGGCATTGATGTTGAAATCAAAGATCTCATTCTGAGCGAAAATCTATTGATTCATGCGGATTATCTTGTTCTAAGTTCTGCCATTATTCCAAGAACAGAAAATATAGAGCTTGCACAGAAACTAAAAGTCCCCTTAAACGAAGACAACTTCTTTTTGGAGGCTCATGTAAAACTCAGACCAGTTGACTTTGCAACTGAAGGCATCTTCTTAACAGGTTTGGCCCACTCACCAAAATCAATCAATGAAACCATTGCACAATCTTATGGCGCAGCATCAAGAGCACTTACCATCATTTCCAAGAACAAGTACTACACTGATGCACCGATTGCCCATGTTGACGAGGACCTTTGTAGCGGTTGCGGCGTCTGTGAAAAAATCTGCCCATACGGTGCGATTGAAATGATCGTCGAAACGGGAGATGGTAAAACGAAACGACTTTCAAAGGTACTGGAAGGAGTTTGTAAAGGATGCGGTAGCTGTGTATCTGCTTGCCCCTCAGGTGCAATAGAACAAAAAGGTTTCAAACGCGAACAGATTATTTCAATGATCGATGCAGCGGCAAAATAATCACACCACAATAGTCTTATTTCCCTTATACTTTTGTTATTATGCTAGTATCTAACATGGGAGGACAATGACAAAAGAATTTGAACCAAACATAATCGGGTTTTTGTGCAATTGGTGTTCCTATGCAGGTGCAGATCTTGCAGGAACAAGTAGGATTCAATATCCGCCAAATGTAAAAATAATACGAGTGATGTGTTCAGGTCGCATTAATCCTATTTTTGTCCTTAACGCTTTACAGCAGGGGATAGATGGTGTGATTATCGGTGGTTGTCATCCTGGTGAATGCCATTATGAAACTGGAAACTACCTCACACGTCGACGCATCACAGTTTTGAAGAAATTATTGGAATATATTGGAATTGATCCACGCCGTGTTCAGATGACCTGGATTTCTGCATCTGAAGGCGCCAAGTTTGCTGATGTGATTAAAGCTGCTACAGATGAAATAAGAAATCTTGGCCCCATACAGAAAATCAAAAGGAGAAATGAATGGTAGATAATAAAGAACTAAGGCAAGAAATCCAAAAGATCTTGAAACAGGATGATGTCAAATATGTGATTTGTTACAAGAAGGGAACATATGGTTTTCAAACTACTCCATATTTTGTTTCAAAAAAGGACAATATTACTGAAATCATTTTTTCTCCGTTATGCGTAAATAATCTCTCGTCGTATGTCAAGTCCGAAGAGGAAAATAAAAAAATTGGAGTAGTGGTAAAAGGGTGTGATTCTAGGACACTTGTACAGATGTTAAACGAAAAACGACTACCGCGTGAGAGGTTGATAATAATTGGTGTTGCATGTGGGGGTGTAATAGATGTTAAAAAACTCCAAAAGAATATTTCTGAACCTTTAGAGAACATTGATGTTTTTGAAGAAAAAGACAAATTTGTTTTGCAGTTCAATAATAAAAAACAAACTATTCGTAAAAAAGAAGTTTTACTTGATAAATGTCTTCATTGTGAATATCCGACACCACTCAATTATGATGTCCTAATTGGAGAAAAAACTAAATCACTTGGCAATGAGGAATATAAAGACGTGAAAGATTTCGAAAAGAAAAAACCTGATGAAAAATGGAAGTTTTGGGAGGAGCAATTTAGCTGTTGTATTAGGTGTTATGCTTGTCGCAATGTCTGCCCAGTTTGTTACTGTGAGAAATGTATGGCTGAGCAATTGGATCCGCAATGGCTTTGCCGTTCAGTGAACCTTTCTGAGAATGCAGTATGGCATATTATACGTGCTTTTCATTTGGCTGGCCGATGTACTGGCTGTGGAGAATGTGAACGTGCTTGTCCCATGGATATACCATTGATGTTATTAAATAAAAAAATGGAAAAAGATGTCAAAGAACTTTTTGATTATAGCGCTGGAGTGGAACTAGGCAGTAAACCTTTACTGGCAATATTTAAACCTGATGACCCTGAGGAGGATATCAAATAAAAAATGCAAGAAATGATCATTGACAAGGGTAAAATTAATGATTTTATCAATCAAATTATTCCAGACCATATTGTTTTTGCCCCAGTGAAGAACAAAGATATAATCTTATTTAAACCGATTAAAAAACCAGATGAAATGACGCTGGATTACGAGAATAGCAGGATTCCCCCCAAATCGATTTATTTACCTCAAACCGAGACTTTATTTAGATTTTCAAAAGATAAAAATATAACTCTTGAAACACCTAAAAAGGATGAAAGAACGCTTATATTTGGCATAAGACCATGTGATGCCAAGAGCTTGAAAATCCTTGATCAAGTTTTCACCGGTGAACACGAAGATTCTCTGTATCTGTCAAAGAGAAAAAACTCAATTCTGGTTGGTTTAGCATGCCACAATCCCTGCTTAAACTGTTTTTGCACTTCTGTCAACGGTAGCCCAACTGGCACAGATGGCCTAGACGTTTTACTAACAGATATTGGTGACAGATACTATGTCGAATCAATTACTAAAAAAGGGGAAAAAATTGTGAAAAACTTTGCAGGTTTCAAGCCTGCAAATAAAGAGGACAAAAAGAAAAAAGAAAAAGTAACGAAAAAAGCCAAAGATAACATTAAAAGACATATAAAAAGCGAAAAACTAGTACCCATTCTTGACTCAATTTTTGAAAATAAATATTGGGAGGAAATCGCCAGAACATGTTTAGGATGTGGCATTTGTACATTTCTGTGTCCCACTTGCCATTGTTTTGATATGCAAGACGAAATCGTAGGAGATAGAGGCGCTCGTATACGTGTTTGGGATTCATGTATGTACTCAGAATATACTATGCAAGCATCTGGCTATAACCCTAGACCCAATCGGATGAATCGCATTAGAAATAGAGTGTTTCATAAATTTAACTATTTTCCTAAAAACAATCAGGTTTTTGGCTGCGTAGGTTGTGGAAGATGTATAACTGAATGTCCGGTAAACATCGACATAATTGAGATAGTGAATCAGGCACGGGAGGTTAAAAAAGATGAATAATCCCTACAAGCCTTGGCTTGCCATTATAGAAAACATCACGGACGAAGTTGGCGGTGAACGTGCTATCAAAACTCTCAGACTGAAAGTTAAAGACAAAAAGATTCGGGAGAACTTTTCTTTTAAACCTGGTCAATGCATAATGGTAAGCCTGTTTGGCGTAGGAGAATGCATGTTTGCTATTGCCTCATCACCAACTGAAAAAGAGTATGTTGAAGTCAGTATAATGAGACATGGCAAAGTAACCAGTGCCCTTCATGATGCAAAGATTGGTGACACCCTAGGGATGAGAGGACCATATGGAAATAGTTTCAATGTTGATGATTGGATTGGTAAAAACATGGTTTTCATTGGTGGAGGGATCGGCCAGGCGCCATTACGCTCTGTTATACATTACATAATGGCTAATCGTAAAAAATATGACAGAATTGATGTCATTTATGGTGCAAGAAGTTCTAAGGATTTATGTTTTAAAGAAGAATTATTTGAATTGGAAAAAAGAAACGATATTAATGTTCATCTATCTATTGATAAAGAAGAGCACGGGTGGGATCGTTTCGTAGGTTTTGTTCCAGATAATCTTCTAAAAGTCAGTCCTTCTCCAGAAAATACGATAGCTGTTACTTGCGGCCCACCTATTATGATAAAGTTTGTAATTGAAAAGCTGTTGAAACTAGGATTCCCACCCAACCAGATTTTTACCACTCTTGAGATGAGAATGAAATGTGGCATAGGAAAATGTGGTAGATGTAACATTGGCAATGTATATGTCTGCAAAGATGGGCCTGTTTTCTCATATCAACAATTAAAAAGTATTAAAGGAGAAAAATGAGAAACAACACGAGTAAGAACCACAATGATTCAAAACCTGTTTCTAAAGTTTTAGTTGTAGGTGGTGGCATATCTGGTATACAATCTTCTCTTGATTTGGCAAACTCAGGTTTCAGAGTATATCTTCTAGATAAAAAACCCAGTATTGGAGGTGTGATGGCTCAATTGGACAAGACTTTCCCCACTAACGATTGTTCCATGTGTATTCTTTCACCAAAGCTTGTTGAAGCAGGTCGTCATCCAAATATTGAAATTTTAACATGTTCCAATGTTGAACAAGTAGCAGGACAAGCAGGTCATTTTCAGGTCGTTGTGCAAAAACACTCAAGATATATAGATATTGAAAAATGTAAAAGTTGCGGGGATTGTTGTGATGTTTGCCCTGTTGTTCTTCCGAACACTTTTGAAGAAAGTTTATCCGATCGACATGCTATTTATCAACTGTTTCCTCAGGCAAATCCTAGTGCGTTTATAATTGAAAAACAAGGTACCCCTCCTTGCCGTGCTATTTGTCCTCTTCATGTTAACGCTCAGGGATATGTCTCCTTAGTTTCCGCTGGTAAATATCGGGAAGCTTTTGAGCTCGTAAGGGAAAAGAATCCTTTTTTGGGCATCACGGGTCGCATTTGTACTCGCCCATGCGAAGCTGCTTGCCGACGTGGAGATCTGGATGATCCAGTTGCTATTGATTACCTAAAACGTTTTGTTTGTGATAGAGAATATAATGAAAAAATTCAACATCCTGAAAAAGCACCTTTAACCAGTAAGAAAGTTGCTATTATTGGTTCTGGACCTGCAGGACTGTTATCTGCTTATGATCTGGCATTAAAAGGTCATAAACCTACTGTTTTTGAATCTCTTCCAGTGGCTGGTGGTATGCTTGCCGTGGGAATTCCAAGTTATCGACTTCCTCGCAATATTTTGAAAAGAGAGATTGATTTAGTTAAGAACCTTGGCGTCGAGATTAAAACCAATGTTTGTATCGGAAAAAATGTAACTCTCTCTAACTTAAGAGACAATTTTGATGCGGTCTTTATTGCAGTGGGAACCCATATTGCTCGTAAATTGGGCATTCCCGGTGAAGAGTTAGAAGGAGTTATTTCAGCTACTGATTTCCTGAGAAAATATAACCTTACTAAAGATGTTAATGCAGGTCAACGGGTTGCAGTGATTGGTGGCGGCGATGCTGCCGTGGATGCAGCTCGAACATCGCTTCGCGTAGCTCAACAGAAATATGGCGATAGGGCTGAGGTTTTCATTATTTATCGTCGATCAATTGAAGAGGCACCTGCACAGAAATCAGAGATTGAAGAAGCTCAAAGAGAAGGCATACACTTTATTTTCCTATCGGCTCCCATTCGCATACTTGGAAAGAACAGTAAAGTTACTGGTGTTGAATGCCAGCGGATGAAACTTGGAAAACCAGATACTAGTGGCAGGAGGCGGCCTATCCCCATTCCAAATTCAGAGTTTACAATTGATGTTGATATGGTACTGCCTGCAATAGGCCAGAAACCTGATATGTCTTTTCTCTCTAAAGGAGAAGCTCTTAACATTTCTGAGTGGGGCACTATTAAGGTTGACCCAGTTACTCTTGAAACAAATTTTTCTGGTGTTTTTGCTGGTGGTGATGCAGTTACAGGCCCTCAGACATATATCGAGGCCATGGCAGCGGGTAGAAGAGCGGCCGTTTCAATTGATCGTTATTTACGTGGAGAAAATCTTAGATTTAAGCGAGAGGAGGAGGGAACATCTGATGAATATGTAAAAGTTGATATTACGGAATTGAAGAAGATTCCACGCGTGGAGATGGCTTCTCTCCCCTTGAGGAAGCGTAAGGGATCTTTTGATGAAGTGGAACTCGGTTTTTCTGAAAAAGATGCAATATCTGAAGCAGGGCGTTGCCTGAATTGCGGCGGTTGCTGTGAATGCATGCAATGTGTAGGCGCTTGTGAACCTGAAGCGATTTTCCATGACATGAAGGACGAACTAATTACCTTGGATGTAGGGTCCGTGATTCTTTCTCCAGGATTTGACGAAGTTAATCCACTAATTAAAAGTGAGTTTGGTTATGGTCGTTTTCCTAATGTCATCTCTAGTATCGAGTTTGAAAGGATCTTGAGTGCTTCAGGTCCATTCCAAGGTCGTGTGGTACGTCCTTCAGATGAAAAGGAACCTAAGAAGATTGCTTGGATACAATGTGTAGGAAGTCGTGATCCTCATATAAACAAGGGTTACTGTTCCTCAGTATGTTGTATGTATGCGGTTAAAGAGGCAGTAATTGCCAAGGAGCATGCACCAAATGTTGAACCCACCATTTTTTTTATGGATATGCGTGCTTTCGGAAAAGATTTCGATAAATATATTGACAGAGCAGAGGGAGAAAATAATGTACGATTTATTCGCTCACGTATTTCGAATATCGATGAAGATCCAAAGACTCGTAATCTTATCATTAAATTTGAAAATGAAAAAGGTGGTCTGAGTAGTGAGGAGTTTGATCTTGCAGTATTATCTGTTGGTCTCAATCCTCCTGATGATTCGGTTCGGTTAGCAGATAAATTTGGAATAAATTTAAATAAATATAACTTTGCAAACACCTCTACTTTTCGTCCTTTGGAGACCAATAAACCTGGCATTTATGTGGCTGGTACTTTTTCAGGTCCAAAGGACATTCCTGAAACTGTAGCTCAGGCCAGTGGTGTATCCGCCATGGTGTCTGGCTTACTCTCTGAATCGCGTGGTGAACATGTAACGATAAAACAGTATCCATCTGAGATGGATGTAAGACATGAACCTGTTCGTGTTGGTGTTTTTATTTGTCATTGTGGAAGTAATATTGGGGGATATCTTGATGTTCCCTCTCTAGCTGAATATACTAGAACCCTTCCCAAGGTGGTATATGCTGAGGATAATTTGTTTACTTGTTCACAGGATACACAGACACATATCAAGGAAATGATTAAAGAACATACAATAAACAGGATAGTGGTGGCTTCTTGTACTCCTCGAACCCACGAACCATTATTTCAGGATACGATCAAAGAAGCTGGTTTGAACCCTTATCTTTTTGAGATGGCAAATATCCGTGATCAATGCAGTTGGGTTCATATGAAAGAACCAGAGAAGGCTACAGAAAAAGCACGCGATCTAATTAAAATGGCCGTCTCCAAAGCCGGTTTGTTAAACCCTTTGCCAACCGTGAGATTGGATGTGAATCACAAAGGATTGATTATTGGAGGCGGCCTTACTGGTCTAACCAGTGCTTTGAAACTTGCTGAACAAGGATTTGAAACATTTTTGATTGAGAAAGAAAAAGAACTTGGCGGAAACCTTAGAGATATTCACTATACCCTTTATGGTGAAAATGCCCAAGATTTTTTAAAGGACTTGATTCAAAAAGTTAAAAATAATGATAAAATCAAAATTTTCACTGGTGCTAAGATTGAAAATATTTCTGGTTATGTTGGTAATTTCAAAACCATCATTAAAGACAAAGACGCAAAGATGGAAGTGGATCATGGTACCATCATTGTTGCTACTGGGGCTCGGGAAAATAAACCAAGAGAGTATTTGTACGGCAAAGATAAAAGAGTGCTAACACAGAGAGAATTTGAACAAAGAATATTTGCGGGTAATTTCAAAATTGATAATAATCAGAATGTAGTCATGATTCAATGTGTAGGTTCACGTGATGCTGATCATCCTTATTGCAGTCGTATATGTTGCAGTCAAGCAGTAAAAAATGCTTTGAAAATTAAAGAGATAAACGAAAAAGCAAATGTGTACATTCTTTACCGCGATATGAGAACCTACGGCTTCAAAGAGGATTATTATCAAAAAGCTCGTGAGAAAGGAATAATTTTCATTAGATATACTCCAGAAAAAAAACCTATTGTTAGAAAAGATAGTGATAAGCTCCTAGTGACGGTTCACGACATATTATTGGATGAGGACTTAGTTATTGATACAGATATTTTAACTCTGAGTGCTGGCATCGTTCCATCGGAAGACAATCAGAGAGTGTCCCAGCTGCTAAAAGTACCCTTGAATGAGGATGGTTTTTTCATGGAGGCACATATGAAATTACGTCCTGTGGATTTTGCAACTGAGGGCGTTTTCCTTGCAGGCATGGCCCATTCGCCTAAGTTTATTGACGAAAGTATTTCGCAGGCTTGTGCTTCCGTATCAAGGGCTTGTACTATTCTTACGAAGGAGCATCTTGAGCTCCCTGGCAAGGTTGCAGAGGTTGATGAGAAACATTGCATAGGCTGTGGTTTATGTATCGAAGTATGCAGCTACAGAGCGATAGAACTTGTCACAAAAAAGGTTGGTGAAAAGGAAAAAATTGTTGCAAAGGTAAATGAAGCGTTATGCAAAGGCTGTGGAGCTTGCGCTGGTTCCTGTTACTCTGGTGCTATCCAGCATAAGGGATTCACAGACGGCCAAATTCTTACAATGCTTAAAACTCTTGGAGAAAAATAGAATATGTGTCTTGACTTATTCTTCACAGTATTCCTTTATAACCTTCACAAAGAGGGCATCCAACACATCTGTTTTCTTTAAAAGATTTACAGTTAGGACAATCTGTTTTGAAGTCGCATTTCATTTTGCGTTTCTCATCTTCTGTAAAAAATCTGACGTGATGACATGTAGAAGAAGAAGTGGCGATAGGCATAACATTATATTTTGTGATATCAGTAAAATTAAATGAAAAACACTGTTCAATCATTGACTCCATGGTATCTGTGTTTTCGGCAACCGCAAGCATTACAAAATTATATTCTCCATACGTGTTGAAGTAGCAAATTATTTTAGGACAGTTCTGCACATGGTTAATGACTTTACTTTTAAATCTTGCTTCTAAACAAATGAAAAACATTTTTAGTCCCAATTTTTCAATATCTATATTACAATTCACTTTTAGCATGTCTCTTTGAAGACGTTTTAGTCTTGATCTTACAGCCGTATGAGATAATCCTACTTGCTTCCCTATTTTTGTGGTTCCCTGCTGCCAATCTTCATTTATCATGTAGATAATTTTTTTATCTATCTCATCAAGATGCTTCATTTTCTAATGTTATGCAATATGAATA
>JAFGDG010000152.1 GCA_016932245.1 Thermoplasmatota archaeon
GATTGTTATCAATGATTAGATTGGATTTTAGATTAATTTTAGTAAAAAATATCATTAATAGTGCCATAACTACTAGAAAACCCATTGATATAATTATATTACTCATTCTGGTTCTAAGGTCCTCTAAGGTCTGTAAACTTCCTTTTAACAAATCTATTACCATAGTCATTATTTTACCTTTATTTTCTTCTTTATAATCTAATTTCATTAACTTTTCAGTTATATCTGATGTTTGATTTTCAGTAGTCTGCATCCTATAAATTGCAATAGAAATTACGATTGCCAACATTGTTCCAAAAGCTTGGATTATGGCACTTGTAACCCAATAAAATGTTTCAATATTGAAAATAAAAAACAAATTAAAAATAAATCCACTACAAATTGAAACAATTGAAATAATTAGAATCCAAAAAATTATACCAATATTTTTTATCCTTCTTCTTTCCTCATTCGGTTTAATTAAATTTAAAAATTCTTTATCAGAAGAAGTATTTTCATTATTTTTTGACATTATTGTCCCTCTCTTCATTTCTATAATTCAATGCATGCAAAAGAAGGTTTTCCCATTTTCTCTTTCCTTCAATAATTATCCCTGATTCTTCTGATGGGGTTCTACCATTTAATGCTTCATGTGATTTAATGAAATTATAATACAGTTGATGTCCTCTGATAAACGCTGAATATTCGTCTTTTAATCCTCTTTGTGTTTTGTTACGTTCTCTGATAGTCCCTTGAAGTCTTTCAACCAGATTATTATCGAATACGTCTTTTCCAGCTTTTTTATCACGAATACCAACATTACTAACATGAAAAGCGGACTAAGCAGAAATGCATAAATAGCACTGTGCTATTCATCCCCCATGTATATACTACATGGGGCTTTCTCATGAAACTAACGATACCACCAGAACCAACAATCTTAAAAGAACAAACAAAAGGAACCGCAGAAAAAAAATGGGATATTGATACCTTGAGTATGTGGTTTGGCAATCGACTACCAAGCTATCTCTGGAAAGAAGGAGGATGGTCGATACCACTCAAGCTTGAAGGTTATACCTGGCAAAGTTTTCTGAAAATACTATCCTTGCATAAAAAAGAGATTATTCGCTGGTCACGAAATGCCTTATCATGGAAAGAGTTTTTATCAAAAGTACAAGAAACTATCAAAGATCCTGTAATAAAAAAAGTAGTGCTCGGATAAGTGACATCGATGAAAACTGGTGAGGACATTGACGGCTATCCTATTGTGTTGACTGCTTCGCGTGCTGAGGCAAATGATTACGATAATAATCCTTTTGCAGCATTTATTTGTACTTTTCCTAAGAGACTTTCTGGTTTTGCACTTCGCGAACAACTAGGAAAGCTACCGACCAATAACGATGGAACGGCTAAACGAACTATTTACGGATTGAGGAAAGTTGAAGCGCTGCTTATTGACGCGTTTGGTGAGGATTCCGTTGTCGTTGCACACTACAACGAGTTGCACAAGTTTATCGGAAAGAATACCAAAATTGTGGGCATCTCCTCCATGGATCCTATGGGTCTTGCGTACGTTTCCACTACCTATAACAGCCTCATTGGTTTTGGCGGGGAAGCGCTCAATGCTGCTGAATTTGCCCGTCTTATCCAGCACCCCTCCATTGTCAAATATCGTCCAACGGTTATTGTTGGCGGCGCAGGATGCTGGCAGATTAAGGAAGCAGGGATGCAAAAGAAACTAGGTATTGACATTCTCTTTCAAGGAGAGGGAGAACCAAACCTCGTACAGGTATTTCGACAGGTACTTAACGGGGAAAACGTGCCTTCATATATTATGGGAAAAAAACCAGCGAGAAAACAGGTGCCTCTTATCAAACATGCGGCATCCTACGGCATGGTTGAAATTATGAGGGGTTGTGGACGGGGATGCCAATTCTGTAGTCCTACCATGCGTACCAAATATTCGTTTCCGATCGAGCACATCATGAAAGAAGTTGACGTGAATATCAAGGGCGGTGTTAAATCTATTTTTACCGTGACGGAAGATATCTTTTTGTACAAATCAAAGCCGGGATTTATCCCTAACAAACAGGAAATCGTCAAGCTCTACAAGACCATTGCCTCACATCCTGGAGTGGAGAACATTCTGTTGTCACATGGGTCATTTGCACCCATTATTTACGATCCAACAATTCTTGAAGAATTAACCCCTATCCTCATTGAAAAAACAAAGTGGAATCCAAAAACCAGCCCCATGTACAAAAAATCATTTATCTCTGTTGAAGTAGGCATTGAAACAGGAAGCGTCCGCCTCATGCAGAAATACATGAAAGGCAAAGCACTTCCCTATGCTGTCGATACCTGGCCAGAGCTAGTATTACAAGGGGTTGGGCTGATGAATGATCATGATTGGTGGCCGCTCTGTACTATCATGACCGGACAGCCTGATGAAACAGAAGACGATGTGCTGGCAACGTTAAATCTTATTGATGACTTGAAAAATAACCATGCAAAGATGTTCTATACACCAGTGCTCTTCATCCCTCTCAATGAAGCAATTCTTGGTAATTGCCGCAGAACAAATCTTGAGAGTCTTACAGAACTGCAGTGGGAGGTGCTTGCTCGCTGTTGGAGAAACAACATTGACTTCTGGGCACCAGATAAACAACGAGTATTGGGACCGATGTTTTTTGTGGCACATTGGGCATATGTGCGCTGGAAGCATGGAAAAAAATCAACGATGCCGATGATGCATCTTGCTGGCTTTCCTGTTTCTCAAAAAGTGGATCAGCCGTGTAACCCCCAATACTGTATGAATGGGTGGAAAGAGACGTTTGAATCCATCAAAAGCCGATTCTTTTAACTGGTGAAGAATGTTTTATACGCGAGATATGTTGCGTAGATATCAATTTTACTGGTAATTTCATACGGCGAATGCATCGAGAGTACCGCGGGACCCAAATCGACCACCTCCATACCTAGGCGGGAAAAGTATTTTGCAACGGTTCCCCCGCCGCCCTTATCCACCTTTCCGAGCTCAGCGGTTTGCCAGGGGATATTCTGCGCATTCAAGAGTGTACGAATTTCTGCGATATATTCGGCGGTTGCATCATTGGCAGCATACTTTCCACCATGACCCGTGTATTTCGACATCACTACCCCTTGGCCAAGCGCTGATGCATTTTTGAGTTCAAACACATCGATATAGTTCGGGGTAACGGCGGCATTGACATCGGCAGAAATGACTTTTGATTTGAGCATAACTGCATCAACATCCGCTGCAGGATCAAGGGTTTTAATGATGGAGCGTAAAAACGTGGTGACTTGTGCAGTGGTGTTGCCCTCACTGCCGATTTCTTCTTTATCCACAAACAAGGCAATGGCCGTATATTCTGGAGTGTTACTATCTAACAGTGCTTTTAATGAGGTAAACACGCAGGCACGGTCGTCTTGACCGTAGGCTGCTACCAGCGAGCGGTCGAATCCTGCATCCTTTGCTTTAAAGGCAGGTACTGCTTCAAGTTCAGCAGAAATAAAATCTTCTTCAATAAGACCATAGTCGCGGTGCAACTGCTCGAGAATCGCAGCCTTAATTTTTTCTTTTACCTCCCCTTTTGCAGGGATATTGCCTACCACAAGATCGAGGTTTTCCCCTTTAAACGCTTCAGTAATCTTTTTGTTGTCTTGTACCTCATGTGACAAGTGGGGTAATAGATCAGAGACACAAAAGACCGGGTCGTTGTCCTTTTCCCCCAGTGCAAAAGTAACCGTCTTTCCATCTTTTTTGACGACGACGCCGTGAAGAGCAAGAGGAATGGTCAACCAATGGAATTTTTTAATGCCACCATAGTAGTGGGTTTCAACAAGCGCAAGTTTACTCTCCCCATCTTCATATAAGGGAACCTGCTTGAGATCAAGGCGGGGAGAATCAACATGAGCAATGACAATACGAAGGCCATCGTTGATAGGTTTTTTGCCTTTGACAACCAGTGCTGCCTCTTTTCCCCGGTTGACGATGATCTTTTTCTTTCCTTTTTTTGCCAGATCTTGAATAAGAGAAATGGCCTCTCGCTCTGTCTTGGCATTGTTGAGAAAGGTTTTGTAATATTCGGCAAAATCAAACGCCTTTTTAATCTCGGATTTATTGAATTGATCCCAGGCACATTTCTTTTCATAGGCATATTTACTTTTACTCTCGCTCATAACGACCCTCGCTGTAAGGGCATAGCGTTCTTAGATAAAAAGATAACTCACTGTGATAAAAAGAAAAAAATATCAAAAAGATACGGAGAGGATTACCGCCGTATGATATAGACTAGGACAGCAATGCCTACCACAACAATAGCTATTATGATACCTGCAAAGAGGAAGAGATTGGTATTCGATGTATCCGGTTGGTTCGAATTGCCATTGGTTGGTTCGGTATCGTCTCCATTTTGGGTGCCGTTCCCATTTTCTCCATTTTCACCATCATCAGGATCGTCATCAAAATCATCGGGCGCGTAATCAATAAACCACTCGTATGAAACAGGAGAGATTTTTGCGTCTTCTGATGCCACTTCCAATGAAAGAAAGGTCTCACTTGCATTTTTGAGTGGAAATGAAATGGTGAGAGTTGACCCATCAACGGAAAAGTCGTTTTCTGTGAGATTCTCTGTTTCTGGTAAATCTTCATAACCAACTGAAGAGTAGTAGGTTAGTTGACATTGGTTATTGATATATACTATTTCATAGCCAGTATCAATGGACGTCAAGAGAGCAAATTGATACGCAACATATTCGATGGATGTTGCTTCATCATCATACAATTCATCGATGTCTCCCTTATTTTGGATGTTCCCCTTAACCGTCAATGTAAGCGTTACGCTGCTTCCTTCTCGCTCATAGGTTGCTGAGACGATATCTATGTGAGGCTTGGTAGATATTTCAGTATCTGCTTCTGCATCATAAACGTCATCTTCATTATCGTCAATCGTTTCAAATTCATCGGCAGCAAGAACAGAACTTGCAGACACAATAAAGAGGCTGCCTATCATCAATAGTGAAAGTATGAGTTTTCTTTTCATGTCTATCACACCACATGTACTCAAATAGTATCTCAGTTATAGTAGCAATGGTTTATAACGTTTATTTAACAAAAGTTATCAATATTATGAAGTGACGAGCCGTCTCCTCTCTAAAAGAAGAGATAGCGTTCGTATCGTCAAAAGGGTTACTTTAATTTTTTCTTAATATCTTCGACTTTAATGGTGAACTCATCTAATGTTGATTCAAGTGTCCCCAAGGTCTCGTGAACACGATCGGTCACTACTGCACCGTGCGGTGATGGTGTAATAATGCCATCTTTCTCAAGAGTTCGGAGTGAATATCTAATCATATGTTGTGGTTGACCCGTCATTTGAGAGAGGCGAATAATACCAATAGGGCCATGCTCTTTGACCGTCTTGAGAACATCAATATGTCTACCCAATAACCCCAATTCTTTATTTGCTACATCTGTTATTGTTGACTTTTCTTTTGATTTTTCCTCCAACAATATGCCTCCTGTCAATTGTTAACATATATAATGCATGTCCTGGTATATAAAATCACTGCCGCGGACGATAAAAAACAAAAAACTATAAGACATCAAACCAGCATTCATGGTCCCATGGCAATAGGATTCGCATTGTTAAGCATTAGTCCTCTCCACGAAAAAATTGTATACGAGACACTCAGAAGCATACCTGAGGTAACTGAGGTGCATCCGCTCTTTGGCGAATATGATATTCTGCTGAAAATCGAGTGCGGCGATATTGATACTATTGGGGATGTCGTGATTAATAAAATACGATCAATTAAGGGAGTGACGGACACAAAAACACTCATTGGAACCAAAAGTTTGGGCGGAGAATAAAGCCTCCCTTCACTTTTTCTTTTGTTGGCGAGCAAGATACCTGAATCGTTGTCCAACCATCACCAGCTGTGCCACCATCGTTACCTCGTAGCGCTCTTCCTCAGATGATACTTGCCCGACGATCAACATTTCATTTCCCTTCTTTTCATGCTAATTGTTAGCATGATTCATTATAGTACCCTTTGTCTTTCTTACTATAAATATATTTCTATTTTTTTAATATAATTTAATTATGACTAGACAGATTTATGTATAACTACTATGATGTTTTCTGGGAGATTTCTATGAAAAAAAAGTGTTGTGTGCTGGTATTTTTATTTTTTATCTTTGGGTCTGTAGGTAGCACTGTTTTTGCGGTGCAGGAAGGAGCCAATACTGAGGACATCATCTATGTTGATGATGATAACACTGGTGGACCATGGGATGGAAGTATCGATCACCCCTATGTTCATATCCAAGATGCAATTGATGCGGCAATGGGTGGTGAAACCATTTATGTGTTTGCTGGTACCTATAAGGAGACGGTTACGGTTGACAAACAGCTCATGCTTTGTGGGGAACACCAACATGAAGCTATAGTGGATGGCACTGGTGATGGTACGGTCATCTGGATAACACAAGAAGGGGCAACGGTAGAAAATGTCACGATAAAAAATAGTGGGGGTTACCATATGGATGCAGGTGTCCTCATTGATGCCGAGAACGTAACGATACGAAACTGTACTGTCTACCGAACGCGCTCGGGAATTATTATCAATGGTACTTGTCATACTTTGGTAACACACTGCACGTTTCATACCAATGGTGAAGGAATATTACTCTATTCATCAACAGGAAATGAAATTGATTACTGTTGTTTTGTTCACAATGCAATCGGAGTGCACTACAATCATGCCAGAGAAGAATATATTCATAATTGCCGTGCCCATACAAACGGTGTTGGCATTCTTGGCAATGATTCATCACTAGTTCATATTGCCTATTGTGTTGTACACGATCATAACGACAATCAAGGTGGTATTTTTTTTCACAGATTCGTCGCATTCAGTGGTCCAGGATTGTGTCGTGAGGCATAACGGCGTGGGAGTGAAAACGGCATATTCTTCAGATATTCTTATCGCCCGTTGTCATCTTCTGCTAAACACGCATTATGCGGTGCGAGCAAGGGATGGATCAAGCAACATAACGATCACCAATTGCGATGTGGCAGATAGTTTTCGGTATGGAGTATATGCTCAGGATAGTACTTGTACTGTTCGTGAAACGAATTTCTATGGAAGTACCCTCCATGGCCTGTACGCCGAATCATCGGTGTGTGATGCACGATATAATTGGTGGGGTTCTTGGTTTGGTCCTGCACGATTCACAGGATTGCGAGGAGCAGAACGGGTGACATGGACTCCAAGAAAGGTCCTTGTCTATCCGTGGTTAAGATCGCCACTTGCACGGGCATGTGCCTATCCATCGGTTCCTGATGGTAACATTACCTTGCCCGACGATGTTCACCCGACCATCACGTTTGCAGAGCAAGATACCGATGATGACGGATGCCCTGATTGGTGGGAAGAAAAATGGGGATATGATCCGGAGGTTGCCGATGATCACATTCATCTCGATCCAGACGGAGATGCGCTAACAAATATTGAGGAATGCTACACCGACCAGTGGAATTCCAGTCCGTTTCACAAAGATATTTTTTTGGAACTAGACTGGATGGAAACACAAACCCCCAATGCAACAAACAAACCCTCCACCAGTCATTTGGCTCTAATGGAGCAGGCCTTTGCAAATCACGACATTACTATTCATGTTGACGAGGGGCGACTCGGCGGAGGAGAAGAAATTCCTTACGCTGAACGGCTATCATATGGAATGGTTCGCGATCGATACTGGAAGTATTTCCTTCACCATGATCTAAACAATCCACGGAAAGGCATCTTTCATTATGGTCTCATCTGTGACTATACTCCTGGTGGCGGGTTTGCGGTGATGGGCTGGGATCATGTAGATTCCTTTGCCCTTTCTGTTGAACTACTGATGCGAGGATTTGCATCCTATGGAAGAGAACAAGTGATTGTCTCTGCATCCATGCATGAACTCGGGCATACCCTTGGTCTTTTTGTGGACGATTTTGGAGGAATTGATAACCTTGCAACGGCATCACCAAGATACAAAGAATTCTGGCAGTATCTTAACTATAAAAGTTGTATGAGCTATCTGTATACATGGGACATTATGGATTATTCTGATGGGACGCATCTCGGCCGAGATTTTGACGACTGGGGGAATCTTGATTTTTCATTTTTTAAAGATACACACTTTGAATGGCCAAAAGACTAGTCTTCTTCCCATTTTGTCAAAAAGACGCCAAGAATAAAAAAAGCTGCCGCAAAAACCAAAACAAAAAGCGTAAAATGAACAGTTTTATCAAGGTCAGCATAGATCATAGCATTGCGCAATCCTTCGTTGACATAATAGAGCGGGAGCACTTGGGCAAACGATTGTAAAAAGGCAGGCATTTGGTCTAACGGGAAAAAGGTTCCTGCAAGAAACATCATGGGGAAGGTAATGGCCCCTCCTGCCATATCTGCCACTTCTTCATCTTTCACAAAGCGAGAGACAATCATCCCAAGGCCTGAGAACATAAAGCTGGTCGCAATGATGATAACAAAGAAGAAAAGATTGATATGAATGGTCAACCCCCAGACAACCGTTCCCACGAGAAGAATAACAAACGTGGAAATAAATGATAAAAAAAGCATGAAGAGCATTTTAGAGACGATCCAATCCGCTCTCGTGATAGGCATGGTTAAGAGCTTTCTGAGAATGCCATCTTTTCGATATTTCGTATTACGCTCGATGCTACCATAAATCATAGAGGTCATGATCGTAAAGCCAATCATTCCCGGCACAAAAAAATCGATGAACCTATAGTCCTCGCCAAGTGTTGTTTCTTGTGAAAGGAAGACAACGGTTTTTCCATGGGTAAATCCCATGTTATATTCATACAGGGTGCTCAAAATAATGTTCTGAATGACTCCAGTGGTGGTTTGTTCTGTAGGATCAGTGTAGAGAGTAAGATTGATCGATGCGTTAGGGTCAACAAAGTACGATTGGAGTGTTTCTGAAAAGTCTGATGGGATTTGCAACGCCGCAGCCTTATCATGATCAAGCATATAGGTAGTAATGTCTTGCCCTCCATCAATTTCAATAATATTGAGTACCGAAATATTGTGTAAGATGTCGACAAAATCTTCTGAAAAGTCTGATGTATCGAGGTCCTGTACCACGAGATCGTACTCTATGTTGCCCACATTAGAAAAGATGGCGCCAAAAATCATAATGAGAAGAATGGGAAAAAGAATAGTCCAAAAGACGGTACCTGTACTGCGAGTCCATTGCTTGATGCTCATCAACAGATCATTTTTAATGAAAGTAAGATTCATGGTGCTGCCTCCGAGAGTTTGGCACCCGTGAGTTTCAAGAAGATTTCTTCAAGATTTGACCGGCGAATACTAATGTTGTCATACTCGATACACTCGTGTCTCAGGTGGGAGAGCACCTCAAGAACTTGATCTTTGTAGGAGATTTTTACTTCCAAATCTCCATTGCGATGTTGTGCAACTTCAAAGCCCTGGGCCTGCATTACTTCAGCAGCATCGTCAGTTTTACAATTATTAATAAGTAAAATGTTTTCGGAACCATAAGCATCAATCAGCTCATCCAAGGTTCCCTCGGCAATAATCTTCCCTTTATGAATAATGGCAATATGATCAGCAAGATATTCTGCTTCTTCCATGTAATGGGTGGTTAAAAAGACAGTTTTTCCTTGCTGTTTGAGTCCTTCAATAACCTCCCAAACTTCACGTCGTGCTTTGGGATCAAGGCCGGTTGTGGGTTCGTCAAGAAAGATAATGTCTGGATCGTTAACTAACGCAATGGCAACACCAACTCGCTGTTTGAGTCCCCCAGACAGATTTTTGTATACTTTTTTTTCATCTGCTTTGAGATTCATTGCGCTGATGATGCTGTCGATGCTTGCACGATGCTTAAACAACATAGAAAAATACTGGAGCGTCTCTCGAACCGTAAGTCGTTCAAAGGAGTGAAACTCTTGCGGAAGGATGCCAATGCGTTCTTTCACTTCATGAAATGAGTTCTTGATATCTCTTCCTAAAATGCGAATGGTTCCTGACTCAGGAGTACGTATCGATTCGATCATTTCTACAGTGGTCGTCTTCCCGGCGCCATTGGGACCAAGAAACGCGAAGACTTCTCCTTTATTCACCGAAAAGGAAATATCATCAACCGCAGCAATACCGCCGTAGGCTTTTGTTAAATGCATGACCTCTATCGCTTTTGTTGGTTTAGCGATTACTTGATTAGGAAAGGTAACTTTACCCGCGGTACCGCAAGTTGAACAAGTTACTTGTATAACTTCTCCAGGCTCCCCAGAAACGGAAATCGTGGTGTGACACGTAGGACATTGTACCTGTTTTTTAAGCATAAGAGTCCCTTTTATATGATAAGATATATAAAAACATAATGTTTTGTTTTTATGTAGCTCTATCCAACATAATGTTTATTAAGAAATGTGGTGATTGGGCTGTCGCAGTACAAACGCCTTATATGCGTTTCTCTGGGGAGAATTGAAAGGAATGGACTTAGATTTTATTTCAAAACTGGTAAAGCAAAATAACACCAAAATTGTCATGCTAGTTATGGACGGAATCGGCGGACTTCCCCTAGAGCCACAGGGTCTCACCGAATTAGAGACAGCGAAAACTCCTCATCTTGATGATTTAGCATCGGAAGGCATCTGTGGGTTACAGCTTCCCATTGGAACAGGCATTACTCCAGGAAGCGGTCCAGGCCATTTGAGTTTGTTTGGCTATGACCCGGTAAAATATCAGGTGGGACGAGGAGTACTTGCCGCATTAGGATCAGGATTTGATTTGCAACCGCAAGATGTAGCCGCACGCGGTAATTTTTGTACTGTCGATGAAAACGGAGTGGTTGTTGACCGGCGTGCGGGGAGAATTTCTTCTGAAACAAACGCAAAGTTATGTGAAAAGCTTTGCAGTCAAGTGTCATGTGGATCGGACATCTTTGTTCAGACGGTTAAAGAACATCGATTTTTACTGGCGATTAGAGGAAAAGATCTCTCTGGTGAACTATTTGACACTGACCCACAAGCAGTAGGAAACAAGCCTCTTGAGCCACATGGTATTTCTCATCACGCCGAAAAGACAGTAACGATTGTCAAAGAATTTGTTGACCAGGCAAAAGACATCCTGGCTGATGAGCATCCTGCCAACATGGTCTTATTACGAGGGTTTTCCAAAAAACCTGATTGGCCTCAATTTCCGAAAACATTTGGCTTGAAAAGTGCAGCTATTGCTGCCTATCCCATGTACCGGGGACTGGCAAAATTAATTGGTATGGATGTGTTGAAAACAGGTCAAACCATCGAAGAAGAGTTTGCCACTCTTAAACAGCAGTGGAATAAGTATGACTTTTTCTTTGTCCATGTGAAAAAAACAGATAGCTATGGCGAGGATGGTAATTTTGCCAACAAGGTTTCCGTTATTGAAGAGGTCGATAGTATGATTCCTCGCATCATGGAATTAGAACCTGACGTCATCATTGTTACAGGGGACCATTCGACACCATCGTTACTCAAATCCCATAGCTGGCACCCTGTTCCTGTCCTGCTCTATTCAAAACAATGTCGTTCTGATGAAGTAACAATGTTTGGCGAGCGTGCCTGTATGAGGGGGGGTCTTGGCCCCAGATTGCCCGCAATTGAGTTAATGCCTCTTGCGCTTGCAAATGCTCAACGCTTGGAAAAATTCGGAGCTTAAGAGCGCTAAAGCCCATATAACAGACTATACTTGTTTTTAAGATATGTTACAAATGTGCTGGAATTTAAACCTTCACCACACGTTTTCTGCATAATCTCTTCTGCAGTCAGCCGTCGGCCGTAGCTATGAACGTGTTTTCGTAGCCATTGAAGAATAGAGGTAAAGTTGCCTTGAGAAATATCATCCTTGACGACCGGGTTATCAAGAGAGAGTGTATCGAACAGCTGAGATGCATAGACGGTTCCAATAAGATAGGTGGGAAAATACCCAAAACTACCACCACTCCAATGCATATCCTGCAATACTCCATCAACATCGTTTGTTGGTTCAATTCTCAGATACTCGTGCATTTTTTTATTCCATGCAGAGGGGAGTTCGGTAACTGACAATGACCCGTCAATCAATGCAAGTTCAAGCTCAAAGCGTAAAATCACATGAAGACCATAGGTCAATTCATCTGCCTCAACTCTGATGAGTGAAGGTTTCACTTGATTGACGTAGGAATACCAGGTATCGAAATCAATAGTTTTGAATGCTGAAGAGAATGTTTTTTTGAACAAAGGGTAGCAATAGCTCCAGAATGGTTTGCTTCGTGCAATCATGTTTTCCCAAAATCGCGACTGGGATTCATGCATTCCCAGTGAAGGAGAATCCGAAATTACCGTGTCTTTGTACTCATCCTGAGGCATGCCTAGCTCATAGAGCGCATGTCCTGCCTCATGAATGGTTGAAAAAAATGCAAACAATGGTTGCTGTCGTCCGAAATTAGTGGTGATGCGAACATCATCGTTTGCCATGGAGGTTGTAAAGGGGTGGGTAGACACATCAAGACGGGTTTTTTCTTTAGGTAAGAGCATCGTATTCATCATGGTTCGACAGAGCTCTTCTTGTTTTTTTGATGAAAGTGAAAGGCTGAGGTCTTTTTGGGTGGCGAACGTCTCACTTTCCGTAATCTTATTGAGAAGGGTGGCAAGTTCACGTTTTAAATATGAAAACTCTCGTTTGAGAATGTCAACCGTCATCCCCTCTTCATAGTCATCCAATAAGCTATTGTAGGGATGGCCAGGAAGGCTGATATATCCTGCATATTCTTTTTCAAGGGCAATAATCTTTTCAAGATGAGGGGCAAACACCGTAAATTGTTGTTTCGCTCTTGCTTCTTCCCACGCTTGATAGGCAAGTGTTGTAGTTTTTGCCATTCGTACGACAAAATCGGAGGGGATTTTCCGAGCTTTTTCAACGTCGGTGTGCAGTCGTTTGACAATAATCTGGTCACGGTGTTTCAGCTTAGAAAAAGTATCTTCCTTCATGAGCAATTGGATGTGATGCCAGAACGTATCATCAACAACCCTCTCATGAGCAAGTTGGGATAGCAGCGCACTTTGTTCTGATCGTTCCGCCGCTCCTGCCTTTGGCATATACGTCATTTGATCCCAACCAAGCAAAGCCCCGATTCCTGAGAAGGTCGATAATTCCTTTTGTTGTTTAGAGATAATATCAAGTGATTCCTTCATGTGCTGCCCTCCGTTACACCTTAAGTTCAATGCCCACTGGACAATGATCAGATCCCATTACCTCTGGCAAGATAAAGGCTTTGGTTACCTGTGGCAAGAACGATTTATCGACAAAGAAGTAGTCGATTCTCCAGCCCACATTCCGTTCACGTGCTCCTGTTTTGAGATCCCACCACGAGTAATGATCTGGTTCTTTGTGAAAATGACGAAAGGTATCAACATACCCGTGATCAATAAACGTGTCAATCCAGGCACGTTCAATGGGTAAAAAACCAGATACTTTGGCGTTTTCCTTTGGTCGCGCCAGATCAATCTCTTGATGAGCCGTATTAAAATCACCACAGACCACGATATGTTTTCCTTCTGCTTTGAGATTATCTGCATAGGCAAGAAACGTATCGTAAAAGTCTAGTTTGTAGTCTAATCGTTCTTGGTTTTTTTTCCCATTGGGAAAGTAAATATTAAACAAGACAAAGTCTTGAAAAGCTGTTATGAGAATTCGTCCCTCAGAATCAAATTTTTCAATCCCAAACCCTGTTTTTACATCTAGTGGTTTGGTTTTGCTATAGGTGGCAACGCCACTGTACCCTTTTCGCTCTGCAGAGTTAATATAGACGTGATACTCAGGAGTGTTTCTGAGATAGGGTGGAAGTTGTTCAGATAATGCTTTTATTTCTTGTACACATAAAACGTCGGGTTGCTTTTGAGAAAACCACGTAAATAATCCTTTTTTGTCTGCAGCACGAATGCCGTTAACATTCCATGAAAGTAGTTGCATATACAAACGTGTATGAACAAGAGACTGATAAGATTAATGAAGCGGAGGCGGCGGAACACCTTCGGGCAAACATGGTTGAATGGTAGGTAATTGCCAATCATGTAGATTTTCGATATTAACTAACAGATACAGAAATATGGGGAGGGTTGTATTCATCCAATGGACCAGATGATCATGTTTTCCTTCCCCCATTCCTGGTTCATAATCCTGTGATAAAAGTTCTAACGTAAAAGATGGTACACGAAACTCTTTGAAACACCAATCAGTCACAGTTCCGCTTGGATGATATGTGAGAGGAGTGCTCTCGTATTCTGTATTTTCATCAACCCAGTTTTTCACAGAATCGTGTACGTTTATTTCTTGTTGTGTCAGTTCAGACGGGGGTTTAAAAGCACTCCATGGGGTCGCGATATTGTGTATTGCTGTATGACAATTCACATAAAAAGAAAAATCATGATAATTAATTGTCTTCATCACGTCTCTTACAGCCTGTGCCTCTGGCTCAGAAAAAGGCCGTCTGCCGCAATTGGTAAGCGTGCCCACTTTAGGGATGTATATGTATGGAATTTTTATCCATCCAAACAGCTTTCCAATACGGATACTATGCCCGCGTAGTCTACCAAAATCAACATCAAAATTCCGATTTAAATCAATATTATCTGCGTTCCACCGTGTATTTTGCTGCCGCCCATCAGGATTTACTAAGGGAATAATATACACTTTGCTGATATTCAAAATATGAGTAACTGTTGCATTATTGCCAAAGTTAATAAGGAGATAATCAGCAAGATATAGACAGGCATCACCAGCCTCCCATTCATTACCATGAATGCACCCATCAATAAGACAGGACAATTTTGCCTGATTGTTCTTTTCATTTGTTATTCTGACACACCAGATATCTCGTCCCTGAATGCTTTTTCCTATGGAGAACACATCTACTAAATCAGGAAAATTATCGTTAAAAATCGTGAGCATATGTGTAGTAGCATCATAGTCATGATACTCTCCATCATTCCAATCTGGAAGTAATGATGGTTGGTCTGGTTCACGTTCTGATACTAACGCCTGTAGTTCCCCTACAGTTTGTTCCTCAGCAGTACAACCAGCAAACGTTGCCATTACTAAAACACTAACAAGAAAAAGTATTTTCAATGAGAGTAATATCCTATGATCCATTTTATCAACTTATTATATCCTAGTTTATATATTTATAGTTACACACATGTTACATAGTTTTCGGGAAAAGGAGTTTTTCCTGAAGGCAATCGAAAGCAATATTTGACCCGAAAGTCAGCATTTCTCCTTATTTTTGAGGCAAGCCTGCATATTAGAAAAGTATATATATTAGTTCTCATATGAGTAATTAATAGGAATGTAACATTATGCCTGGGTATGGACGCGGATATGGTCGTGGTCGGGGCAGATGTCGTGGACGACGATGGATTGAACAATTCCCTGAAACAACCCACTTCAAGCCATACGGGCAACAAACCCCTACAGACACAGTGATACTAACAGTAGAAGAGCTTGAGGCACTTAGACTAGTTGACCTCGAAGACCTTACACAGGAAGAAGCAGCAGCATGTATGGGGGTTTCAAGAAAAACGCTGTGGAATGACTTGCAGCGAGCACGTAAAAAAGTGGTCAATGCATTAGTCAACGGATATACTATCCGCATCCAAGGCGGAGATTACATTCTCAGATAAATAAGGAGGTAAAAAGATATGCCAGGTGGCAACAGAACAGGACCAGAAGGCTATGGGCCAAGAACTGGAAGAGGATTGGGCTACTGCTCAGGATATGATAGCCCAGGATTCGCAAAGGGAGCCCCAAGAGGTAGAGGCTTTGGCAGAGGCTATGGAAGAGGATACTGGGGTCGTGGCAGAGGCTTTTGGCGTAGAGGATATTACTCAGAGCCGTATTACGAACCAGCTCCATATTATCCGGCATACCAGCAACAAGTATCACCCGAATCCAGCAGAGAAGAAGAAAAGTCCTACCTCGAAGACATGGTAAAAGGCCTAGAAAGCGAACTCAAAGCCATAAAGGAAAGGCTTCAAGAACTTTCTAAAGAAAAAAAGGAAGTGCCTTAAAAAAGTTTAAGAAGGCTGCTTCTTTCTCTTGTCTTTCTTTCACATTACTATTAAAAAAACAACAGAGGGAAACTATGGAAAAAAAAGGATATGATGATGCGAAGATTAAAAACAGCTTAAGCAACATAAAGCACAAACTTGTCGTGTTAAGTGGTAAAGGTGGCGTCGGCAAGAGTACCGTTTCTGCGAATCTTGCACTTTCACTAGCAGAGAAAGGATATAGTGTAGGAGTACTTGACGGCGATATGCACGGTCCCAGTATCCCCAAAATACTTGGTGTTGAAGAAAAGAGACCTGAAATGTCTGAAACAGGCATAAATCCCGTTTTTGCCTCACCAAAATTAAAAGTGATGTCAATGGGCTTTCTCATCAAAGATAAAGATTCACCAGTAATTTGGCGTGGACCGCTAAAGATGGGAGCTATGAAACAGTTTATCGGTGATGTAAACTGGGGAAATCTAGATTACCTCATCGTTGATCTACCTCCTGGAACGGGCGACGAACCGCTGAGTATTGCACAGATTATACCAAATAGCGATGGGGCAATTGTGGTCACAACGCCACAGGATGTTGCACTTCTAAGTGTAAGAAAATCCATTAATTTTGTCAAAAAAATGAATATGCCTGTAATTGGCATCGTCGAAAATATGAGTGGTTTTAAGTGCCCACATTGCGGTAAAGCTATTGACATTTTTAAAACAGGTGGAGGAAAAAAGGCATCTATTGATTTTAAGGTTCCTTTCCTAGGAGGAATTCCCATAGATCAAGAAATAGTAAACACGGGAGACTCTGGAGAGCCATTTATTATTAAAAATGCAGAGTCGGATACTGCCAAAGCTTTTTCTGAAATAGTAAAAAACATTGAAAATATTGTAAATAAAAAGAGGTGAAATAAGATATGCCAGGTGGAGATGGAACAGGACCGGACGGACAAGGACCCATAGCTGGAGGGGGCAGGGGAAGAAGAGGCCGTGGCCTAGGCGGCGGTTTTGCTCAAGGCCCCAATGGCGAATGTCGGTGTCCTAACTGTGGGCATAAGGAAGGGCATCAGCTAGGTGTGCCTTGCTATAATAAGAAATGCCCAAAATGTGGTAGTCCTATGACAAGGGCTTGAATACTAACAGTTATTAGTACGGAGTCTATCTGGGGTAAAAGGTGATTAAATATGAAAATTGGAATATCAGCAACAGGTGAAGATTTGAATGCACAAGTTGATCCAAGATTCGGACGATGTCAATATTTCTTAATTGTAGATACAGAGACCATGGGTTTTGAATCTATTTCAAACGAGAGCGCAATGACTTCTGGCGGAGCCGGTATACAGGCAGCACAGACCATTGCAAAAGCAGGAGTAGACGCAATGGTTACAGGAAACATGGGCCCAAATGCATTTCAAACCCTGTCTGCAGCAGGAATAAGGATATTTACAGGAGCAACTGGAAAAGTGAGTGAAGCAGTAGAGCAATACAAGAGAGGGGAGTTGCAAGAGACAAAAGGTGCCAGTGTCAATAGTCATTTTGGCATGGGTGGCACTGGTAGAAGTTTTGGAAGAGGTAGAAATCTATGAAAGTATGTATACCAACTATGGGAGAAAATGGGCTAAACAATTTTGTTGGAGAGCATTTCGGCAGGGTACCTACGTACACCATAGTAGATCTTGATACGGATGACGTAAAGGTTATTCCTAACACGAGCCACCATATGGGTGGGCAGGTAGATCCTCCTCAAATCATGGTAAAGGAAGGAGTAAATGTTATGCTTTGTCAAGGTCTAGGGAGACGGGCAATCACCATGTTCGAAGAATTCGGTATTGAAGTATATATTGGTGCATCTGGAACGGTCAAGGATGCTGTTGATGCATTTAAACAGGGGAGACTTCAGAAGGCAAGTATAAATGATGCCTGCGGGCAACATGCCTTTCGGGACCGTCATCATCACTAACAGCCTCAGCATGTGAAACAATGAAAACATATCTAGAGTGTATACCTTGTTTTATAAAGCAGTCATTGGAAGCAGCACGCATGGCAACCGATGATGAAGATGCTCATGCAGAAGTTCTGAGAGAAGTTATGAAACATCTTCAGACCATTTCTTTTAATGATTCTCCTCCAGAACTATCTAGAGAGGTACATGAAATTATAAGAAATATTACAAGATCAAAAGATCCGTATAAAAAAGTAAAGGATCAATCAAATGAAAAAGCGAAAACCCAATATCCACATCTCAAAAAGCTAGTAAGCGAAGCAGATGATCCTCTGCTGATGGCCATAAAACTTGCAATTGTTGGTAACGTTATCGATTTTGGCACTAGCAATAGATTCAATATTGAAGATATGATTGACAAGGCAGTAAAAAAGGATTTTGAAGATAATGCATATCCTCAATTTAAGAAATCACTGGCAAGCTCGAAAACTATTCTCTACCTAGCCGATAATACTGGAGAAATCTTCTTTGACAAATTATTACTTGAAGAACTAGCGAAGAGAGAGAAAAAGGTTACCTATGTGGTAAAAGCAAATCCCATAATTAATGATGCAACAAGGGAAGATACAAAGTTTGCAGAAATAGACAAAATTGCAACTATTATGGAGGGGGATGCCGGTCAGACTCAATCAGCACCTGGAATGGTATTAGCCTATGCATCTAAAGAGTTTTATAACATTTTTGAATCGTCAGATATGGTAGTTTCTAAGGGACAAGGTAACTATGAAGGTTTAAGTGATGTAGATCGTGATGTTTTTTTTATGTTAGTGGTAAAATGCCCCTTAGTCGCACGAGACATTGATAGTGAAATGGCGCGACTTATATTGAAGGCGAAATAATGATTATTTCAATTGCAAGCGGAAAGGGTGGTACTGGAAAGACAACGATTGCCACAAATCTTGCGTTGAGTCTTGATAATGTTCAGCTTATTGATTGTGACGTTGAAGAGCCAAATGCAAATATTTTCCTTAATGCAAAAATAAAAGAGCGGCAAGATGTCTCGGTAAACATCCCTGAGATTGATAAGATTAAATGTAATTTTTGTGGCAAATGTTCTGAATTCTGTGCATATAATGCCTTGGCTGTCGTTCCATCTGATGTACTTGTTTTTTCTGAGTTGTGTCACTCATGTGGTGGATGTGAGCTTGTTTGTCCCAAGGATGCCGTTGGTTGGAGTGAGCGAGTCGTTGGAGTAGTTGAACATGGAGTTGCAGAGGGTATTGATTTTTATCATGGGTTGTTGAATGTTGGAGAGATACAGGCCATCCCTGTCATTAAAGCATTGAAGCGAAAAGTCGATAAGAGCAAGAATGTAATTCTTGATGCCCCTCCAGGTACGTCCTGTCCAGTTATTGAAACTGTGGGTGGTTCGGATTATTGCATACTTGTAACTGAATCCACTCCTTTTGGCCTTCATGATCTTAAACTTGCAGTTGATGTCATTCGTCATATGTGCATTCCGTTTGGGGTGATCATTAATCGCGATGGGGTTGGAGATAAAAAAGTTGAACGTTATTGTCAAAATGAGAAAATTCCTGTTCTTATGAAAATTCCGCATAGCGAGGAAATCGCGAAACTTTATTCCAAAGGCATCCCATTTGTAAATGAACTCCCTGATTGGAAAAACGAGTTTCAACATCTTTTTAGCAGAATACAATCTGAGGTGAAAGCATGAAGCAACTTACGGTCATTAGCGGAAAGGGGGGGACAGGTAAAACATCGATTACTGCTGCCTTTGCCTCCATAGTAAAAAATGCTGTTCTTGCTGACTGTGATGTTGATGCTGCAGACCTTCATCTTATTCTTAAGCCTACTGTTAAAAAAACGATAGAATTTCATGGATTAAATATTGCACATATTGATAAAGATACATGTATCGATTGTAAAAAATGCTATGAATCCTGTAAGTTTGATGCAATTGATGAGGGGATCAATGTTATTAAGGAATCTTGTGAAGGCTGTGGTGTCTGTGAATATGTTTGTCCGGTTGATGCCGTTACAATGGAAAAAAGAGACTCAGGTTTTGCATATATTTCTGAGACGCGTTTTGGCCCAATGGCTCATGCCATGTTGAAGACCGCTGAGGAGGCATCTGGAAAACTAGTTACCGTTGTGAGAAATAATGCCAAACAATTAGCAGATGAGAAAAAGAAAGAGTTGGTGATTATTGATGGGCCTCCTGGAATTGGTTGCCCTGTTATTGCTTCTCTTACAGGAGTAGATTTGGTATTGATTGTTACTGAGCCAACGCTTTCTGCCATCCATGACCTTGAGCGGATACTTGGTGTTGCAAACCATTTTGGCATTCCTGCGGTTGTTTGCATTAACAAATACGATATCAACGTGGACAATACAGAAAAAATTGAGCGATATTGTGAAAGCATTGATGTTAGGGTTGTCGGAAATCTTCCATATGACACAATTATGACTGATGCGATGGTCAATGAGAAGAGTATAGTAGAATTTTCAGATGGCAATTTAGCTGAGAGAATCGTTGAGATGTGGAGTAAAATAAAGGAGGATTTGATTGTATGAGCAGTGACGAGGATTTTGAGGAAATGGTAAAAAATCTTCAACAAAAAATCGATCGTGATGAAGAAGAGACGTATTCAAAAAAGGTTATCAAAGAATACAGGAGTCCGACCAACTTTGGTTTTATTGAAAATCCAGATGCCACTGGACAGATAAAAGGGCCTTGCGGCGACACCGTGCAAATAGATCTTAGGATCAAGGGCAATATCATACAGGACGCTCATTTTTGGACTGATGGATGTGGCGCAAGTATTGCCTGTGGAAACATGCTGACAAAGATGATTACTGGTCTTTCTCTTGGAGAAGCGAAGCGTATTACTGAGGTTAGGTTACTTGAGGTTCTGGGCGGTCTTCCAGAAGAACATATGCACTGTGCAACATTAGCAATTATGACTCTGCAAAAAGCACTTACTTGTCCTCAAAAATAAACAGGTCATCAATCGTAGTCTGTAGGGCTTTGGCAACATCATGGGCAAGTTTCAAGGACGGATTATATTTTCCTTTTTCGAGAAAAACAATAGTTTCACGCCGCACGCCTACCTTTCGTGCAAGATCTTCTTGGGTAAGGTCGTATCGGGCTCTGAGTTCTTTGATTTTTGTCTTCATATTACCTCCCAGTTGAATCATAGTACATAAATGAGAGTACACAGATGGAAAGCGCACCAGTTATCACCAGCGCAAACATCCATTGATACCAAGCACTATCTTGGACTAGATTCACATAGATGATAGACGCTGCACCTATAATCATAGTATACAAAAAGGCATTTCTTGAAGCGCGACCAATATTTACAGCAACACGTTCATCTGTTTTTGTCCAATAGGTAAAGAAGAACATAAGAAAGGAAAGGAAAAGTAAAAAACCGGGATCTCCTCTGATGACATAGAGAAGACTCGGTAATGATAAAAAGCCAAGGTACCAAAGCGGGTGCCTCACGCCACATCACCTTTTCTTGCAAAGTAGAGATAAGACGTCATAAAGACAATACCAGAGACCAATACTACCGCTGCAACGACGAGACCCCCCCTAATCTCTTGATCAAATAGAAATATCGAGGCCATATTGCTACCTACTGCACTCCATATTGCAGTGATAAATCCATAGTAACCTGCTTTATATGCAGCATTTGTCAATCTTTCATCTTTAGTTGGAAGACCAGCTTTTATATTTTTATATTTATCATATACAAGATAAGAAGAGGTAATAATTATAATAAATATGATTGGAATGGATATGATGTCAAAAAGCTCTATTTTTGGATTTTGAACAATATAGAACAAAAAAGTAAATACAACTAAAGTTACTACCCCAATACCTAATGTTATTGTCATTTTTTCTTTCATTTTTAAATCACCTTTTGTTATTCATTTTTAACTTTTTATTATTTATTTCTAACTTTATGTTAGATATATATAACATATAGTATTTATA